>JBBQBY010000541.1:0-4450 GCA_038318235.1 Caldilineales bacterium
TTGCTGGCGCGTTTGATTAACCGATCAAATCAGTTGTAAGGATTTTGCGTGTTCAAGGTGGATGGACACACCACATACAAGTTGTAACATAATGAGGTTTACCGTGCAAGAGACCATTTCCGCCATCGATATTGGCACAACTAAAATCTGCGCCCTAACCGCCGAGGTAACGCATGACAGCCTGGGCAACATGACCCTGCGCATCCTTGGCGAGGGCCAGGCCAAAAGTCGTGGCATTCGCCGGGGCGTCGTCATGAATGTGCCCGAAGTGACCGCAGCGGTGGCCGAGGCTGTAGAAAAGTGCGAACGCGAGATGGGACAACAGATCGTCAATGCTTATGTGGGCATTGCCGGCAGCCACATTGGCACCCTGAACAGCAAAGGCGTCAGCCCCGTTGACCGGCGGCATGGCGTAACTGGTCAGGATATGCAGCGCGCGCTGGAAGGAGCCCGCGCGGTAGCGCTGCCGCAAAATCAAGAGGTGATCCATACAATCGCCCGCCAATGGACCGTAGACGGTCAGAGCGGGGTCCAACATCCGGTCGGCATGAGCGCCTATCGCTTGGAAGTTGATGCGCATATTGTGACCGGCAGCAGCACGGCCATCAATAATCTGGTGCAATGTGTGGTGGCGCACGGGATTGACATCGATGAGTTAGTGCTCGAACCTTTGGCCAGCAACGAAGCCGTCTTAAAGCCCGAAGAACGGCGCATGGGTGTAGCCGTGGTAGACATGGGGGGTGGCACCACCGATCTGGCCATTTTCCGCGAGGACGGTCTCTGCCATACGGTGATCTTGGATATGGGTGGCAACCACCTCACCAACGATTTGGGCAATGTGTTACATGCCCCGTTTGAAACCGCCGAAGAATTAAAACTGCGTTATGGCACCGTGTTGCCAGAACGAGTGGCCGAAGACGAAAAGGTCTGGGCCAATGTTTTCGGTGAGAAAGCAGAACGTAGCTTCAGTCGCCGTTTCATTGCTGAAATTTTAGAAGCACGCGCCACCGAAATGCTGGAAATCATCCATAAGAAATTAGAAGGCAGCGGCTATCTTGAACAGTTGCCCGCCGGCATCGTCTTTACCGGTGGCTCTAGCCAGTTGTCCGGCTTGAGCGAACTCAGTCGCGAAATTTTAGGCATGCCGGCGCGGATTGGGATGCCAGCCAGCCATCTGCCGATTAATGGTCTCAGTCGCAACTTACAATCGCCGACCTATGCCACAAGCATTGGTCTGTTGCTTTGGGGCCTGCATGAAGACGCCCGCGCCGTACACCGTCGCTTCGCCGCCGAAGCGAACACCAGTAGCATCGACTGGGCCGGCCAGACGATGCGCTGGCTAAAAAATCTTTTGCCAGGATGAAATGATTTACGATTTACGATTTTTGATTTACGAGGTAACCTCGACTTTATAGATTCTTCTGTTTTCGACAAATGATTTTAGAAAGCAGAAGAGTTTATGGCGACGTAACAACTTCGTAAATCAAAAATCGTAAATCGTAAATCAAAACGCTCTTATCACACAGACTATTCTCGCTTCGCTTTATTTGTTTTTTATTTGACAAGGAGCTTTTATATGACCCGTAAAAACGCAGCCCCGCCCTATGTGGAGAATTTCGCCCAAATTAAAGTGGTCGGTGTTGGTGGCGGTGGGCAAAACGCCGTCAACCGTATGATCGAAGAAGGCATTCAGGGCGTTGAATTTATCGCTGTCAACACCGATTCACAAGCACTGATGCTATCTAACGCCCCGCAACGGCTGCGCATTGGCGAAAAGCTGACCAAAGGGCTAGGCTCCGGCGGCAATCCAGAGATTGGCCAACGGGCGGCCGAGGAGAGCCGAGAAGAGATTCAAGAGATGGTCAAAGGCTCAGATATGGTCTTTGTGACGGCTGGCATGGGCGGTGGCACCGGCTCCGGCGCCGCACCAATCATTGCCAACATTGCCCGCGACCTGGGCGCCTTAACGATTGGCGTCGTGACCAAGCCCTTTACCTTTGAAGGCAGCCATCGCCGCCGTACCGCAGAAAGCGCGATGGCCGAATTGGGCCGCAATGTAGATACGCTGATCGCGATCCCGAACGACCGCCTGTTACAAGTGGTGGACAAAAAGGCCAGTATCAATCAGGCTTTCCGTTCCGCCGATGATGTGTTACGTCAAGGTATTCAGGGGATCAGCGAATTGATTACCATTCCAGGTTTAATCAACTTGGACTTTGCCGACGTGCGCGCCGTGATGATTGAAGGGGGCGCGGCCTTGATGGCAATTGGGCGCGGCGCCGGTGAGAATCGCGCCAAGGATGCCGCTAATCAGGCGATCCACAGCGCGCTGCTCGATGTCTCGATCGATGGCGCGCGTTCGATCCTATTCAACATCCGTGGTGGTGATGACCTGAGCCTCTTTGAAGTAAACGAAGCCGCCGAAATTATTCGCGCCAACACACACCCAGAATCGCAGATTATTTTTGGCGCCGTCATTGATCCTTCGATGAAGGATGAAGTGCAGATCACCGTGATTGCCACCGGTTTCGACAAACCCAAGCCGCCAGAGCAAGCCACGAATTATGCCAATCAACGTCCCTATGATTCACGCCCAACCAGCGGACGCGCCGAGCCACCGCCAAAGCCGAATCCAGACTACACCGTGCGCACGTTCGACCGGGAAGATTTGGACATTCCAGCTTTTCTGCGCCGTAATCGGAGTAATGGCCGATAGAGCGGCATAGGACAGTAAGGACAGTGGGACAGCACAACACTGTCCTTACTGTCATACTGTCCTACTGTCCTTACTGTCCCACTGTCCTTACTGTCCCACTGTCCTTACTGTCCTACTGTACATTTACTCGCGCCACACCATACCATGTGAATCTGCATAGATCGCTCAGCATGGGCCTGATGCGGCGATCCTCGTCAATAATTTTCGCAAATTAAGCGTACTTTTTAGCCTTCCTCAGCGTCCTCATTCTTGGAATAAAAGAATGGGGACGCCTCTGTCTGATTGGGTTTTCTACCGCGCCTTGGCTTGCCTCGGCCGACTCCTTACACACCTTGTTTTTTTGCTACATTAAATTTTTGCACCATAGCCATAAATACCCTGATTTGGTCTGGTAGAACAAGCGTTTCGTATTTGCCAGCATTATATACCTATGCTATACTTTCATCCCACAAACAATATGTAGTGGTTATTGTAAAAAAAAGCACAATATGTAGGTATAGATATAGAGTTTGGATATAAAATAGATATAGAATAGGTATAGGTATCTGCCATGGAATGCCCCCATTGTGGTCACGACCAACACAAAGTGATCGACACCCGCGATGCCAGCGATGCGATTCGCCGCCGCCGTCAATGTGAAAAATGCAATCAGCGCTTTACGACCTATGAACATGTAGCGGCCAATCTATTGGTCACCAAAAGCGATGGGCGGCGCGAGCCTTTTGACCGACAGAAGTTGCAATCTGGCATCCAGGTTGCGGCGGCCAAACGCCCGATCAGCAGCGACACGATTGAGCATGTGGTCAGCCAGATCGTGGAAGCCTTACAAGGCATGGGTCGCTCCGAAGTAGCCAGCACCGTCATCGGCAACATGGTCTTGGATCACCTGGCTCATCTCGACCAGGTTGCCTATATTCGCTTTGCCAGTGTCTACCTCAACATGAACGATGTAGCCGAAGTTCGCACCGAAATTGATCGGCTCATGGGGCGTTAAGCAGTCTAGCGCAGAAAGCAGCATCGCAGTCGACTTTTGTGGATAAGCAAAAAGCTTATCCACAAAAGTGGGTGGCAATGCTGCTGCCTAATCTAGAGAAAGGAGGAAAATCCAATGTCGAAAAAAACGACACCACTGAGACCCGGTAGTCCAACACCCGCGTCTGGTCAGTATGAATTAGTAGGGCCAAAAGGTGGAAAGCCGGGCAATGAAATTACTGCTATTGTAGGTAAACCATTGCCGCCTACGCCGAAACCTGGTCAAGGGTATGTGCTTGTCGATCCGAAAAAGCACAAAAAATGAGTTCATGCACATGTGCATGAACTCATTTCTCGAGCATTAGAACTATAGCTTGCAGGCAACGGGTTCTAAAGTTCGAAGCATCATGCGGGGCTAGCAAAACTAGCCCCGCACTCCTTTAAGCCCAAATTTTACACTGGTTTCAAGGGAATGTCAACTTAAATTTTAGGCGCAGAGGACTCCAAATCTGCTAATTGCCTGAAATAAGTTGGAGACATAACTTGGCCACACCAAGCATAAAGGAGAAACTCGCATGTCCAACCAGATGCAAGGAGGGACGGCCACAGCGGAGGCTGTTGAAAGGCCAACTATCCCTAAGAAAAAACCATTCACCGTCATTGAAAATGTCAAAGGTCAACGCGTCCCACTCACCCCACCCGATTATGTGGACGATGTCAAGATCAATCTACCGGCCAATGCCGTCAAGGTATTGGAAAAAC
>JBBQBY010000542.1:0-4447 GCA_038318235.1 Caldilineales bacterium
ACCCACGGCCAGCGAAAGCGCAGCGGCCAGCGATAACGCGCGAGCGCCGTGGGTTGGGTGGGCAGGGGCGCGTTGACGTATCCAAACATAATCCAAGCGATGGTCATTAGGACAATACTCAACGCGAAGATGCCGACAATCGGGATGCCAAGTTGTAACAGACCGACGCTCGCGATCGGCACCAGCATGCCGCGCACACCGACTACGGTCCCCTGGACCGCGGCGTATTCTGTCACGCGTTCGGGGTCCGCTAGCTGAATGCCGGCGTTGATCAGCCCCATATCCCAGCCCGCATTGATAATGCCTTGCACCATAAAGGCTGGTATTAACATCCAGCTACTCGTCGCCCAGATATAGGAAAAAGGCACGACCATCGCAATTGCGCAATTCATGCGCAACACGAACACCCCACCCTGCCGATCGACCAGTCTACCCCAGAAGAGATAGCCCAATAACCAACAGAGCGATTGCGCCAGGCCTAATAACCCCAGTTCTGAATAAGATAAATGTAGTTTATCAACCTGGATCAGTGGATAAACCGTCCACGAGAGCAACGTGCCGGTGCCATAAAAGGCGAAGCAGCGCAGATAATAGGCAAAACGTTTGTCGTCGCGTAGAATCTGCCAGAGTTCGGACAACGTTTTCGTCTGCCTGGCCGGCAGTGGTCCTTCGTTGACATCCAGGCGCGTGAAGAGCAGAACCGAGATGATGCCAAGCAGGCTGCCCAACGGGAAAAGAATGCGATAGCCCCAATGGTCCAGCGCCCAGCCGGCCAACGGCGTGATCAATACCATCGTGGAAATGCGCCCCATGCGTACCAGCGACATGACCTTGCCACGCACATTGACGGGATAAAGTTTCTGGAGCACGCGCGTGTAGCCAGGGCTGGGAAAAGCTTCCAGTAACCAGAAAATCGCGCCCAGGGCAATCATCCAAAGCGGATTGACCAGAAAGGCGAAAAACAAGATCAGCGACCGCGAAATCAGCCAACAGACGACAATGATATTCATGGTGCGCCGCCGTCGCATCAACACGATGCTAAAGGCCGTCAGCACCGAGCCGACGAACTGTTGCGAGGTATAGATCGCCAGCATCAGATCCGATGCCCCGGCGCGACGCAGAATGACGGGTAAAAATGGTAAAGTGGTGGCGTAAAATGCCCCATACGCCAGGGCTGACCACAATTCAATCCGCATGTTTTTGCGGATCGTGTCGGAAAGCGGACCGGCCAGCGTTAGCTCAATGCGCGATCCAATGCCTTTCAGCGTCGGCAACATTGGCGCTGCCTTTCTCTGTCTGAGTGGGTGAGTTATCCGTTGGGAAACAAATAGGGCAGCGCGTCACCGGCTATTTCAAGCCTAAAGCCTGCTTAATATCCTGCATATGCAGTTGATCGTGTCCGGCAATCGTGGCGTAATATTGCTCAATCGTAATGACGCCACGGCTGGGATGGCGGCCACTGAGCGCCCATTCCTCTTCTTTTAACGCGGCGAGTTCTTCTAAGGTCTTTGCCCGTGTGCTGTCCAACGCCGCCAACAACTCAGCGGGGCTGGGATTGCCAATGCGTTTCTGGACGCCAGCATTCCAGCGCTCCAGGTCAAAACCCTCTGGGAGCGTGGGTTCACCTTTGCGAATTTTATGCACCTGAATGCTCATCCCGCGCTCGCCGTCGATCAGATGGCCGACCGCAGTCGCCACGGTCCAGGGGGAATTCTCGCTAAAGACAGCGGCATCCCACTGCGCCGGTTCGAGCGAATTGAGCAAAGTGAGTAGCGCCTGCCGTGCTTGGGCCAACGTCTTGCGCCAAGTTTCCTGTTTGTTGGTGGTCATGACGGGTAAATTCCTTTGGTTGAAGGTTTGAATTTGGCCGATTTGAATCTACTATTCAAAAACCACGGATGGGCAGGAAGTCGCGGAGTTACACGGTTAAATCCGCGAATTTCAGGTGCAGGTTTGATATTTGTGGCGCGCCACAAAGGCCCGGTATGCTTGTAGGTGCGGTTTTTAACCGCATCAGGTTGGGTTTACGGAGCCTGTGCGGTTAAAAACCGCACCTACAAATCCCTCATTCAATCGGAATCAATTTATAGGCATGTTCGGCCTTGCGTTAGCGAAAATGGCGGTCCGCAAAATCCATAAACCGTTCCCAATCGTACAGGGTGACATCATGCCCGCCTGGCCGGATATGATAGCCAATCGAGCCCATGACCGGTTGGTTTAACCCAGGCATTTCTGTGGCTGGCAAGCCTGTGCCGCCCAGCAATTGATAGACCGGACTGGCATGATAGGCGGCCAGAAATTCACCGCGCGGGTCCGCCCAGAGATCTTCGGCAGCGCTGGCCACATAAACGGGCCGCGGCGCCAGTAGACCGAGCAACATGTGCTGATCGATGGGCAGCGCCGCTTCGCGGTGGTTATATTGTTTGAAGTTGTCACAGAACCAGTGCGGAAAGCGCTCGTTGATCACGGCTACCGTCTCGCCAAAACAGCGCCGGAAAATCGCCGCACCGCCACAGCCGGAATCGTTGGAAATCGTCAGGGCAAAACGTTCGTCCTGCGCACCGGCCCATAATGCGGCCTTGCCCAGCCGTGAATGGCCGATCACCGCCACCTGCTGAGCATTGATCGCCGCATCCGTTTCCAGATAATCCAGCGCTCGGCGCAATCCCCACGCCCAAGCGCCAATCGCGCCCCATTCGTCCGCCGCGGGTCGCGTCTGGCCCGTTTGGTAAAAGAGCGGCTGCACGCCATTTTGAAACTGATCGTCATAATCTGGGTCCAGATCGCCGTAATAGGCGGTCGCCAGCGCATAGCCGCGCGCCAAAATCTTTTCTACGGGCCAGCGGCTTGCTTCGACTCCACGCGCGGCTTCGGTGGCACAGTGATTAAACACGCCATTGGCTTCGTTATCACGCATCCACTGGGTGGAGAGCGTAATGCCGGGGTCCAGATGAACAGCATGATTGCCATTGAAATTCAGCCCGAGAAAGGTTGGGGCAGGGCCAGCTTGTCCGTTCGGCAGATAGATGAGCAGATGCAGTTTAGGATCAGCCGGGTTCGCTGTGAAATGGATGGTGATTTCCTTACGTGTTGCCTGACCATCCAGTGCATGTTCATCAACTGCCTTGATTTTGCTACGTTCGCTGCCTAACGCACCGGGCATTTTGCCGTAAACCTCGGCTTCAAACAAGTGGAGAAGTTCCGGTCGCCGCTGGGTAAACCACGTCTGCGCATCAACACCTGGCGCGCCATTTTCCAGCGTGAGCAGCGCGGGTAAGGTGTACGCGGGCACGTTCGCTTCGTCGTCAATCGTTGCTTGGGCTGACATAATCTTGCTTTCTGCCCTTGGTTGCGGGCGGTGATAATTCAGTTGAGTAACGCGATGGCACAGCTTGAGTGTATCACGAATTGGCATAACACAAAACCTGGATATCGGGCCGCCCAGGTGTTTGGTGCCTTTTTTTGCAGGAATAAATTCCTGCTGCTGCTGCAAAAAAAATGACTTGGCCCACTCCAGCAATTCTCAATTCAAAAAATCGGACGCGGATAAACGCAGATAGACGCGGATTTTTTTCTAAAAAATCGGTTTTTCGACCTTTCACATATCGTATGCCATCGGCAAATCGTTTGATCTGCGCAAATCCGCGTTTATCCGCGTCCGAATTGAGAATTGCTGGGCCCGCTCATCGCTTGCTACCCTCACTTTTCCATATATGGTATACTCTCTTTCCTCGCTTACCAAACTTACCAAGAAGGAAGGAAACCCATGAAAGTCCTAGTAACGGCTCCCTGGATTGCCCAGTCTATCGACGAACTCGCCCAATTATTTCCCCAAATTGAATTGATCGATGGCCAAAAACCGGAAGACGCCCTGCGCGCCGCCGCTGACACCGAAGTGATCCTTGGCGCTACCAGCCGCGAACTCTTTGCGGCCGCGCCAAAACTGCGTTGGCTGCACTTCCCCGCGGCCGGTGTCGAATGGATGCAGAACGTGCCGGATCTGGTCAACAGCAATGTGACGGTGACCAATTCGCGCGGCGCCCATGCCACCACGATCGCCGAGCACACCTTTGGCATGTTGGTCTTTTTGGCGCGCGACTTTGCCACCTTGTACGAAGCACAAAAGGCCAAGCGTTGGGCATGGCCGTTGGCGAAACCTGGCATTGGTCTGGTCGGCTTGACGATGGGTATCATTGGCCTGGGGCAGATCGGGCGCGCTGTGGCCAAGCGGGCGGTCGCTTTTGAGATGAATGTGATTGCCGTGGACGCGCACCCTGTGACCAAGCCCGATACTGTAGCCGAGTTACGTTTGCTAGATGGCCTCAACGATCTGATGAGCCGTTCGGATGTCGTCGTCGTCGCCATCCCAATTACGCCAGAGACGCGCGGTATGCTCGGGCCGGAGCAGCTTGGCCTGATGAAAAAAGGCTCGTTCTTGATGGTGATG
>JBBQBY010000543.1:0-4443 GCA_038318235.1 Caldilineales bacterium
CCTTTGCTTGGGGGGTTAGTGGCGGGGATCCCCCTCCCACACCCGCCCATCGCTCTGCCATCGATCAATCAATTAACCGTCCAAAATGACTTATTGAAAGGAACGATCGGCATGGAAGCCTGGAACCAGACATGGAACACAGAAGCAGGCCGGCAGAAGTGGCTCCAACCGGACGCCTTCGTCGTCAGTTTGCTCGCTAAATTCCAGGAAGCGGGCGTTCACCGCGTGCTTGATCTGGGGTTTGGCGTCGGTCGCCATGCCATTTTACTCGCCCAGCACGGCTTTGAGGTCTATGGCATCGATGCCAGCGAAAATGGCCTGGTTTATGCAGAAAACTGGGCAAAACAGATTGGGCAAACGCTGCACCTAACCACTCGCGACATGGCACAGCTACCCTATGCCGAACACTTCTTTGATCTGATCCTCACTTGGAATGTGATCTATCACGGCTTGAGCACGGACATCACAGCAACGATTGCCGAGATCAGGCGCCGTCTAAAACCCGGCGGTTATCTCGTCTGTACTTTGCTTTCGACGCGTCATTATCGCTTTGACAGCGGCAATGAGGTCGAGCCCAATACCTTCGTGATTCCTGGTGACGAGGAGACCAATTATCCTCACCATTATTTTGACCGCGCCGAGATCAGCCGTTATCTACCGAATACGGATTTCCGCATGCTCGTCTGTGAAGATGTGCAACAGTCCGACCCGGCCAGCTATCACTGGCAAATCCTGGCGCAGCGCATCTGAAAATTGTGACGCACTTTCCCTTGGCAAGGCTGCGGGATAACCAATAAAAAGTTTGTTTGTGAAACAATGCACATCTAGCTTGTAATCATTCAGAAGTTGTGGTACACTTAGGTGTTGTTTATCGATAGAAGGGCTGAGCGTGCGACTTGGCTCATCATTTTTCTCTCTGTTGCGGTTAACAACGCTTGTCAATGTTGACAACGGAGACTTAGCCAAGGAAACTTTCAGTGAATTTCGAATCTTTTAATTTACATCCTCAAATTTTTGCCGGTGTGCGAGCGCAATCGTACACCACCCCTACCCCCATTCAGGTTCAAACCATTCCGCCCGGTCTCGAGGGTCGAGATATTCTGGGATTGGCCCAAACCGGCACGGGCAAGACCGCAGCTTTCGTCTTGCCCATCTTGCAACGGCTGATGAATGGACCGCGCGGTCGGATCCGCGCTTTGATCGTTGCCCCAACCCGTGAACTGGCCGAACAGATTCATGAAACTATCGTAGCGCTCGGCAAAAAAACTGGCCTACGGAGTGTCACCGTGTATGGTGGCGTGGGCATTGTCCCGCAGATCCGCGCCCTGCGTGGCCAGACCGAAATTGTGATTGCCTGTCCTGGTCGTTTGCTCGACCACATCGGGCAGGGCACGATTGATCTAAAGGCGATTGAAGTGCTCGTCCTCGACGAAGCGGATCGCATGTTTGACATGGGTTTTCTGCCCGACGTCCGCCGTATCCTGCGCCATTTGCCAGTGCAACGTCAGACGATGCTCTTCTCAGCCACCATGCCGGAAGATATTCGTCAATTGTCGAGTGAAGTGCTCAACGACCCGGTGACGGCAGAGATCAATTTTGAAGGCCCGCCCAAGACCGTTTCGCATGCGCTGTATCCCGTGCAATCAGCGCGTAAAACCGATATGCTGATGCAATTGCTAAAGCAGACCGACACCGAATCTGTGCTCATTTTCACCCGCACCAAACACCGTGCCAAGAAATTGGCCGATCATTTGCATGCGGCTGGCTACAAGTCAGTAGCCTTGCAGGGTAATATGGCGCAAAATGCCCGGCAGGCGGCCATGAACGGCTTCCGTAACGGCGTCTACAAGATTATGGTGGCGACGGATATTGCGGCGCGCGGCATCGACGTTTCGCAGATTTCGCATGTGATCAACTACGATATCCCCGATACAGCTGACGCTTATACCCACCGCATTGGCCGCACCGGGCGGGCCGCCAAGACCGGTGATGCTTATACACTGGTGTCGCAGGAAGATGCCGAGATGGTGCGTGAGATCGAACGGGCGCTCGGCACTAAGATCGAGCGCCGCACGGTAGCTGGCTTCGAAGCGGTGAACGTGGAAATGCCCACGAGTAGTAACTTCAACCGCCGACCAGCGTCGCGCAACTCATCGCAGCCGTCGCGCCAGCAATCACAGCGACCGTCATCGCAACGTAGCGGCTATCAGTCCAATTACAAGCCGGCCCATGCCCAGCAACAGCCAGTAGCGGCCAAAGCGGAATCACAACCTGCCCAACCATCACAACGGCCAGCTACGCAGGAAAAGACGCAGCCGAATGGTTCGTATTTTACCGCCGCCCGTAAGTTGCGCCAGGCTCAACGAACCCGTCGCAGCCCAGGCAGCGATTCGTAAAGTGCTGTAGCCAATCATTGCCGCTGTCCAGAAAGTAAACTAGTGTAACGCTAAACGACGGATAATAGATACCTGATCAAGGTCTGTTATCCGTCGTCTGTTAGCCAATATTTGTTAAAGATATTTCAGACAACATCGTTCAATAGCAAGGAGAGTTTATCATGCTCGATTTCAGTCGCGTCCGCAGTAAAGAGACGACAATGGCAGAGATGGCCGCCAATCTAAGCTCAAGCGATCTGCGCAAACTGACCGACGAAATGGTCGATGCGCAATTGAAGCTGATTGCCGATTGCGTGGATGCGGATGTCACCTTCAATGCGAAAGATCCAGGCGCCAACGACACCTTTGCCAGCAATCAGGCCGAGGTCAACATTGCCTGGACCCTGGGCCATGTGATCGTCCATGCGACGGCGTCCTCGGAAGAATCGGCGGCGTTGGCCTCTGAATTGGCGCGCGGCGTGGAATATCATGGCCGCTCGCGTTCGGAAGTGCCATGGGAAATCGTGACCACGATTGCTGAGTGCCGCGAACGCTTAGAGGAAAGTCGCCGGATCCGCCACGCCAGCTTGGAGATGTGGCCAGCGAAGCCCTATTTGGAGAACAGCTACGAACCCTGGCCGGGCGCCGGCACGTTCAATGCCGTCGGACGGTTTATCTTGGGTCTAGGCCATGATGACAGCCATCTAGGTCAGATTGCCGATGTCGTGGAGCAGGCAAAGGCTGCACGCGATAAATAGTAAATGGTAAATAGTAAGTGGCAAATGGAGATCACTCCTTCATTTACCACTTACTATTTACTGCCCAATCCGCAGCACCTCGCGACAATACTTCACACTCTTCTCTAATTGGGCGCGTGATTCAATCGCCAGTGCAGCTTTTACTTCTGGTGTAATGTTGCCCCAATCAGCCGTTAAGATCGGCTGTGTATAGGGCTTGCCTTCGTTGACCAATCTCAGAAATTGCGCAAACTCGGCCGCGGCATAATCGGGATAGACCGACCAGTATTCCGGCGTCAGATAATCCAACACCTTCGGCGCCAAGCTGGTGATAATTTCCAACGTAAAATTGGTATTAGGACATTTTTCCTGATAAAGCTTGGCCCACTGGTCGATCCCGATCGTGCCGTCGCCCATCGCCACCCACTGTGCCACCGCTCCCTGCGGATGCGGCCAGACGGCGCTGTCACGGATGTGGCTCATCAAGACGTAGGGGGCCAGATGGTGCAGGGTGACAAACGGGCTTTCCGCCATCCAGACTGGATTCCCCGAATCAATACACGCGCCGACATAATCTGGGCCAGCTTCTTCGATCACTGCCTTGAGTTCGTGGCCTAACAGATCGCCCGCATGATTTTCCAGCGCAATCTTGACGCCCAGATGATTGGCTTGTTGGCGTGCGGCCTGTAAAGTCGCCAGCAGGTTATCAATGTGGGTGCGCAATGGAGTTGGCGTGCGCCGGTCGGCGTTGGAGCCGAGCAGTGTGCGCATGACTTTGCAGCCTAAAATGTGGGCCGCATTCAGCATCTCGCTCAGTTGCTCGACGGCCGTGCCCCGCTTGTCCGAGAAAGAGGTAGACGTGGGACAGATTGAATACATGCCCACTTCAAGTTCCAGGCCGAGTTGGTCAGCGTACGCCTTGACTTGGCGCAAATAGCTTTCATCCAGGTTTTCAAAAAAGGCCGGATCGGGAAACATGACAACTTCCAGGCCAATCTGGTGCGCATAATCCAGATGTTGGAACGGTGTCCAATCATTAAATCGCAAACTAAAAACATCTACCCCTAATTTCATCTACTATCTTCCTAACCTGGAAAAACCAGAATTAAACCAAACATCAGCAACGAATTTCGCGAATTAAGACGAATTAAGAATATTCCTAATTCGTCTTAATTCGCGAAATTCGTTGCCAAAGCTTTTTCAATCTAAAAACGAACAATCAACGGTACGTTTCTACACCGTTAAATCCTCAAGTTGATCTACATTGTCCATTACTTTCCAGATCGCCTCGGCCATCAGTTCGATCGTATCATGACCGTTCGGATAGCGCA
>JBBQBY010000544.1:0-4441 GCA_038318235.1 Caldilineales bacterium
GAAGAAAACGGCTACACGGTGGCCAAATTGACGCCGGAAAGCAGCGGGCGTTCGAGCTTTGGCCAGAGCCGCGAGATCCCGATTGTGGGCAACATGGCGGGTGTCAACGTGGGCGAAAGCGTGGAGTTGACCGGGCGCTGGACCATGCACGCCGAATATGGCAAGCAATTTATTGTAGAAAATTTGCGCCCCGTGCTGCCCGCCACGATCAAAGGCATCGAAAAATACCTGGGCAGCGGCTTGATCAAGGGCGTGGGGCCGGTGACGGCCAAACGGATTGTCAAGCAATTTGGCGTCGAGACGCTGGATATCATCGAACAAGCGCCCGAACGGTTGATCGAAGCGCCGGGCGTGGGCCGCAAACGGGTGCATTTGATCATGGCCGCCTGGCTCGAACAGAAGGCGATCAAGGAAGTGATGCTCTTTTTGCAGAGCCACGGCGTCAGCACCAGCCTGGCCACCAAAATTTATAAGTTCTATGGCGATAGTTCGATTGCCACGGTTAAAAATGATCCCTATCGGCTCGCACGCGACATCTATGGCATTGGTTTTCTGACCGCCGACAAAATTGCCCAGTCGATGGGCCTGGCTCCTGATTCGCCGCAACGCGTGGCGGCTGGGATTGCCTATGCGCTCAACCAGGCCACCGAAGATGGTCACGTTTTTCTGCCCACCTCTGAGCTGATCAAACACGCCACCGAGTTATTGGCCGTAGAGCCAAGCCAAATTGGCGCGGGTTTATCGCGTCTTTGGGCGGATGAGCAGATCAAAATTGCCAGTGAACCAGGCAGCGGCGAAGTGACGCCGATTCGCCTGCAACCCGTCGTCGATATGATCCCGCAACTGCTCGCCGAGCACGGCCAATTGTACGCCGCGGCCACGCTCGACGAAGTGCAAACGTTGCTCCAACAAGAAAATGCCATCTATCTGACGCCGCTCTATTACAGCGAAATGGGCGTGGCGAATCGCTTGCGCCGTTTGCAGGTGGAAGGGCAAAGTCAGTTACACAGTTTTCAAATGGCGAACTTTGACTGGCCACGTGCGTTTGCGCGCTTGGAACAGGCCACCGGGTTTCGCTTGGCGGCGCAACAACAAGCGGCAGTGCAGGCGGCGTTGACCCATCGCGTGACGGTCCTAACCGGTGGCCCCGGCACTGGGAAAACCACAACGGTGCGCACGATTTTGCAACTGTGTGAACAAGCCAACCGACGCATCTTGCTTGCCGCGCCCACCGGACGCGCCGCCAAACGGCTGGCCGAGACGACCGGCCACGAAGCCAAGACGCTGCATCGGTTATTGGAATTTAAACCGTCCGAAGGCATGGCTTTTCAGCGCAACGAAGAAAACCCGCTCGAAGGCGATTTGTTGATCATCGATGAAGCCTCAATGCTCGACCTGGTGTTGACCAATCATCTGTTCAAGGCGATTCCGCCGGGCATGCACCTATTGCTGGTGGGCGATGTGGATCAATTGCCCAGTGTGGGCGCGGGCAATGTATTGAAGGATATTATCGCGGCGATCGAGGAGCGGGCGACGGGAGCCAGCACCCTGCAAGCGCGCATGGCCGAGGGTCTGGCCAAAGTCATTCGGCTGGAAACGATCTTTCGTCAGGCGGCAGACAGCCATATTATCACCAACGCCCATCGCATCAATCGCGGTGAAGTGCCCATGCTCGACAATCAAGCGACGACTGACTTCTTTATTTTCAAAGTAGAAGATCCCGAAGAAGCGGCCAAATTGTGTGTAGAACTAGTCCAGAGCCGGATTCCCCGGCGCTTTGCGATTGCCTCGACCGACATTCAGGTACTCAGCCCGATGCATCGCGGGGCGGTGGGGGTGGGGGCATTGAACGAAGCTTTGCAAAATGCGATCAATCCAGCCATGGCCCAGAAACCACAACGCCAAATGGGCAATCGCATCTACCGCGTGGGCGACCGCGTGATGCAGGTGCGCAATAATTATGACAAGGAAGTCTACAACGGCGACTTGGGTGCGATCAGCGGCATGGATCTGGAGATGCAGAAGGTCACGGTCAATTTTGAGCATCGCCTGGTCGTCTACGATTTTCTAGAATTGGACGAATTGATGCATGCCTTTGCGATCAGCGTCCACAAGAGCCAGGGCAGCGAATTTCCCGCCGTCGTCATTCCCGTTTTAACCAGCCACTACATGATGTTGCAACGCAATTTGTTGTATACTGCAGTGACACGCGCACGGCGCTTGGTGGTGCTGGTGGGTCAGCCCAGGGCGATCGCCTTGGCCGTACACAATAATAAAGTGAGTGAACGTTTTACTGGTCTACGCGAGCGATTAATTCGTGATGAGTGATGAGTGAGAAAGATCGCAAATTTTTCACTCATCACTCATCACTGATCACTTTTCACAACAACAGAAAGGAACCCAACCCATGTCCAACGCTAGCCTCCCCATTGCCGTACAACTTTACACGTTGCGCAATTTGACCTTATCGTTCCCCGAATTGCTGGCCGAAGTCGCGGCAATTGGTTACAAAGGCGTCGAAACGACCAGCAATCACGGCTGCACCGTTGACGAAATGCGCGCCCTGCTCGACAAAAATCAGTTGCAAGTTGTCTCGGCCCATGCCGGCCTGCCCTTGCTGGAATCGGATTTGGACGGCGTCATCGCCTTTAACAAAGGCGTTGGCAACAACACGCTCGTAGTACCGTGGATCCCCGAAGCAGCCCGCGCCGAAGGGGCGGCGGGTTGGCAGGCATTGGGGCGCAAGCTCGATGGCTACGGTCAACGCTGCGCCGATGCTGGCATGCGCTTGCTCTATCACAACCATGCCTTTGAGATGGTCGAAATCGAAGGCAAAGTCGCGATTGAGTGGCTGCTCGATGCTGCGCAACCCCAAAATCTGGGCTTTGAAATCGATCTAGCCTGGGTGGCGCGCGGCAATCAGGATGGCGTAAAATTGCTCAAACAATTTGCTGGGCGCTGTACGCGCATCCATTGCAAAGATGTGGCGCCAGCCGGTCAAAACGAAGATCAGATGGGCTTTGCCGATGTCGGTCATGGCACGCTCGACTGGTCGGCCCTGTTGCCGGCCGCCAAAGCAGCCGGGGCGGAGTGGTATATCGTCGAGCATGATCTGCCCAAGGATGCATTGGCGAGTGTGAAACGTAGTTTTGAATTTTTGCAGCAGCAGCTTGCCTAAGGCAGTGGAACAGTGAGACAGTGGAACAGTGAGACAGTGGAACAGTGAGACAGTACGAATACTGTCCTAATGCCTCACTCGCTATTCTCGCTGGGATGATCAGGCGATCGCCTGATCATCCCAGCGTCCTGGCCGATTTTACGAGGAGCAAATCATGGCAAAATCAGCAATGTTCGCAGGGCTGGTCGTAGATGAAAATGGTAAGGCCGCCGATGTAGCTTTTGTCGGCGAAAATGCCTGTTATGTGGTGATCGATGAAGACTTTAAACGTCACATCGATGCCGAACAGGTGGATATACAGGTGTTGCGCTTTATGCGCGAACAGGTGGATGACAACCGTGACATGGCGGTGGGCCAAATGTTAGAGATGATGGGCAAGGATGACATCTTCACGAAGGCGGCCGTAGAGTCATCGATCAACAACATCGAGAAGCAGGTTGGGCAGCCGATTCCCGAAGATGCGCGCCAATGGCTGGGCATGTTGGGCTTTCGGATTGTGATTGACTTCCACGGCAATGTGACTGATATTCAGATGCCAGCCGGGGGGATTGAGGGTGAGGAAGAGTAGCGCGTATCACTAGCCCTCATGCATCTAGCAAGCCAGAATAGTCTAAGACTTGGTCGGCCCATTTTTTCGCTTGCACGGAAAGTAGCGTACGCTGAGCTTTCCCATGTTGTGCTTCCGGCCAGGCGCGTCGCCATAAGCCAATCATTAATTGGATATCTACCAGTGCTGCAGCAACCTCCGGTTCAGCGTCAGCGGCTGTCCATTCGACAAAGTATAGACTCTCTTCGAACATAGTTTCAAGTGCTGCGTTGCTGATATCGTGCTTCGCCAAGGAGGATATGCGCGCCAAAGTGGCAGACAATCCACCTAAACGAATGGGCAATGGGTCTCTTAAATAACGTTCGCGTCTGCGCCCCCAGTTCGTCATAAAATATCTCCTAATAGTTGCCGAGTGATCGTCTCTACTTTTTGACGAATCTCTTCACTTTGAATAATCATACTCCGATTGCCCAAACGTGGCCGAATGTTGATGAGTGATTCAAATATGATAGACTGTTTTTCAGGAAACCAGTTGGCGCCCCATAAATCATCTTGTTCGCTGCTCTGCTCAAGTAACTCGATAGTTGTGTTTTCAGAGTGTTGTAAATTTGACATGGGTTTTTGTGGCAAGAATAGCGATTTTCAGAGCAAATATGCTTATTTCGCAACGATTCCAAGTGTATTTCGGCTAATTCCGGCGCTCACTTTGCGAAATT
>JBBQBY010000545.1:0-4430 GCA_038318235.1 Caldilineales bacterium
CGATTGGGCAGTATGTCATGTATCAGACATAACTGGAGGATGTTGAGCCGGAGCGGAAAGTGTACCTGGCGATCAGCACGCAAACATATCATGACACATTTCAACTCAAAGCCGTACAACGACTCGTCCAACGTTTCGCCGTGGCAGTGATGGTTGTGCAGATCGAGCAGCAGGAGATCGTCGCATGGATCGAGTAACTACCTATCGGGCAATCGTCAAAGAGTTGCTCCAATGTCAGGCCGAGCGTCTACAGCTCCACCCGCAGCCAGCCATCGAAACCGAGTTGAGCTTCGATGAAGCACACGACAACTATCTGTTACTCAATGTCGGCTGGACAAAACAGGGAAGAATATTAGCACCAGCTTTATACATCCGTCTCCACAACGGGAAGATTTGGGTGGAAAATGACTGGACGGAAGCAGACATTGTCGATGCTCTGGTCGAGCGCGGGGTGCCCCCCGAGGACATTGTGTTGGCCTTTCATCCCCCAGAAATGCGGCACTATACGGAGTTTGCGACTGCATGAGTGAGAGATACGTTTCTGGCAACAAGAGTCGGAGACTGAAAACGCGGTAAACTAAAATAGCAATAGGCTATGATATACCCTGACCGTAGCGCATATTTGTCAACGGATGTGAAACGAGGTAAACCATGCTGCAACTGGTAACCATCGATTTGATCGAGGAACGACTGAAAAAACTACCACCGGAGAAACTCATGGTGGTGTATGATTTTGTTTCCTATTTAATCGAACGAGCTAACGAACGAGCCATGCCCGACATCCCATCTGAAGCGTTTCAAACAATGTTGGCTTCAGAAGCAGTGCTTGCCCGCGATTGGAATCTGCCCGAAGAGGATGTGGCATGGGCAGATTTGTAAAGGGTGACGTAGTTGTTGCACCGTTTCCGTTTTCCGATTTAAGTGCTAGCAAAAAGCGCCCAGCTTTGGTGATTGCTACACTTACCGGTGACGATGTGATTCTATGTCAAATCACGAGCAAAACTGTTGCGGATAGTTACGCGATCGCGATGACAAGCGCCGATTTCAGCAGTGGTCGTTTACCACAGTCTAGCAACATTCGCCCCAATCGTCTGTTTACGGCAGATTCCAATATAATTTTATATCGGGCTGGCATGCTTTCGCAGCCAAAAACTCAGGAAATTATCAAGAAGCTTGTTCAGATTCTCAGTGTGTAAGTTGTAATTAGTTAAAAGAAAGACCGCTTGTCATCCTGGGATGACAAGCGGTCTTTCTTTTAACAGATCTGATTTCTTTCTAACTTATTTCTTCGCAGCGGTATAGTTCTTGGCCACAGCATCCCAGTTTACGGTATTCCACCAGGCGCTCAGATAATCTGGGCGGCGATTCTGATAGTTCAGGTAGTAGGCATGTTCCCAAACGTCTACGCCCAGGATCGGTGTGTCACCTTGTGACAGCGGGCTATCTTGGTTGGGCAGGCTATAAGCATCCAGGCTGCCATCCGCCTTGACGACGAGCCAAGACCAACCGCTACCAAAGCGCGTTGCGCCATTCTTGTTGATGGTTTCTTTGAGGGCAGCCAGACCGCCAAATTTCTGATTAATCGCATCGGCTAGCGCGCCGGTTGGCTCACCGCCACCATTGGGGCCCATGATGTTCCAGAACAGCGTGTGATTGTGGTGGCCACCACCATTGTTCTGCACCGCGGCCTTCTTGTCGGCTGGCACTTTGCTCAGGTCGCGCAGAATTTCTTCGATGCTCATGCTTTCCAGCGGTGTGCCGGCGACGGCTGCGTTCAGGTTGGTGACATAGGCATTGTGATGCTTGTCGTGATGAATTTCCATCGTGCGCGCATCAATCGTCGGTTCCAGGGCATTGTTGGGATAAGGTAGGGGTGGTAATGTGAAAGCCATGCTTTCCTCCTTGGGTGTGGTTTGAAACTGCAAGTCAAAATAAACTGACTAATAAACTATAATCGATCCAAACGGTTACGACGGTGTGTAAGTATACAAATTGCAACCACTTGTAAGTATACAAACTCCAGACGTTGGCGTCAAACAACGAAGGCAAGGCGATTTGGAAAATCTGGTGACGCCGCTACAAGCATCTAAACACTGGGCATCGTTGCACTCATGCGCACCACCATCGCAATGCGCCGGTGGACAATCACCTGCCAGCCCTGCGCCCGTAAAACTTCGATGGTCGGCCGGTCCAAATGACAATTGAAAGCCACTTTGCGCCACCAAGGCGTGATCAGCTGAAATAGCCAGGCCAGCAGCGGTTGGTTGGGACGCACGTGTTCGACCATATGTAACACACCGCCGGGTTTGAGCACACGCTGAATCTCTTGCAAGGCCTGACGTTGATCGGCAACCGAGCAGAAAACCAGGCTAGCCACAACTTGATCAAAGCTCTGGGCCGGATAGGGCAAGGCTTCGGCAGGGGCCACCTCTATAATCACAGGGATAGCAAGAGTCTCGGCGATACGGCGCGCTTTGCTGGCACGCTCGACATCCGGTTCAATAGCCCAGATCTGGCGCGCTTGGCGATAGTAAGGTAGATTCTCACCCTCGCCTACCCCGATTTCCAATACGTCACCACTTACGTTTTCGACCAAATTCGCGCGCCAGATGGCAGGCCGAAAGATCGAGTTTTTGCTAAACATAAGCTCATTTACGCTTTCGATTGACGAAGTGGCTTCGTAAATCATTACTCTGAACATTAAAATTATTTCAGAGACTGTTTAAAAAGCAGCGCACTCAGAGGGTGCCCGATTGGCTGCCTGATATAAGCAACGTGTTAAAACACGTTAAAATACACGCGTGAACCCGTTTCAACGGGTTTTTCATACTAGACGCCGAATTAATTCGGTAGGCTTTTTAAACAGTCTTTCACGCCTTGACCGTAATCAACGTGATCTGCGGGCGGGCGCCAAAACGCAAAGGAATGCCTTCACCAATGCCACGGGTAATATAGACTTGGGTCTTCCCGCGCCGCCAATACCCGGCGACATTCGCGCGCGCCAGATATTGTACTTGCGTATGCGCAGGTCCCCACCACGGTAAAACGATCTGTCCACCATGCGTATGGCCAGCAAGCAACAGGTCAATCGCGTCAATCTGCGGGCTTTCCACAATATCAGGATTATGACTCAATAAAATGACCGGGACATCGGTCGGGCGGTTAACAAGCGCATCGCCCAAGTGGGGCCGCCCTTCTTGAACATCCTCTACACCGGCCAAGTAAAGGTCGATACCATCAGCTTCACCGGGACGATCATGCAGATGGATGCCGCGATTATGCAGAACTTCCATGCCGCGGGCTTCCAGGGACTGGATGAGTTTGGCGGGATTGTTTGAGCCAGTGCGGATCATATCAAGTGGTGTGTTACGAACATAGCGGCCAAAACGCAAAAGTTGCGCGACCTGATTGGCCGTTGCTACCAATCCGCGCACGGGTTGCCCATTGCGCAACGCGATTTCTCGATCGCGAAATGTTTGCCACATTCGAGGAATCGCAGAGACAGAATCGTAATGGGTATAATCGTGATTGCCGAAGACGCCATAGCTGCCTAGGCGCGGCTGAGGAATGGCATCAAGCAAAGCGAGAATGTTGGGCAGGCCGCTTTCAAAATGCCAGAAATCACCGGTATGGATCAGCAAATCATATTCTAGATCAGCGGTCAGGCGGCGAATTCTTTCAATTTTAGCATGTTCACGCTGGTCGCTCCCCTGAAAATGCGTATCCGATAAATGCAGAATACGCAGCCCTCGAACAGGCACGCGCCCTTTTGCATTGGGCAGATGAACGGTTAACTGCTCAAAATCTATGTTTAATGGCTCATGCCAATAGGCATAACTAGCCAGGCCTACCCCCAACCCCAAAAACATGCCCAGGCCACTCCACCAGTAAGATGCTTTTTTACCCGGCGCAGCGGGAGCCTTTTTAGCTACGCCATTGCTAAATCCAGTGGGTTGGATTGTTGGTAAATCTGTATTAAAGCTTGCTCGTGTCATGAAAACCTCTTACCCAAAATAGTAGAGTGTAGGCTGCTATCATCAAAGTTCGGCCATCGATCCGTGCGCAGCCGATCCTACGTCTCTGCTTTCGCGATTGAGCGAAGGTTGTATCGTACTGCAAATGCTGAATCTGACCAAATGGCGCACTCATTCATGCTGTGAACTGCTTAAGTTGACAATGAGCGGTGAACGATAGACAATAAACCCTACGATGATCGAAGTCATTACGCACGCATCAACCGGATAGAGCAGGATCACTATCCTTGCCATTTTGCACCAACCAATCCCTACCATCACACACTCAAAGCGAGGCGAGTTTATGACCATTCCGACTTTTAACGAATCGCTTGATTCAATATTTGAAAATAAAGCTGTCAACACGATCCGTATGCTGGCAGTGGATGCTGTACAGCAGGCAAAATCTGGCCATCC
>JBBQBY010000546.1:0-4396 GCA_038318235.1 Caldilineales bacterium
GTCACGACGATCACGAAGCGTTCGAGCCACATCCCGATGTTAACAACAATTGAAATGATAAAAAGCAATGGCACATTGAGCCGGACGCGCCGGAACCAGAGCGCCTGAATCATCACCATGTTGCAAAAGATCAGCGCCCAGTAGAAGGGGGCATACGGGCCGAAGATGCGGTTGCGCACGATAAACCATTCATATTCATTGCCGCTATACCAGCTGATAAAAATCTCGAACAGATAACTATAGGCGACGATCATACCGGTCACGAGGATCACCTTGGCCATGTTGTTCAGGTGACGCATCGTGATAAAGTCTTCCAGGCCATAGGCATAACGCAGCGGAATTGCCAGGGTCGTCACCATCGCAAAGCCAGAAAAAACCGCACCCGCCACAAAGTAGGGCGGAAAAATCGTCGAGTGCCAGCCGGGTATAACCCCAATCGTAAAGTCAAAACTGACAACCGTATGCACCGAAACCACCAATGGCGTAGCCAGGGCGGCCATCAAATAATAGACGGTATGATAGCGCTGCCAGTGTGAAGCCGCTCCCCGCCAGCCCATGGCGAGAATGCCATAAGCAACTTTAGCGAAGCGATTTTTCGACCGATCACGCAGGGTGGCCAAGTCTGGGATCAGCCCGATATACCAGAACAAGAGTGAGACTGTGAAATAGGTGCCGACAGCAAAGACATCCCAGACCAGCGGACTGCGCCACTGCGGCCAGAGACCCATTGTATTGGGATAGGGCGTCAACCAGTAAAAATACCAAGGGCGACCTAGGTGGATCAATGGGAAAATCCCGGCACAGGCCACGGCGAAGAGGGTCATCGCCTCGGCAAAACGGTTGATCGAGGTGCGCCAATCTTGACGCAGCAACAGTAAGACCGCCGAAATCAAGGTGCCGGCGTGCCCAATCCCAATCCACCAGACAAAATTGATAATCGCAAAACCCCAACCCACCGGGATGTCAACACCCCAGATGCCAATGCCCTGGAACAAAAGATAGGTGATCGAATATAACAACACCATGACCAAGGCGAAGCCAAAGCCAAGCCCCAGCAGCCACCAGCGCGATGTGCGATTGGTCAGGACAATCGCGCTGATCTTATCCGTGACCGACCCATAGGTATACCCCGGCGCAATCACGGCTAGCTGCGCCGAATGTTTACTCGGTTGTTGTACCCTGGTTTCTTCGGTACCGTCTGGTGGCATAGCGGAACTCCAATCGTGGATGCAGGAACTGCGTGACAAGTGATGAGTGACCCAACACTTTGGCCTGGGCCATTAAAATGGCCGGCTGACAGAGCAGGAAGTCGCCGCAGCGACTGAGAATCTAGTGCCTGAGGGCACTTCCTGCCCTCTCAGCACAGGGTTTCAACCCTGCTCCGGAAAAGTGTCGGGTAGCTAGATCACTTATCACTCATCACACACTTTTCAACTCTGGGTTCGGATTGCGCACTTCGGCTAAATAAGTCGTGCGCGGTTGGGTGCCCAGTTCGGCTAACATGCCGTAATTAAGCGGCTTTGCCTTTAGGGTGGCGACCAAACTTTTGTTGTCATTAAGATTGCCAAAGACAATTGCGCGCGTGGGACAAGCTTCCTGACAGGCCGTCAAGATTTCTCCATCACGGATCGGACGGTTGTCTTCGCGCTCCGCCTCGTAACGCGCTTGATTGATCCGCTGCACACAATAGGTGCATTTTTCCATCACCCCGCGCCCGCGCACCGTGACATCGGGATTGTGCCACATCTCTAAAAGCGGGCTGTCGTTGGCCGTATAATCAAAGAAGTTGAAGCGGCGAACCTTGTAAGGACAGTTATTCGAACAGTAACGGGTGCCGACACAGCGGTTGTAGACCATCTGGTTCAGCCCTTCGGAATCGTGTACCGTCGCCTCGACCGGGCAGACGAGTTCACACGGGGCGTTTTCGCAATGCATACAAGGACGGGGTTGAAAAGACGTTTCTGGGTTTTCTGGATCACCTTCGTAATAACGATCGACCTTGAGCCACTGCATCACCCGCCCGTTTTGCACGCCGGTTTTACCCACAACTGGTGTGTTGTTTTCGGCCTCGCAGGCGATCGTACAGGCATTGCAGCCAATACAAGCCGTCATATCGATCGCCATGCCCCAAGCGTAACCGTCATAGTTGTAGCCTGGATAGAGCGAAGGTGCGCTGCTTTGGCCCACGCCGGTGCCAAGCTGGTGATCAAACTCATTTTGCAGAAAATCCGGTTTGGCTTGGAATTCGGCCAGCGTGCCAGTACGCAAAATATCGCGCCCTTCCACCGAATTCTGGCTCTGCGTGGCCGCCAACGGATATTTGCCACTCGTTTTGACCACTTCCAGCCCAGACCCAAACCATGGGGCGGCTGCCGTGCGCAGCGCATACGCATTAAAGCCGCCACCTTCCGCTCCATCGCTGGCTGGTTTATGCCCATAACCCAGGTGCAGCGTAACCGCATCATCGGGGTGACCAGCCATAATCCATGCCGCGGCGGTTAAGGCGCGCCCCTGAAAGCGCAGTTCTACCAGATCCTCATTACTTACACCCAATCGCGCGGCCGTGGTGGTGCTGAGCAAGGCGGCATTATCCCAGGTAAGCGTGGTCAAATGGCGGGGCAATTCCTGCAGCCAGGGATTGTTGGCAAACCGACCATCCCAGAGCGAAGAATCGGGCCGAAAGTTGATCTCCATGTTCGCTTGGTTGGCCGCGTTATTCGCGCTCGCTGCGCTTGGCGTAAGGGTCAAATTGGCGGCTAATGTCACCTGTAGGGCTGGCAAAGTGGTGCCCGCGACGATCCCGTCGTGCAAGGCAGTCTGCCAGAAAGCATCTTCTGTCGTCTGCGCTGGTTTTGTCAGCTTGCGATAATATTGCGACCAAAATGCGCGTACAATCGCATAGCCAGTCTGTTCGGGTCGGGCGCCGAGCAGCGCCCCCACCACTTCGTGGCGCGATTTGCTGTTGAATAAAGGCGCAATCAGTGGCTGGACAATCGTCGTTGTGCCATCGTAGGCCCGCGTGTCACTCCAGGCTTCGAAAGCATGCGTGGCCGGAATGTGCCACTGACACAGCGTTGATGTCTCATCCGCATACAAACTCGTGTGAATCGGCAATTTGACCTTAGTCATCTGCTCGGCGAAGGCTAAGTCGGCGGGTGCGGTGAAGACGGGATTGGCATCGATGATCAGCAACGTATCAACTTTGCTGGCGGCCATATCGCTCACCAACTGGCGCAACGAATCAAGCTGGCTCGTTGGATTGATCTCGACCGGTTCAGTGTAGGTGACGCTGGCCCCCACGTTGCCCAAGGCCACGTTCATGGCGTGGGCCAGCGCATGGACGGCGGGCGACTGGTGTTCACCGGCGATGATCAGGCTGGCACCGCTATGTTGTTGCAGATCACGTACCAGCGCCGTAACCCAGTTCTGCTGCACGGTGGGCAGCGCGGTTGGCGGACTGCCCGTAAATTTGACACCAATGGCTTGCGCCACCACTTGGGCAAAATTTTCAATCTGACCGGCGCGCAAAGCCAGCCGATGATCGGCCTTGGCGCCTGTGATCGTCGGTGTGCTTTCGACCGCATAGAGCCGGTTCATCTGCGCATCTTTGGGATCGCCGTCCCACAAACGCCGTTGGCGGGTAAATTCACGCGCAAAACGCAAGCTGCCCGGATGGGCAAAGAGAAAGTCGGCATCCAGCGTGAGCACACGCGCCGCTTTCTCAAAGTGATAAATTGGGTTAACAGAGCGACCAAAGGCCAAACTTGTCCCAGCGCGCACCTGATCTAAATTGACCGGTTCATATTGATGCAAGTGGACTTGCGGAAAGGCTGCGCGCAAGCTTTGCAACTGGGCATTGAGTGTGGGCGAAGTGACCGTTTCGGTCAAAATGTAGAGCCCTTGCCCCTGGTTGGTGCGCAGTTCATTCAACTTGGGCCGCAATGCATTTAAGAATTCATTCCAGGTGCTAATCTGACCCCGGTTGCTCACTACCTGGGCGCGATCTGGATCATAAAGCGTGAAGATCGCGCCTTGTACGATGCCGCTGGTACCGCCAACGCTGGCTGGATGTTGAGGATTGCCTTCCACTTTAGTTGGGCGGCCTTCATGGTTCTCGACCAAAACGCCCGTGGCAAAACCGCCCAGTTCCAGCGCCGTGGCATAAAAAAGCGGTTTACCCAATACCAACTCTTCGGGCATTTTGACATACGGGACAATCTGCTCGGTCGGTGGTTGCGCGCCACAACCGCTGACCCCGGCCATCACCAAACTCAGGCCCATCAATTTCATGAAGTTGCGGCGACTGCTGCTGTACGTGCCGGCGCGCAGTTGATGGGGGAATTCGTGGCGCAGCGCTTCTACGAATTCCGGCAGATCCATCAACTCTTCCAGACTC
>JBBQBY010000547.1:0-4375 GCA_038318235.1 Caldilineales bacterium
GAGCGCCCGGTGACCATCACGCATGGCACCAATCGTCTAATCGCCAGTGAGCGGCAGGTGATCGTAGAAGCAGTCACGACCGCGCTCAACGCGGTGTCACAAACCGGCATACCAACACGCCGCCCCGAACTATGGGATGGCCATGCCGCCGACCGCATTGTCAATGTATTGAGGAAGGTGGGCGCATGAGACAGGTTCTGATCCGACGCGGCCAGGTTAATGTCGAAGAAGTACCCGCGCCTTTGGTCGAGCCGGGCCATGTCTTAGTGGAAGTGGCGTATTCGTTGATCAGCGCTGGCACCGAAATCAGCGGGGTACAAGGTTCGGGCAAATCATTGGTCCAACGCGCTTTGCATCAGCCGGACAAGGTGATTCAGGTGGTGGATTATCTGCGCAAGCAAGGGGTGCAGAAGACCGTTGCCAAGGTGCGTGGTCAATTGGATGCTGGCCATCCGACCGGTTATTCGTGTGCGGGCATGGTGATTCAGGTGGGCGAGGGCGTCACCGATTTGCATATCGGTGACCCGGTTGCGTGCGCCGGGGCGTTGATTGCTAATCATGCTGAGATAGTGCTGGCGCCCAGGAATTTGGTGGTGAAAGTGCCAGAAGGCTGTGATCTCAAAGCTGCGGCCTCAGTGACGTTGGGGGCGATTGCGATGCAGGGCGTCCGCCGTGCCGACCCACGCCTGGGCGAAATTGTGGCCGTAATTGGCCTGGGTCTGCTCGGTCAACTGACGGTGCAACTGCTCAAAGCAGCCGGTTGCCGGGTGATCGGTTTTGATGTGGACAAACGCCGCGTCGAATTAGCGCAACAACTGGGCGCCGATTACACCTTTATCGCCTCGGAGATCAATTACCCGAATGAAGTGCGCCAGTTGACGGACGATCATGGCGTGGATATTGTGATCATTACGGCGGCTTCTCAGAGCGATGCCCTGGCCCAGCAGGCCATGGAGATGACGCGCAAGAAGGGTCGCGTGGTGGTCGTCGGTGCAGTGGGATTGGGCTTAAAACGTTCACCATTTTACGAAAAAGAGCTGGACTTTCTGATCTCGTGCTCCTATGGACCTGGTCGCTATGACAGCAACTATGAGGAGCAGGGGGTGGATTATCCCTACGCCTTCGTGCGCTGGACCGAAAACCGCAATATGGCGGAGTATCTGCGCTTGGTCAGTGAAGGCAAGCTGCAACTGGGCCAGATCCTCGAGCGCGAATATGACCTAGGTGATGCCAACCAGGCGTATCAAGAATTACAAAGCGCCGCCGAGAAACCACTAGGTGTCATTTTACGCTATCCGATCGATCAGCAGAAAGGCCCGGCCGCCAAGCTGACCAGCAAAGTGACGTTGCACAGCAAGCCGACGCGCAATAAGCTGAATGTGGCGGTGATTGGCGCGGGTGGCTTTGCTAAGGGCATGCATTTGCCCAACTTGCAGACTTTGAGCAATTTGTATCATGTGCGCGCGATTGTGAGCAGCACAGGCAGCAATGCCAAAGGCGTGGCGCAACAATTCAGCGCTGATTATGCTTCGTCTGACTATGCGGATGTCTTAAAAGATCCCGATGTGGATGTGGTCCTGATCAGCACGCGCCATCATCTGCATGCGCAACAGGCAGAGGCGGCGGCGCGCGCCGGCAAGGCGATCTTCCTGGAAAAGCCGATGGCGCTCAACGAAGCGGAACTAGATAGCCTAGCCGCCACATTGGCAGAAACGGGTGTGCCGTTTATGGTCGGCTTTAATCGACGCTTTTCACCGGCAGCCCAACGTGCGCGCACGATTCTTCAGGGCCGGCAAGGGCCATTGATCATGGTTTATCGCGTTAATGCTGGCTATCTAGCCCCAACCCACTGGACACAAGGGACAGAAGGCGGCGGGCGTATGATTGGCGAAGCCTGCCACATGTTTGATCTTTTCCAATTTTTGGTCGGTCCGGCCAAAGTGGCCGAGGTGGTAGCGACCCCGATGCAGGCCGAGGTAGAGCATGTGTCGGGCGCCGATAATGTGGTCACGACGGTGCGCTATAGCGACGGCTCGGTAGCCACATTGCTTTACACTTCGCTGGGCGCCGCCGATTATCCCAAGGAGATGCTAGAAATTTACGCTGACGGCAAAGTGTTGGCGCTGGATGACTACAAAGCGTTGCGGGTCTATGGCACGCAGATGGCAGGCTGGCAGGCGTCCGTGGTGGACAAGGGCCATGTCGCCGAATTGCAGGCATTTGCGCGTTATGTGCGCGGGGAGAGCGCCGCGCCGATTGCTTTAGATGAACTGGTGGAAACCACAAAAGTCAGTTTTATTGCCAGCGGCAGGAGCGTCTGATCTATGTGTGGAATCGTGGGAATGGTTGCCTTTACAGAACAAGCGGCGCGGGTGAATGGCGCGTTGCTCGACAAAATGCGCGACACGATGGCGCATCGCGGGCCGGATGGGGGCCGTAGTTGGGTTTCTGAGGACCAACGCGTGGGGTTGGGATTTCGCCGTTTGGCCATCATCGATTTGAATGAAGCGGCCATGCAGCCGATGCCCAACGAAGATGGCAGCATTCAACTGGTTTTCAACGGTGAAATTTATAACCATGCCGAAATTCGGGCCGAATTGGAACAAATTGGTGGGCACACCTGGAAGACCGATCACTCTGACACCGAGATGATTGTGCATGCCTATGAACAATGGGGCATTGACTGTCTGCAAAAGTTTCGCGGCATGTTTGGCATCGCGATTTGGGATGGCCGGACCCGCGATCTGTGGCTAGTGCGCGACCGGATTGGGATTAAGCCGGTCTATTATACGATCCGCAATGGCAAGTTAGCTTTTGCCTCCGAGATCAAGGCTCTGCTCCAAGATCCGGACCAGCCGCGTGCCGTACATGAAGAATCGTTTTATCACTATCTCTCCTTTTTGACCACACCAGCACCGCAAACGCTCTTTGCCGGCATCAAGAAATTGCCGAGTGGCACCTGGCTGCGGCTACAGGCGAATGGGCAAGTGATTGAACAGCGTTATTGGGACGTATGGGACCATACCAAGCCGCTCACCGGTGTTCCCGAGGATGAAGTGGCCCGAATGTTACTGGATGAATTACGCACAGCCGTTAAATTGCGCAAGGTCAGCGATGTGCCGGTGGGGGTTTTTCTGTCCGGCGGCATTGATTCTAGCACCAATGCCGCGCTTTTTTCGGAAGGTGAAACCAAACCGATCAAAACGTTCTCGATTGGCTACCAGGGTGAATACCAGACGTATCAGAATGAATTGAATTATGCCCGTCAGATGGCAGACCTGGTGCATGCCGACCACCATGAGTTGTTACTGACCCAGGATGATTTGCTCAACTTTCTGCCGCAGATGGTGCGGCTCCAGGATGAACCGATTGCCGACCCGGTCTGCGTGCCGGTCTATTATGTCTCGAAGCTGGCGCGCGACAACGGCGTGATCGTCTGCCAGGTGGGCGAAGGCGCCGATGAACTCTTCTGGGGCTATCCTAACTGGCGCCGAATGCTGCGCTTGCAAGAGAAAGATGATCTGCCCGTGCCGCGTTGGCTCAAACAATTGGGGCTGACAGGGTTGCGCATGGCGGGCAAAGAACGCAAATTATATTATGAATGGTTGCGCCGCGGCGCGCTGGGTCAGCCGATCTTTTGGGGCGGGGCCGAAGCGTTTATGGAGACGGAAAAGCAACTTTTGCTTTCGCCCCGCTTGCGCAAGCAGTTTGCGGGCCTGACTTCGTGGGAGGCGCTCAAACCGATTCGCCAGCGCTTTGAGGACAAAGCGTGGGAAAAGTCTAATCTCAACTGGATGAGCTATGTGGATCTGAATATGCGCCTGCCAGAATTGTTGCTGATGCGCGTGGACAAAATGAGCATGGGCGTCAGCCTGGAAGGCCGGGTGCCCTTCTTGGATCACAAATTTGTTGAGCTAGCGATGAGTATCCCATCGGCCATGAAGACCCGCAACGACACCCTCAAATACATTCTGAAAAAAGCGGTGCGCGGCCTGATTCCGGATGAACTGATCGACCGCAAAAAGCAAGGCTTTGGGGTGCCCGTCTACGAGTGGTTCTTTGACCGGCTGGGTGCGCAGGCGCGCCAGGAACTCAACGATTTCTGTGATCAGACTGATTTTCTGGATCGAGCCGCCGTAATGAATTTATTGGACAACAATCGCGGGCCGCAGGCTTGGTATTTGTTAAACTTCGCCTTGTGGTGGAAAGAATATGTCGCATGAAAAGTGTGTTTGAGCGTGTACGTGGTGATGCGTTAGAGTTGCGACGCGAAACACTCTGGAAATTTTATCATCAGGCGCGCACATCCGATTTTGTGTATAAAGTCGCGGAGACTTTTGCGACACGCGTTTTTTTGGTTGGCCTGAGTTTGGTG
>JBBQBY010000548.1:0-4365 GCA_038318235.1 Caldilineales bacterium
ATTTTATAATCCATCAGTTGCAAGGAGAAAACAGATGAAACGACTTCGATGGGCCTTTGTGCTCACAGTGATGGCCCTTGTTTTTGCGGCGTGTCCAGCACCCGCAGCCCAACCAGCAGCTAGCACAGGCAGCACGTCAGCAGCCTCGACTACAGTCACCGATACGCAAGCCGTAACCTCGACCCAGGCGAACACCGGCACTGCGCAAACCGCAGCCAGTGGCGATTTGATTCCGGTCAAGCTACAATTGCAGTGGGTCACGCAGTCGCAGTTTGCTGGCTACTATGCGGCGCTGGACCAGGGTTATTACAAAGAGGCCGGCCTGGATGTCAAAATTCTAGAAGGTAGCCCCGACATTGTACCCCAGACTGTAGTGGCTGCGAATGGCGCTGAATTCGGCATCGCCTGGGTGCCCAAAGTGTTAGCTTCGCGCGAACAAGGGGCCGATCTGGTCAATATCGCGCAGATCTTCCAGCGCAGTGGCACATTGGAAATTTCGTGGAAAGATAGCAACATCACCAAGCCCGAAGATTGGAAGGGCAAACGCGTCGGCACCTGGGGTTTTGGCAACGAATTTGAACTGTTTGCCGCCATGCGCAAAGTCGGCATCGAGCCAGACGACGCCAAACAGGTGACGATTGTCCAGCAGCCGTTTGATATGTCGCTCTTGCTCAACAAAGAGATCGACGCCGCCGAAGCGATGATCTACAACGAGTATGCGCAGGTGTTGGAGGCTACAAACCCAGCCACCGGCAAACTTTACCAGCCCGAAGATCTCAACGTGATCAACTTCAATGATGTGGGCACGGCTATGTTGCAAGATCATATTTTTGCGCGTGAATCCTGGCTCAAAGAAGCGGGCAATGAGGATACCGCGGTAAAATTCCTGAGCGCCTCGTTCAAAGGCTGGATCTTCTGTCGCGATCACGCCGATGAATGTGTCCAAATCGTCTTGAAGAACGGGTCAACGTTGGGCGAAGGCCACATGCGCTGGCAACTCAATGAGATCAACGCCTTAATTTGGCCGTCTGCCAATGGCATTGGCATGCTCGATGATACGCTCTACAAACAGACAGTCGATATTTCCACCCAGTTCAAAGTATTGCAAAAGGCACCCGATGCAGGGGCCGTACGCACAGATCTAGCTCAGAAGGCGCTGGATAGCTTGAACGATACGGACACCAAAGGTGAGAAGTTCGAAAAACAGAAAGTCGAAGTAACGGCGGGTGGGGAGTAAATAAGTAAGTGGTAAATGGTAAGTGATAGGAACACTCTCCATTTACTACTTACCTACTTACCACTTACCTACTTACTACTTACCGATTTGCGCCTTGCCCAATTACTTTCCTAGCCCATGTCCTCATCCCTCCCCATCCGGCGCGCATCTTCCTATAGTCGCACCTTGCTCACTTATTTCTCAGGCACGGCATCTTCATTTCGCATCTTTAGCACCCATGCACATGCCTGCAATTTGGTGTCGACCGCAGGCGAATGGATCGCCCTGGTGGATCGACAGCACGGCAACGGACCTTTTCATGTGGTCATCCCATCGGCTTTATTGCGCCAGCGTCAACCGAACGAAATCGTCCACTGTGCGAGCGGTTTTCTACAATTTGCCGAGGCTTGGGTTGACTTGCGCGCGGCCCTTGTCTGGGAACCCCGGTTAGAACCACTGAGACTCTGTACTGACACCTTATCTTGGCTACACGAAAGATTAGAGGTGATTAGTTCACCACTGTTCATATCCACACCGAGCGACAGCCAGACCCTGCCTGCGTTTGCGCTGCCTTTGATTGAGTGCCTATGCCAAGCATTGCAACACGGCGACGGGGGACTAATTGTCGATGCAGCGCAACAATTAGCCGGGCTGGGGCCAGGCTTAACCCCCGCCGGTGATGATTTTATGATTGGTCTGATGGCCGCGCTAACCCTCCACCGGCCGCGGTTGGCACAAAATTTAAACAGCGCCGCTATCTGTGCCATGATTGGTAATGCCGCGGCGCCCCACACAACGCGCCTCAGCGCCCAGTGGTTGCAATGCGCGGCGCGCGGTGAATTTGGCGCGGCCTGGCATCAATTGGCAAGTGCGCTCGCAAAAGCCGATCAAGTGAAGCTAGAGCGGGCGATCACACGCATCCTCGCCAGCGGGGCGACATCGGGCGCCGACGCGCTGGTCGGGTTTGGCAAAGGATTGGCGCTCAATACATTTCAAACCGTAACGACCAAACCACCCCACCCTAACCCTCACTGCGATTAAGTTAAGAAAAATAAGGTGTAGCGTAGGTGCGGTTACAAACCGCACGATTGGTGGATTCCCCAAGCACGTGCGGTTACAAACCGCACCTACGCATCCTTACCTTAATCGCAGTGACCCTAACCCTCTCCTGGTAAGGGAGGGGTTAGTTGTTACTTCAAAACGCATAAAGGATTAAGCATGACAAATTTTATCTGCAAGACCTGTGGCACCCAATTCGCCGCCACGGCTGAACCACCGGCGCACTGCCCGATCTGTGAAGATGAGCGCCAATATATCGGTTGGGCAGGCCAGCAATGGACGACACTGGCCGAGTTGCGCGCCGAACGCCACAATATCACCAAGCTAGCCGAACCCAATCTGACCGAAATTGGCACCGACCCAGCATTTGGGATCGGACAGCGCGCCTTGCTCATTCAGACGCCAACGGGCAATGTACTCTGGGATTGTATTAGCCTGATCGACGACGCCACCGTTGCGGCGGTGCAAGCGCTCGGTGGGCTGGCCGCGATTGCGATCTCTCATCCCCATTATTATTCGTCAATGGTCGAATGGAGTCACGCGTTCAACAACGCACCAATCTATTTACATGCCGCGGACCGCGCCCATGTGATGCGCCCCGATCCGGCCGTTGTCTTCTGGGCAGGCGAAAGCCAAACGCTGGGTGAGGGGCTGAATTTGCTGCGCTGTGGTGGACATTTTGATGGCGGCACGGTATTGCATTGGGCGGCGGGCGCTGACGGGCGCGGCGTGTTATTCACCGGCGATATCGTCAATGTCGTTTCCGATCGCCGTTATGTCAGCTTTATGTATAGTTATCCAAACTTGATTCCACTGAACGCGCCGGCGATCGAACAGATCGTGACGGCGCTGCAACCGTACACCTATGACCGCATCTATGGCGCCTGGTTTGACCGCGTCGTCGCTCACGATGCACAGGCCGTGGTCGAGCGTTCGGCGGCGCGTTATCTGCGCGCGATTGCCAGTTGAGGATAGAACAACGAATGCAGGAAACAACGAATAAACGCTTGGTTTTATTCGTTGTTTCCTGCATTCGTTGTTCTATCGTTGCGTGCGTTACGCCGCTTTACCCCTTCAATCCAAGCTGGTTGTCAATCAGCCATCCATCAGCTATAATTCACATCTTTCGGTATTGTCTGGGAAAGCAACGAACCAAGCGAGGAGACGATTTGCATGCAAACATTGGTGCTCTGTGACGATCAATGGCATCCGGCGCGCACGCCGCGTGCCGGTTTGAGTGCGCTAGGCGATTGCAGTTTTACATTTGACTGGCTCGAAAACGCTGAGGAATGGTCGGCGGAACGGATGGCAACATATCCCTTGGTGGTGCTGACCAAGGCCAATAACATGTCGTCCATCGATTACCGGCCCCTGGGTTACGGATGAAGTGCAGGCCGCTTTATTAGCCTATGTCCGCCAGGGCAATAGCCTGCTGGTGATCCATTCGGGCACAGCCGGCTATCGCGAGTTGCCCGTGTTGCGTGGTCTACTCGGCGGTGTCTTCATTCAACATCCGCCCCAATGCCTCGTCACCGTGGAACCGAAGGCAGACCATCGATTGACGGCAGGCAGCGTGCCCTTCACGTTCAAAGACGAGCACTATTTTATGGAATTCGATGATCCCCAAGCCGATCTCTTTTTGACCACGACCTCGACCCACGGCACCCAACCCGGTGGCTGGACGCGCTTGGAAGGCGACGGTCGCGTCTGTGTGCTTACCCCAGGCCACAATCTGGAAGTTTGGCTGGACCCTTCATTCCAAACTTTGTTGGGCAACACGTTGCGCTGGTGTGGCAGGGTAGAGGAAGATAAATAGGAAGCAACGGAGCGCAGGCAGGTGTCTTTTACCAAGGTGTGCATCCCCAATTTTGGCACAAATTAAATTTGGCGGCTGACAGTACCAAGTGCCCTCAGGCACTAAATATTTTAGTCGCTGCGGCGACTTGCTACTGTCAGCCGCGGGATTCATCCCCGCGAGAAAATCGCCCGGAATGCACGCTTTTACCAGTTACTGCATCAGACACTTCGTGGCAAAATTGGATTGGGGGGAAAAATATGAAACCTGTCCGCCTAGGGATTATCGGTCTGGG
>JBBQBY010000549.1:0-4360 GCA_038318235.1 Caldilineales bacterium
CGTGACTGGGCAAAGTGCTGGCGCAATGCCTTCCACGAAATTTGGTCCGGCCCGGCCATCAACACCATTGCATATTGATCCTGGCCCAGGCGAAAGAGAATGCTGCGGACCACCTGGGCGGGTGTTTGGCCGCGCGCTTGTGCGGCCTGTTCCAACGAATCAACAGGTTGCGTGTGGTGAAAGATGCGATGCGGTATATGGAGCGCCGTGAGCGCGCGTGAAACTGGTGGCATAAGACGTATACTCAAATCGATTCGATACCCCTGAAGTTCCTGAAGGGTTCCAGGAAGATGGTTGACGAAAACGCCGGGTTTCATTCTGAACTCGGTATAAGGCGCCATCAAAGCATAAAGGATCCAGTAGGTGCGTGCTTGTAGCCGCACAATTGGGGTATACGCAGCACGTGCGGCTAAAAGCACGCACCTACGCATGATTTTGTTCGGCAAACGTTGGATCCTTATTTCATTGAAATCGCCTAAGTCGTTAAATCTTTGTACAAATGACAAAGATTTCTACCGCAAAGAACAGCAAGGAGAACAAAAAAACTTTGCGCACTTTGCGTTCTTTGCGGTAAAAATCTTTTCAGCTTCGGCTTGTCAGACTAGGTGGTTGGCAGCTTAAGATCGTCTGGGAGCGCATGTCCAGAAAAATGCATGTCCAGCAAATGCTGGCAAATGTGCTCAACCAACATCAAAAATCTTACCCAGAACGGCAGATGTTTGGGGTAATGCGGCATTTTGGGCAGAGTGGGCGCAGCCGTCGAGTCCTGCGCCGCAAACGCCGCACGTTCTGGCGCGATCAGACCAGCGGCGCTATAAAGCTTCAAGCGACCATCCGGCAGAATGTCACTGGTTTTGCTGCTGACCAGCACACCATCCTGCAAGACTAACTGGAGCGTCTGCAACTTAGCCGTTGTGGTCTGCTCTTTTTGACCAGTAATCACGACGGTCACCGTGACCGGCGCCGTGCTGGTCATTGTTTGCGTTTGGCTGGCAGTCCAAGTGCCTACTTCTGAAATCGCTGCTTTGCCATTGAGATAATCACTGCGGAATTCGGCGGATTTGTCGGCGTTCAAAAAGAGCGTGATGTCCAGCCCGCAGCAATCGGCGGCAGGTAAGGCTGCCTTGTACAAACCGGCCCAACCACCCGTCTGAATCGCCGCTGTGGCCACTTTGGGGTCATAGGTCTCTTTGGTGTAATCCGCCACTAGCGCCTCGAAGCGGGTCCATTGGCTGCTTTTATCGCCATCAATCTTGAGCGTTTCCTCGCGATCATCGGCAAAGCGTACTTGCTCGATGACTGGCTTATCAAATTTGCGATCCAATTGGCCGGTCGTGGTAATCGTGGCGCTGCCATCGGTGTTGGCCGCCCACGTGCCCACTTGGGTGTTGGTGGCTTTGCCGACATATTCGTCGATCAGCTTGAAACTGCCATCGGTATTGAGGTAGAGCGTGCTGTCAATCGCGGGCGCGTCGGCGGCAAGCGAGAGATGTTTGTAGATCCCCACAAATTTCGGCGCCGGTTGTGGCGTAGCACTGACTGGTGTTGGTGAACTGATCGGGGCTGGCTGCTGCGGGGCGAGCCGAAAACGCTGTGGCGGTCTGTGCGGTTGGCAAGCAACGAGTAACCCTAGGGCAACCAAACAGATCAGTGAAATTTTAAAACGCATTGTCGTTCCTTTCTAAAACAAGCAACACTCAGCAACCGGAAAGTGCGTAACGGCTGCTTGAGTTCAATAGCGCGGGCGGATCATCCGTGCACTTTTTAGGGAATCCGTCGCGTTATCTATAGTATAGCACGGAGCAAGGCCGCGCGGCTGCATTGAGGGTTGCATGAACAAAAAATCCAGATGCGGCACGCCGCACCTGGATTAAGCAGAAAGGGAGAACCCACTCGCTCCCTCCCTTAGAAAAAGGAGGCGGAATGTTCGCAACGCGGGCGTATAGCGCCACCATGGACAGGGGAAAATGGTTCTTCAGCCCGACCAACGAACTCCCTCCCAGCAGAGGAGGGAGAGGTCTAGTGGTTCATTCGTCAGCGCTCAGACCCCACTCTAACCCTCCCCAATCAGTCCCCTCCCTGTTTGGGGAGGGTTAGGGTGGGGTCTGAGCTATTCCTTCGCCTCTTTATCCTTCAGTGCATCCTTCAACCCATCAATGATACTTCTGACACTCCACGCCCCACCAAAATAGGCTTCATCTTGGGTGCCTTCGGCGTCCAACCAGGCTTGCACCAGCGCACGCGGCATGGCGCGCAATGGATAGTTGCCAAAGGATTGGATGGGTTGAAAACCAAAGAGCGCAAAGATCCGCAAATCTGGGTTCTGGCGGGCGCTGGCCGCGTGCCAACAGCGTTGATCCCAGAGCACCGCATCTTGCTTGCGCGGCAACATAAAGTCGCTGGGTGAATTGTTGTAGGGATGCAGATTCTGATCCACGTGTGAACCGGGAATCACGCGCGTGGGTCCGTCTTCGGGTGTCATATCGCGGAAGTACATGCCGAGATGGACACTGTCGGGATACTGGTAATTGCCCCCAACCGTGCCCTCGTGTTGGCGATCCTTGTGCCAGTTGAGCCCCTCTTTGCCACTTTCGCTGATCAGCCAGGCGGTTTCAAAGACCGAGACATTCGGTGTCATCTTGGCGGGAAAGAGCGCAGCCGGCAAGAGCGTACGCAAACGTGGCGCGCGGATCGGCCAATAGATCGCCGGTTGGTCATCGGGCATAAACCAGCGCCCTTGTTCATTCTGTTTGATCGCGGCCTGCACTTCGGCTAGAAATGGATCGACACTGTCGCGCTCGAACAGATCGGGCAGCACCACATAACCTTTGACGCGAAACTGCAACAGTAAATTGTTGAGCCGGTTGAGATCATACGGTTCTTCGCGAAAACGTAACGCTGGGACGGTCATTCTGCGACTCCACTCTTCACAAGCTGCTCGACGGGGAAAACCTTGTCGCCATATAAAAAGCAGGCGGCTTCCTGTCCACTCTCGGTCGGCATCTGCGCTGGGCGATGTTGATGACAAACGTCCATCACATGCGGGCAGCGGGCGACAAAAACACAGGCATTCGGGCTGAATTTGAGTTCACTCGTATCAATCGCCTGTGCTTTGCGGCTCTGCGCCCAACGTTTGCGCGGGTCGTTGTTGGGCACTGATTCGAGCAAAAGTTGGGTGTAGGGATGTTTGGGCGTGTTGACCACGGCATCCATCGTGCCATTTTCAATCACACGGCCGCGACACATCACCATAATGTCGCCACCCAGATAGTAGGCGGTGGCGAGGTTGTGGGTAATGAAAATGCAAGAAATGCCAAATTTGTCGCGAAAATCGAGCAGAATGTTGAGGAAAAGCGCGCGCAAGGCGGCGTCAATCATCGAGATCGGCTCGTCGGCAATGATCAGCCGCGGTTTTATCAGATAGACGCGCGCCAACATCACCCGTTGCCGTTCGCCACCGCTCAACTGATGCGGATAACGACCCAGCACATCGTTCGGGCGCAGATCAACGGCGCGCAACGCTTCTTCCATCAACTGGCGCGCTTCGGCTTTGCTGGCGGCCAGCTTGAATTGGCGGATCGGCACTTCAAGCACGCGGTCAATCCGGTAAAACGGGTTGTACGTGGAATACGGGTCTTGGAAGATCGGCTGCACTTCGGTGCGATAACTCTGCCATTCCTTGGCTGACTTCTGATAAATGTCCTGATTGCGATAGCGGATCGTGCCGCCACTGGGCGGGGTTAAACCGAGCAATGTGCGCGCCAGTGTGGTTTTGCCGCTGCCACTTTCGCCGACAATCGTGAGCAGAGTGGGCTTGTCACCGGACAAATTGAACGAGACATTATCGACCGCCGTCACGCTGCGCCGCGTAAACATGCCCCCGGCGGCGTCAAAGACCTTGGTCAGATTTTGGATTTCCAGCAAATGTTGACTAGCGCCCATGTTGCACCTCGAGCTGAATTGGCTGGATATTGTCGGGATAAAGATGACAAGCAACCTGACGCCCGGCTTGAACTTCGATCAAGGGTGGATCGATCTGTTTGCAGACCTCCATCACATGCGGGCAGCGGGGATGGAAGCGACAGCCGCCCGGCCAACGCAGCGGACTGGGCGCCATACCGGGGATGCTTTCCAAACGCGTGCGTTCGCCGCCCAAGGCCGGAATCGAACTTAACAACTTCTGGCTGTAGGGATGCAGCGGCTCAGCGAACATATCATAAACATTGGCGATTTCCATGACTTTGCCCGCATACATCACAGCTAGCCGGTCCACCAATTGGGCGTGGACGGCCATGTCGTGGCTGACAAAGATTACGGTGGCCCCGGTGCGTTCTTTGATCTCGGCAATTGCCTCGATAAT
>JBBQBY010000550.1:0-4349 GCA_038318235.1 Caldilineales bacterium
TGGCTATGGCCCCACCGAGCGCCTCGATGAAGCTGATGTCGTTGTGCTCAACACCTGCGTGGTGCGTCAGGCAGCCGAAGACAAGGCGATTGGCAAATTGGGCAACATGCGCGCCTGGCGCAAGCGCAGCCCAGACCGCACCCTGGCACTGATGGGCTGTATGGTCGGCGTCAAACCCAGCCAGCAACTGCTCGATGCCTACCCCGAAGTCGATGTATTTATGCCGCCCAGCGAGGCCGCACCCCTGGTCAACTATCTACGCCAGACGGAGATCGACGCCGAGATGGCCGAGATCGAACGCCAACAGTTGACCCAACGCTACCAAGTTCAAGATGAAGCGCAACCGATAGGCACGGTCCAATCGATCAAACATCTAGCCTTGAGCGGCCAAGCGCCCATCACAGCGCATGTGCCGATTGTCTATGGCTGTAGCCATGCCTGCACCTTTTGCATTATCCCTTTCCGGCGTGGGGTTGAACGCAGCCGCCCGATCGAGGAAATTGTCAACGAAATCCGCGGTCTAGTCGCCCAGGGGGCGCGCGAAGTAACCTTGCTCGGCCAGATTGTGGACCGCTATGGTTATGACTGGCGCGGTGAATTGGGCAATAGCCAGACGGTCAGTGCCTATCGGGGACAAGGAGACAAGGAGATGTCGCTACGCTTAGGGAGACAAGGGATGGGAGAAAATTCTGCACTCCCTACTCCGCAATCCGCATACGATCTGGCCGATCTGTTGCGCGCGGTCAATGAAATCGAAGGGCTCTGGCGCATTCGCTTCCTGACCAGCCATCCCAACTATATGACTGACCGCATTTTAGAAACGGTGCGTGATTTACCCAAGGTTTGTGAACATATCGAAGTGCCGATCCAGGCCGGTGACGACGAAATCCTGGAACGCATGAAGCGTGGCTATACGAATGCCGAGTATCGGGCCTTGATTCAGCGCATTCGCCAAATTCTGCCCGATACGGCGATCCACACCGATATCATTGTGGGTTTCTGTGGCGAAACAGCGGAAAAATTTGAGAAGTCGCTGGAAGTGTTGCGCGATTTGAAGTTGGACAAAGTCCATCTAGCCCGCTACAGTCCGCGCCCCGGTACGGTGAGCGAACGACGCATGGACGATGATGTGCCCGAAGCAGAGAAGGTGCGCCGGCACGCCGCGGTCGAGGCGTTGCAGGAAGAAATTTGCGCCGAGATCAACAGTCGCCGCCTAGGTGAAATTGTCGAAGTGTTGGTCGAGGATCAGCATAAAGGCAAGTGGCGCGGTCGCACACGCCAGAATAAATTGGTCTTTGTTGAAAGCGATTTGCCATTGCGCGGACGGCTGGTCGATGTACAGATCACCTGGACTGGCCCGTGGAGCATGCAGGGTCGCTTCGTGCGCGATGTGTCACCGCTGCCAGAGCGGTTGGAAGCACCGCAGACCACGTTCAAGCTTACTTTTTCGCCCGCTGCGAGTTAATCGCGGCCTAATCTAGGAATCGGCTACAAATGCAATATGATCGCCGGTTCAAAGAGTTTCTTCAGCGCTTTCTGCCGCGCTTTCTTGCCCTCTTCTTTCCAGAGCAGGCAGTACGTCTAGATTTCAGAACGCTGGTTTTTCTGGACAAAGAATTGATTGTTAATCTGCCTGATCAAGTATTACGTATCACCGATATCGTTGCGGAAGTTGATACACTAGATGGTCAAAAAGAGACGATCATCGTCCATATCGAGGTGGAGAGTCGGGACAAGAAAACTTTGCCAGGGCGCATGTATGAATATTATAGCCTGTTGCGTATCCTCCGACGCCGACGAGTTTTCCCGATTGCCCTGCTGCTACTGCCAAGCAAAGAGGGACTAACGTGGGAAACTTACACCGAAACCTTATTCGATGAGCAACTGCTGCATTTTCGTTATGCACAAGTTGGCATCCGAGGATTATTGAGCGAAATTTACTTGCAGAGGCCCGACGCGATTGCAGGTGCATTAGCCGTATTAATGAAACATCGCAAAGCCCAACGCGCGGAGATCAAGCTAGCCGCGTTGCGTACCATTATTGATAGTGAGTTGACCGAAGGCGATAAACTATTTTTGGTCAATTTCGTAGAAACGTATCTACCAGCTGGGAAAGTCCCACCAGGTGCGGAGGAAATCATGAAAAAGTTAGCGGAACTTGAAATGACTTCGATCGATAAAGCCCTCGAAGAAGGCGAACAAAAAGGCAAACAGGAAGGTAGACAAGAAGGTAGACAGGAAGGTAGACAAGAAGCGAAGCAGGAGATCCTGTTTCTTTTGCTAACCAAAAAGTTTGGCTCGCTGCCTGTTGAGTTCAGGACAAAAGTGAAGGCGATTACTGATGAGGAGATCCTTAATCGCCTGATTGAGCAGGCATTATCTGCCAATTCGCTAGCCAAAATTAAGTTACCAGATAACATCTGAAAACTAATTTTTGTCAGCAAAGAATCGTTTGCTTCAACTTGCTGTTAACGAGTGGAATCCTTCAGAGGACGAGGAAGAGGATATTATATGATTGTGCATCGGGCCACGATAGTTCGTGGCCCGACGCGTGAAATGCTCACTCCGCATAAATCTTGAGCAACTGACCATCATCTAACGGCTCGCGCTCTAGATATTTCCCAAAGCCAGTCAGCACACCTTCCAACATGGGACGCAGATGGGCAACCCGCCGAGCACGGATCAGCCAATCCCAAGCTGGCTCAAACTTCTTCCAGCCGCCAGCGTACGCGACATGGCGCAATTTACCAATCGCATCCGGCTTGGTGGATGCGCCTTTGAAAATAGACTGCCACTGATAAAATTCACGATATGCGCGCCAATACCCAGCCTCAAGCGCGGACGGCGTCATTTGGATCGGGCGAAAGACGACATGGCGCGTGTCGTATAAATCCCAGTTGCCACTAGTCAAACGCCCTTGAGCGGCCATCCGTTCATACAGCGCTGTGCCTGGATAGGGTGTCAAAATATGAAAAGTGGCGGTCTCAATCCCCAGTTCAATTGCCCAAGCCACCGTGCGCGCAAAAACCGTCTCGTCATCGTGATCCATACCAAAGACAAAGCTGCCGTTGATCATCACGCCTAAATCGTGCAAACGACGAATCGCGGCGTTATAATCGCGGTTAAGATTTTGTACTTTGTTCTGCTCGCGCAAACTCAACGGGTTGAGCGTTTCAAAGCCGACAAACAGGCTGCGCAGACCTGCTTCCACGGCTTTTTCCAGCAGGCCAGGGCGCAATACCGCTTGCACTGTACTGGCCGCTTGCCATAAGCGCTTCATCCCCCGCATGCCGTCAAAGAGCGCCCCGGCAAAGCGCGCCTGCCCCAACAGATGATCATCCAAAAAATAGAGGTGCCGGCCTGGCAAGCGCTCAATCTCGGCCAAAGCGTCATCGACAGTTTGGGTATAGAAGCCTTTACCGCCTTCAAAAAACGCTTCCTTATAACAAAAGTCGCAGCTATGCGGACAACCGCGCGAAACGACAATCGAATTGGGGACGAGATACAGGTGCCGCTTGATCAAGTCGCGGCGGATCGGCGGCGCCCCCACCAAGGTACGCGTGGTGGAGCGATAGCGTTTGCCTGGTTTACCGGCGCGATAATCTTTGAGAAAAGCGGGCCAGGTATCCTCACCTGGCCCAAGGAAGATCGTGTCGGCGTGCAAGGCTGCCTCGTCGGGCAGCGAAGTTACGTGTAAACCGCCCAGGGCGATATAAGCGCCCTTCGCTCGGTAATGCTCCGCCAATTGATAGGCGCGATAGGCCGATGTAATGTAAACCTGGATCACCACCAGATCGGGCGTGTCATTCAAATCCAACACTTCGACATGCTCGTCCTGCAAGCTGACTTCGTCATCGTCATTCAAATAGGCCGCCAGCGTCGCCAAACCAAGCGGTGGAAAGAGTGAATATTTGATCGGACGAAAATAGGGACTCTTGGCCTCGGTCAGCGCGGGCAGGATCATTTTTACTTTCATCGGGCAGTCTCCCTCGAAAAATCAACAGATGGATAGATAGATAGGATAAGCTCCACTATAGAGGAAAGTGAGGAAGAGCGCCACGGTTCAGGCACGCGCAAAAATGCACCTGAGTGCTTGACAATCAGTCATCTAGAGAAAGGCGGTTTATTACTACACGGGCAATCTTTCGAGCATTCCGGGAATGGGCCAGGGTCACGCCGATCATACCGAGTTCGTGTGGCCCATTCCCGGAATGCTGGTGTGTCCTTAGTTTTGCGGAACAGCCTTATGCACTATTTCCCTGCGCCAATTGGTCATACACGGCCAGCAGTGCAGCCTTTTTGGCTTGACCGGCGGCGTCTGGTGGGAAGACCAGCGGAAAGGTGCTGAG
>JBBQBY010000551.1:0-4337 GCA_038318235.1 Caldilineales bacterium
CGACTATGGAAATTTGTCAAGAAAAAATCGCTCTACTCGATTTACCATGCTGATTTTGACCGCTTCAAACAGGCAATCATGCTTTGCCTCGAACACTCGCATGATACCTATAAAGAGGAACTCGATTCCTTGCTCACTCTCGACTTTCAAACTTTTGAGGCGCAACCTTGATTCTTATCTATGACCGTACACAGTATATCAATGTATTTGAGGCCATCCGGCAACATGCGACCTTCGTCGCGCACACGCTTATAGATGGGGAGCATGTCGTTATCTTTGAACCGCTCGATGATCATGAATAGCATCGCAAACTCCTTTTTCTCTGCCTTGCCAATTCACAACTGGCGGCTTAGAGCTTTTTGGCCCGATCCCCAACCCGAATCGTGCCCGGTTGTACGACCTTGGCGTTGATGCCGCGCAGGTGAAGCTGTTTCTGATCGGCTGAATTGACAAACTTCATCGCGTCCAGGCCAAAACGGGCGACAAATTTCGCACAACCGGTGTGGGGCTGCGCGGTCACTTCGATCACCGCCGAACCGAGGGCTAATTGCGTGCCTGGCGGCAAGTTTTCCTCGCTCAAATCTAGGTCAATAAAAAGTTGGTCGCCGGCCAATGCCCAACGATCTTTGTCCTGGGCCACCAGGGCAATCACACGCGAATTCATGAGGTTGAGTTGCATGTCCGGATGTGACGTCCCATCGGTTGTGCGCGAACTACCGCGGATCTTCCAGGTGTCACCCACCAACCCATCGACGAGGTCGAGTTCACCTATTTCGAGCACCTCACGCGCGTCACTCCGCGGCCGGCGCACAATCAGATCGAGCACACCTTCATTGGCAGGTGATTGACGGATAATATCCAGACCTGCTTCCAACTCTTCCTTCGTCAAATGGCGCACATTTTCTATTAACATATGTTTTTCCTTTCTCTGATCAACAAGCCAGTTTTCGCGATTGATTAGCAACTGATGGTAGGCAGGAACACTAAAAACAGTTACACAGAGCTCACAGAGCAAAAATGCAGAGCAAGTTTGTTTTCGCTCCGTAAGCGCAGCGTCGTCCTCTGTGTAATCGCTTTTTCACACTGTACGCATAACAACCTTGTCTCTAGGGTTGGAACTAACAATCTTCCGGGAAGGGTAATAGCGCTCAGCAACTGAACGAAGCGAGCCTTCCCGGAAGAGGGTAGACCACCAATTAGTCATTTACCGTAGGATCTTATAAAGCATGGGTCACGTTGCCTTTTGACCGGTTGGATTAGCCCGCAGGGTGGCTAGATGTTGACGCAACGCCTGGACCCCATACCCAAATGGGTTGCCTACGTTCAGAAAACGATAACCCCAGCTAATTTTTTCTTGAATTTCACTGACATCTTCCAATGTCGTGCCGATCGCAATCTTACTATCTTGGAAACGCTGCCCGATGTCGCGCATGATCTTTTGGACGGCTGGCGCACCGGTTTGTGTAAGCACGCCTAGCGATGCTGAGAGATCCATCGGCCCCACAAAGAGTACATCAATGCCCGGCACCTTGGCAATTTCGTCGATGTTGTCGTAGGCCTCTTGACTCTCAATTTGCAGAACCAACACCGTTTCGGCGTTGGCTGTGCGGATCACATGCCCCCAATCTTCGCCAGCAATCAGCGGCCACAGCGGTGACACCCCGCGCTGGCCTTCGGGCGGATACCGCGCATATTGGACGGCGCGGGCGGCCTCCTCGGCAGTGCTGATCTGCGGCACCATCACGGCCACCGCGCCAATGTCAAACGCTTTCTTGATCAGCGCCGGATCGTTCCACGCCACACGAATCATCGGGGCGACACCCTGTTGGCGCGCCAACACCGGCACGGCGTCTAACGACTCTGTGCCATAGGGGGAGTGTTCGGTGTCGATCCAGATAAAATCAATGTCGGTCTGGCAGGTCACCGTCGTTATGTAAGAAGAGGGCGCTGGGATGGCGGTGCCCAAAATTAAGGCACCGTCTTGGAGCTTTTGCTTGAGCGGGTTGGGATACATGTCAATCACCACTTTCTTGGATACGTAGTTTCTTGAATGCGTAGGAGAGCAGCGACAAGGCGATCAATTTCCTTGTCATTGTTAATTTCCTTGTCATTGTTAAACAGATGAGTGGAAAAAGGATTGCGCACCGTCAAGCAGCACCGACACATTGCATTGGTGGGCGATAGCCTATAGGCGTACTATACCTGATTCAGATACGGCTTGTCAAAGCCACTTTTCCAGCACCCTACGTAATTTATGGGGCGCTCGGGATTGATGGCGCCACCTGGTGTTTTTTATCGATTTGACTTTCGCCTACGAATCGGATTATGCTTTGCCTAATGTTCAAGTGTTATGATGCAAGACTCCACCTAACCCTCCCCATCAGGGACCGAATGGGTTCCTTCGGCTGTCCCTGATGGGGAGGACAGGGGGAGGGGTCTGGCCTGGGGTCCAGTCATGTTTAACCTTGGGACTAGGCGCGGCGAAAATCTTTGCCCTGTTGCGTCCCTATAATTTTGCCTCAAATTTTTGATTCGGAGGAGTGAATGGCTCGCTATCCACAAGCGGTTTTGGTCTCTTGTGAAATTCCATGGGACGAAAATGAGCAGTTATTAGAAGATATTTTCCGGCGCGAGGTGCGCAGCGTTCTCCAACATTTTAACCATCTTTATATTTTTGGCACGGCGGGTGAAGGCTACGCCATCGACACGGCTCGTTTCCAGCAGATAGTGCCCATTTTCTATGAAGAGACGCGTGGCGAAAATGTTCATCCTATGGTCGGTGTGATCGGGCTATCAACCGCCAACATTGTCGAACGGTTGCAATTTGCCTATGAGGTGGGCTTCCGGGTCTTTCAGATTTCGATGCCGGCTTGGGGCGCGCTCAATGACACGGAGTTAATGACCTTTTTTACCGATGTTTGCGGCGCTTTCCCCGCGGCAAAATTTCTTCACTATAATTTGCCGCGCACCAAACGTGTGCTCGAAGGGCCAGATTATCGCCGTCTGATCGCCGCGCTGCCCAATTTGGTGGCGACCAAAAATACCGGTGGTGGCATCACGCGCGCCGCCAGTTTGATGCAGCAGGCCCCCGAACTCCAACACTTCTTTGGCGAAGAAAATTTTCCGCATGGCTGTCTATATGGCGAATGTTCGATGCTTTCATCCTTTGGCCCCATGTCACCGCACAAAACTTGGGCCCTTTTCAAGGCCGGCCTGGCGCGGAATTTTGAGCAATTATTCAGTCTACAAAAAGAATTTCACGATATGCTGTACGACGTGCTTGGCGCTGTGCTCAGCGAAGGGCGCATCGACGGCGCTTATGACAAAATGCTGGTGCGGCTGGGTGGCTTGGACGCGATGCCCTTGCGCCTGCTCTCGCCCTACCAATGTTTTACCGAGGAACAATACCAGGCGTGCAAGCGCGTTCTGCATGAAAAATACGCGGATTGGCTGCCATGACCACCTTGAATTTCAAGCCGCGCGTGCCGGTCTTCGATGCCAACATCTGGTTGGGCGCGTGAGGAGTAATTTGCTCGTTCCGCTCGTTCCGCACGCTCCGGCGTGGGAATACCGTCTGGACGCTCTGCGTCCCTGTTATTGCGCGTTTCCTATGCCGCGTTCACCGCTCGACGCAGAGCTTCAGGATTGCGTTCCCACGCCGGAGCGTGCGGAACGAGCAGAAAAATTACGTATCATCACATGAAAAACATTGTAAACGCTTACCCGGAGCCACAATCTTTGCCCAAATTTGTGAGCGAAATTGCGCCGCACTATCCACAAGCTAACTTTATCGTCGGGCATGCCGGCAACACGCCGGACGAACGCGCCCAGGCGATTGCCGCCGCGCAAGCCAATCCCAATGTCTATCTGGAAACCTGCTCCACCTTTCGCACGCCCGGCGTCATCGAGCAACTCGTCAACGAAGCCGGGGCCGACCGCGTGCTCTATGGTTCTGATATGCCGCTGATGGACCCGCGTTCACAGATCGGCAAGATCATCACCGCCAATATTTCAGACGCAGCGAAGCGTCTGATTTTAGGGTCGAATGCACAGCGGTTACTGGGTATGTAAATTTGCCGCAGATTGTATTCGTGCGGCGACCCCACCCTAACCCTCCCCAAACAGGGAGGGAACTGTTGGTCGGATAGATCAACCATCGTCTTCTGTCCCTGATCGGTCCCCTCCCTTACCACTTACCTTTACCCACATGTATTGGTGGAATGGGTTGGGTGAGAGACAAATAAATTGGCAGAATAGCGCAACCAAGGACGATCATCGCGTACGTGATGCGCAATTCTGCTGGATTGGCGGATGGAAGCCAACAACGGTTTGGAAAA
>JBBQBY010000552.1:0-4305 GCA_038318235.1 Caldilineales bacterium
GCTTCCACCGAAGAGATGACCTTGTGGACCACCAGTCAGAATCCGCACCCGATTCGCCTGTTGCTCAGCGCCTTTACGTTAGGCATCCCTGAACACAAATTGCGCGTGATTTCACCCGATGTCGGTGGTGGTTTCGGCAGCAAAATTTTCCACTACCCTGAAGAGATCATTGTGCCCTGGGTGGCGCGTAAGCTGAACCGCAACGTGAAGTGGGTCGCCACACGCAGCGAATCGTTTATGACCGATTCACAAGGCCGCGACCATGTCACCAATGCGCGCATGGCGTTGGATAAAGATGGTCATATTACCGGCCTCTATGTCAAGACCTGGTCGGATCAAGGCGCGTATCTTTCTACGTTTGCCCCGTTGATTCCGACGGCGTTCTATATCTGTCTGCTCTCTGGACTTTATAAAATTCCAGGTGTCTACGGCGAGATGTGGGGAACACTGACCAACACGGTGCCGGTTGACGCCTATCGCGGCGCGGGTCGCCCCGAAGCGGCGTATGTGGTCGAGCGTTTGGTCGATTTGGCCGCCCGTCATCTCAACGTGGATCCAATCGAATTCCGGCGCAAGAATTTTGTCCAGCCCAGCGATTTCCCCTATCAAACGCCTGTTGCCATGGTCTATGACAGCGGTGAATACGACCGGCTCTTTGACAAACTCGTGGCCGAGTCCAGCTATCAGGCGCTGCGTTCTGACCAAGCCGCCGCGCGTGCGCAGGGCAAACTTGTGGGCATTGGCATCGCCGGTTGTATTGAAGCCAGCGGTCCCGCACCCTCGAAAGTGGCCGGTGCGCTCGGTTCAGCGGTCGGCTTCTGGGAGAGCGCGGTGGTGCGTGTGCATCCAACGGGGAAAATCACGGTTCTGACCGGTTCGCATACGCATGGTCAAGGGCATGAAACGGCCTTTGCGCAGATTGTGGCCGATGAGCTGGGCGTGTCGATGGAAGATGTTGAAATTATGCATGGCGACACCGGGCTGATCCCGTTTGGCATGGGCACGTATGGTAGTCGGAGCGCGGCAGTGGGTGGCACGGCCTTACTGCGTAGCGCCGAAAAGGTACGCAAAAAGATGATGAAAATTGCCGCGCATCAACTCGAAGCCGCTGAGGAAGATTTGGTCTATGACCGCGAGCATGGCGGTGTGTATGTCAAGGGCTCGCCTAGCCAAAAGAAATCGTTCTTCGATCTCTCCTTCGCCTCGTATACGGCGCATAATTTACCCGACGGCCTAGAACCAGGGTTGGAAGAGACCACCTTCTTTGACCCACCCAACTTCACCTTCCCCAACAGCGCGCATATGGCGCAAATCGAAATTAATCCGGATACCGGCGAAATCACCTTGCAAAAATATTTCGCCGTTGATGATGTCGGTAATGTGATCAACCCGATGTTGGTGGAAGGTCAGATTCAGGGCGGCATTGCCCAGGGCGTTGGTCAAGCGCTCTGGGAGCATGGCGTTTATGATGAAAACGGGCAACTGCTCACCGGTTCGTTTATGGATTACGCCATGCCACGTGCGGATGGCTTTCCTACGTTCCATACCTCGCGCACCGAGACCCCTTCGCCGTCTAATCCGTTAGGCGTAAAAGGTGCGGGCGAGATGGGTACAATTGCAGCGACAGTGACCGTGGCCAATGCCGTGATGGACGCGCTGGCGCCGCTTGGGATTCGCCATCTGGAAATGCCGCTAACGGCTGAAAAAATTTGGAACGCCATTCAAAACGCCAAGCAGAACGGAGGCAAATAAGATGTATCCGCCAAAATTTGATTATTATCGGGCCAATTCGCTCAGCGAAGCGTTTTCTCTGATGCAGGAACATGAGGGCGCCAAGGTGATCGCCGGGGGGCACAGCCTGATCCCATCGCTTAAATTGCGTCTGGCTGACCCCGGTACGCTGATCGACATCGGACGGATCGGCGAGTTAAAAGGCATTACGACGAATGGCAACTCAGCGCGGATCGGCGCTTTGACCACCCATGCTACCGTAGCAGCGGCCAAAAATCTACCGCTGGGCTTGACTGAAGCCGCCGGTTGGATCGGCGATCCGCAGGTACGCAACCGCGGCACCGTGGGTGGCAACATCGCCCATGCCGACCCGGCGTCGGATCTGCCTACCGTCTTCACGGCACTGGGCGCAACGATCAACTTGACTGGCCCACAAGGGCAACGCAGTGTCGCCGCCCAGGACTTTTTCACCGGTCTGTTTGAAACGGCCTTGCAAGAAGGTGAATTAGTCAGCAGCGTTGATCTGCCGACAAATGGTGGTGGTTCAGCCTACGCCAAACTGTTTAATCCGGCTTCACGCTATGCCGTAATTGGCTGTGCTGCACAGGTGAAGGTGGAGAATGGCCTCTGCACCGCGGCTAGTGTAGCGGTTGGTGGTCTCACGTCGCATGCCACCAAGGCCAAGGCCGTGGAAGCGGCGTTGGTGGGCAAGGCTTTGAACGAAGCGACGATTGCCGCGGCTGCGGCGCAAATCGGCCAAGACCTTGGCGATGACGTGATGGGTGATCTGCACGCCAGCGCCGACTATCGGCGTTCGATTGCGCCAATCTTTGTGGCGCAGGCGCTGACGGCGGCGGCATCACGCGTCGGGTAGTAGGTACTTGCGTTTCTAGGTTTTGTGTTTAAAGTTTGAATACTTGACTAAAACAATGGCTGCGGTACAATAACCGCAGCCATTGTTTTGTTAATTTGCCCTGGAGGTATGCATGAATTGGCAACAAGTAGTAAATGATCCAAATTTGCAAAATTTACCCTATAAAATTGAATTGAATCAATGGGGGCAAATTGTGATGACGCCAACCAAGGCGAAACACGGCGCTTATCAGTTCAAAATCGGCAACTTATTAGACGATTTAATGCAAGGAAGTGGGCAAATCGTCACAGAATGTGCGATTCAGACTGCGCAAGGCACCAAGGTTGCAGATGTTACATGGTTTTCGACCGCTCGTTGGAAACAGGTCGAAGATGATTATGATGTCTCGATTGCCCCCGAGATTTGTGTCGAAGTTCGCTCTCCTGGTAATTCATTAGAAGAGATGAAAAACAAGCGAAAGCTCTATTTCGAAGTTGGTGCTACTGAAGTGTGGATTTGTGATGCAAAAGGAAAGATTAAGTTTTACGCTCCAAGTGGTGAAATATCCGACTCAGTGCGCGTGCCCCTGTTTCCCAAAGTTGTTATCATCTAGTTTGTGGTCAGACCCCTCCCCAACCCTCCCTGCAAGGGAGGGAGCCGTTTGGTGGATAAAATGGACAGGCCTATTCTGGCCCTGATCAAGTCCCCTCCCTGCAGGGGAGGGCTAGGGAGGGGTCTACGGCACCTGCTGAAATTCCCCATCCTTCACCTGATAAATCCAGATTTTGGGGTCGACTAGATCACCGTCGGCCTCATAGGTCAGTGCCTTGAGCAACGTGTTTAGCGCGCCGCTGTGTAGCGCCTGTGCAATCGAGCTGGCGTCGAGTTTGTTGGCCTTCTGCACACCATCCGCCAGCACTTGCATCGCCACGTAACCATTGATCGAGAAATTATCGGGATTGCGGTATTCCACCGCCTGATAAGCTTCAAACCATTTGGCATCGGCTACGTTATGCGGGCTGGGCGCAAATGCGCTGACATAAAGCCCCTCGGCTGCCCCGCTCGATTCGTCGATCGTGGTCGACACAAACGCGCCGTCACTCGCCAGCATGGGCAAATTGATGCCGCCGTCTCTTAGCGCGCTGCGTAAAAAGGCCGTCTCGATCTCATAGCCAGCGTAGAAAATCGTATCGGCGTTCGTCGCTTTAACCTGGCCCACTTCCTTCTCAAATTTTGTTTGCGCTTCGGCCACTTCCACCTTGATCGCGATAGTCGCGCCGCGCTGTTCTAATTCTTTGATGATGGTTTCGGCCAAGCCTTTGCCATAGGGGCTATTGTTATGCAGCACGGCAATCCGCTTGCCATTCAGTTTCTTCACCAGAAAATCGGCATCCACAACAGCTTGTACACTATCATTGGCATTGACGCGGAAAAAATTCGTGTAGCCACGCTTGGTCAGGCTTTGTTCAGAAGCGGTCGGCGTAATCACGACAATTGGCATATCCTTGTAATGTTCCATCGTCGCCAAGGTCTGACCGCTGTTCATATGGCCGATCACACCCAACACATGCTCGCCGGCGCTGATCGCTTGCTGAACTTGATCCACCTGTTTGAGCGCAACATCATTGTTCGATTCATCGTCCAAGGCGCGCACGACAATTTTGTAGCCTAATAGCCCGCCGGTGCGGTTAAGCTCTTCGGCGGCCAGCTTGACACCACCA
>JBBQBY010000553.1:0-4282 GCA_038318235.1 Caldilineales bacterium
TTAAACCATTTCAGATCTGCCAGCGCCTCATCAGCAAATTCAATTTCATACACGGTCTGCTCATGTTCTCATATTTGAAGTTTTAGGGACGTAACAATCGTTCACAACTTCATACCTATTATACCACGCCCACTGCCCTTATCTAGCCTAGAAGCGATACTCGATGCTCCATGCGGCCGCTTCGCCGGTGGCAAGCTGGCGCGCCAGGTAGGGCTCGAACGAAAAGGTGCGATCATTGCTCCAAACAGGCAGCGGGTCGGGCATAAAATCGGTGACGGTGGTTACGGCGCCGATGGTGGGGTGGCGTTCCACAATTGTCATACTATTGCCAGCTTTTTCGTATTGTAGCCACTGAAAATGACCGGCCTTCCAATTGAAATCTGGTTTTTGTTCAATAAAACCATCCGTATTGACCACATAACCCGGATTCTCGGCCATGGAAACCGGCGTCGAAAACTGGCAATAGACGCGGTCTTCGGTCAACGGAAAGAAGGGGTGGGCGAACCAGCGCACCGGCAACACCGGCTGGCCAACATTGCGGATCTCGGTGCGTGAGTAGACGGCACGGCCCATCAACGTCACCAGCCGGCTGAGATGATAGGACCAATCAGCGAACGTCTGCTCGGTCTCCATCAGGATGCTGTTGGGACCTTGCGTGACGCTCCAGGGTAGAAACTCGATCACTTCGGGATTGTCGCGCACGGAAAATGGCGTCTTGGGGCTGGTGCGGCGCACCCGACCCACGCCGATGATGCCCACCTCACCGCCGACCGACGCAGTGTCGCCGTGTAAGTTGGCTAGAAACATATCTGGCGCGCCCTGGCCATCAAAGACATCAGGATAGGGCGCTGGGTATTGCGGCCCGCTGAAGAGTTCACCTTTGGCGCTATCGGTCACTTGATAGATGTAGCCGCCCACACAATAGCGCGAGCCACAGCGATCTAGGTCGGTCTGTGGATCTAAAATGGCAACAGACAATTCGTTGTTTTTCAGGATGTACATGATAGTTTCCTTCTGATCGAGTTGAGAGCAAATGGCACAAATAATTCGTGAATGCACTCGCTTGGTCGCGAGCAAAGTGAATTAGGTCATAAAAAACGGCGGTGGCGGCAAGGTAATCAGTAGTCGCGTCTGCACATTTTCGTCTACCAGTATGCCCGCCGCGTCAAACGCCAGCAAGAGCGCACCTACGACGGGTTCCAGTTGATTTTGCATCATATGCACGGCTGGTACAGCAGAGGAGACGCGTGCCAACAGCGAATCGATCAACAAACGTTCGGGGTGGCGAAAAACACCACCGGCCAGGACAAGCGTAAACGGTCGATCTGCAAGCCCAACCTGACGTGCCGCCACTAGCACATAATCCCCCAAGGTGGCACCATGCGTCTGGACAATCTGGCGCGCAACGCCATCGCCTTTACCCGCTTCATCTAAGAGCAGACGGGCCAGATGGCGCGTGTCAGGCAGCGGCATTCGATTTCGCCGGGTCCGTTGGTGGAGCAAGGTCTCGACGCTTTGCTGGTTATAGAATTCTAAGACGCGCGCCGTCAATGTCGTGGGCGGCTGAATGCCCATTTCGGCCAGGTAAACGGCATGCAGTGTTTTTTGTCCCAGTTCCCCGGCGCCCTGGGCCAACTGCCAGAAACCGGAGTGCCAGGTGCGCCCATCTGGCCCGCGCGCGCCGACGGCCACGCCTGTGCCACAGACAACGGTGACACCCATGCCGTCCGGCGAGCCTGCACGCAGCGGTCCCATCGCATCATTGACGACCGTGATTGTTTGGCCAAAACCGTAGCGACACATTGTGTCGGCAATGAACTCGATATCTTCCGGCCAGTCCGCCCCGGCCATATTAAACGCGCTGGCGTCGATGGCTTGGGGTTGCATAGCGGCGGCGGTACAAGCCGTGTGGACGGCCTGTTCTACAGCATCGATCGTGCCATCATGCGTATCAATCGCATAGAGATTGCTACAACCAGCACGCCCCACACCGACAATTGTGCCGTCCGGTCGTGCGATGATGGCCACGGTTTTCGTCGTGCCACCATCAACGCCCAACAGATAGGTCATCCGGTTTCCCCTGCCCGCGGGCGACGTTACTGACTGAACTTGGCGGTCAGTTCGGGACCAGCGGCGGCTTCATCGACAATTAGCGTGACATGCTCTGCTTGTTGTAAATAGGAAGATGGTACTTGTGGCGTCACTGGCCCTTCGATCGTCTGCTGGAGAATTTCGCGCTTGTGCGCGCCCGCAACCATTAACAATTTCTGCTTCGCACCGAGCAACAGATCCATACCACAGGTCAAAGCCTGGCGCGGCACGCGGTCCAGGCCACCAAAGTGCCGTGCCGATCCCTGCAAGCTAGATTCGCTCAAATCGAGCACGCGCGTGGGTGTGGCAGCGTCGGCGGGCGGGTCGTTATAACCAAGATGACCGTTCGGTCCCAGCCCCAGGAGCGCCAAATCTAAGCCACCGGCAGCCATCACGGCTTCGTGATAGGCGCGACAGGCGGACGCGGGATCAGTGGTATCACCAGCTAAACCCACCAAGTGCTCGGCGGGGATCGCCATTGGCTGAAGAAAGGCCTGTTGGATCCAATAATAGAACGAGTGCTCATCCGTTGGCGCCACACCGAGATATTCGTCGAGTTGAAAAATGCGCAAGTGGGATGGGTCAAAGGTTCCGTGCTGGTAACGGGCGATCAACTCACGGTATAGTCCCAGGGGTGTCTCACCAGTAGGGAGCACCAGTGCAGCATCCGGTTTGGCGTTGACAAAATCAACCATAAAATCGGCCACAGTCTGGCTGAGCGCGGCATAATCTTTGGTTACAATAATTTTCATGGTTTGCATCCTTGATTAGTTAGGGTTTGTACTGGGGCGTGCCGTCAAGCTAGGGCAAGTCGCACGCAAAGGCGCAAAGAACGCAAAGTTATAAAATTGCCCTTGTTCTTCTTTGCGTCTTTGCGTGCATAACTCTGTTAATCTTGCAACAGACGTTCCGGCAAATAGTGCTTGAACGCGGCGGCCATTTCATCATAGATCGCCGCGGCTTTGGGCAGCGAAAAGACCAGCGGATTGCTGGCCAGGGCACGGATGGCGTCTTTGCGCGTGCCACGCCATGCGGCTTCAGCAGTCAATGCCTGATATTCGCCCAACATTTTGACCAACCCCACCACCTGGCGCGGCATGTGACCCTGCAAAATCGGCGTGATCCCGTGGCGATCGACACAAGCGGGCACTTCCACTACGAGATCGTCGGGGAAATCGGCCAATGCGCCACAGTTGGGCACGTTCACCGGCCAGATTTCATTGCGATCATTGTAGAGTGCATCCATCACATCAATCGCCAATTCTAGTTCATGCACGCCACCACGCGAACGTTTGGGGTCAAGCACTGGTGCGTCCATCTGCGCCAGATCATGATAATGTTGCCAATAATCCGATACCGACGCCATGATATCCTGCGCGCGCGTCGTCTTTTTCGCCTTTAACTCGGCCAGAATTTCATCCTTAAAATAATAATACTGAAAATAACTGGCTGGCAACGTGCCCATCGTGACGGCCAGTTCCAGCATGCGTAACGCCTGGCGCGTGGTGGCCGGATCCGCTTTCTTGCGTTCGTAGGCGGCTCCGAGCAGCGGCAGCACATCTTGCCCATCATACAGATGTTCCACCGTCCAACAATTGTGGTTGAGGCCGATCATCGTGGACTTCAAGCGGGCGGGGTCGAGATCAGCGGCGCGCATCAATGGGGGTGGAAAGACCAGTGGCCCTTCGCAGAGCGAGACAATTGGTACGTCGGTATGATGCGATACAGCTTCGGCGACGATGTTCACGGGATTGGTATAGTTGAAGATCATCGCCTTGGGACAGATCGCTTCGATATCTTTGACGATACCCTGCATCACATAGATCGAGCGCAAGGCCATGAAAAAACCTCCTGGACCTTGCGTCTCTTGACCGATCACATCATGTCTGAGTGGGATTGACTCGTCGAGGTAACGCGCTTCGAAGCCGCCGGGGCGAAAGCTAGTCAGCACCGCAACGCAATCGCGTAAACCTGCGCGGCGATTGGTCGTCATGCTGATCCGCAAATCCAGCCCTTTGGCGCGCGCCATCTTCTGCGCAATGCTCTGCACAATATGCAAGCGCTCCTCATCCAGATCGATCAGGACGATTTCGGAGCCGCTAAAATTTTCACCCTGATCGATCAACGAGGCCATTGTGCCGGGGGCGCGGGTGCTACCGCCACCGATATAGGCGAGCTTAATGCGGGCCAT
>JBBQBY010000554.1:0-4271 GCA_038318235.1 Caldilineales bacterium
CTCGACCGAAGCGGTCTATTCGCTCTATGAACATTGTCGGCGCGCCTTACGCAAAGGCACAACAGCCGGCAGCCACGGCATCCCCTTAATGGGTGCGGGTGACTGGAATGACGGCATGAACCGTGTCGGCATTCAAGGCAAGGGTGAAAGCATCTGGCTCGGCTGGTTTCTCAATGCCACGCTGCATGATTTTGCCGCCCTGTGCGAACAGGTAGGCAAGGGCGAGCACGCAGCAACCTATCGCCAGCAAGCCGAAAACATTCGCCAAGCAATTGAGCAAAACGGCTGGGACGGTCAATGGTACCGACGGGCTTATTATGATGACGGTACGCCGTTGGGCTCGGCCCAGAATCGTGAATGTCAGATTGATTCGATTGCGCAATCGTGGAGCGTCTTATCGGGTGTTGGTGAACCAGCTCGCGCCAAACAAGCGATGCAGGCCGTGTCAAATCGGTTGGTGAAACAAGATGGTCGCTTGATCTTGCTCTTTACGCCACCGTTTGACAAAACGACCAAAGATCCTGGCTATATCAAGGGATACTTGCCTGGCATCCGCGAAAATGGTGGCCAGTACACGCATGCAGCCTTATGGAGTATTTGGGCCTTTGCCGAGTTGGGCGATGGTGAACAAGCCGAAGCGTTGTTCCGACTGATCAACCCGCTCTATCGTGCCGACAGTGCAGAAAAAGCCGATGTCTACAAAGTAGAACCCTACGTCATCTCCGCCGATGTCTATGGCGTACAGCCGCATGTCGGGCGCGGGGGCTGGACCTGGTACACAGGTTCAGCGGGCTGGATGTACCGGTTGGGCACGGAAGCGATCCTGGGCGTGCACCGGATGGTTGATCACTTGCGGATCGATCCCTGCATTCCGAAGCAGTGGCCGAGCTTTACATTGGTCTACCGCAATGGGCAGACCACCTACCAGATTCAGGTTGATAATTCCGCCGGTGTGAATCGCGGCGTAAAACAGGTGCTGATCGATGGTGCAGTGGCAACAGATGGCCGAATTCCGCTACACGACGACGGTAAAACATATCAGATAGTTGTACAGATGGGTTAATTAGCGTTTATTCCGATTTATTATTTGGATAGCAAAACAGCACCAGATCGGTCTTGTAGGTGCAGTTTTTAACCGCACAATCTTGGTCAATCCAGACTTGTGCGGTTAAAAACCGCACCTACAAAGGCACAAAATCAAATCGGAATAAGGTCTTTTACACACGCCAGTTAAAAATTAGCGATCTACAATTTGCAATATGGATGTATCGCTTTCAATATTGATCAACCAAACGTGTATCTCATCAATGAGCGCGCATTGGGTTTGCTAAACTCTTATCCAGTTTTATAGAGGATACGTTTTAAAAGCCAAATTCAGCGTCTCAGAAGCTGTCTGAAAAGGTAGATCCGTGATTACGTAGGTGCGGTTTGTAACCGCACAAGCCTGTAATCAACCCAAGAACGTGCGGTTGCAAACCGCACCTACGCTACTTTTCAGACAGCGTCTCAGAGAAACCCGCGCGTTGTAGATGATTATACATCGAACATTATTCGGGCGCGAATTAGAATTCATTCAAAGCTTGTAAAATTTAGAGACCCTGAAATTTAGATACGGTAGGTGGCGCCAAACAACGTTTCTTTTCTTACTCACCCCAAATTTCTTGCCGCACAGCTATAAATTGCGTATACTGCAACAGTTGCGAGTCTATTTATTTTTTGGCAAAGTTTACATATATGAGATATTTGATGACTAAATCTTCTAACATCCGGCCTACAGTAAAATCAACCGCGGCCGGTCGCACGCGCGCTGGAAATAGTTCGTCCTTTGCCGTTTGGCTGATTGGCGGCAGCATTCTCGTCGTGGCGTTAGTCGTTGGGCTGATTATCTACAGCAATCGCACGGTGACAGCCCCCATCGCTGCGCCAGCTGTGCCGGCGACGTGGATCAATCGCACAACTTTGGGCAATCCAGACGCGAAAGTAACGATCCAAGTTTGGGAAGACTTTTTATGTCCCCATTGCAAGCGCTGGAACACAGACATTCAACCTAAGCTATTTGATAACTATATCAAAACTGGCCTGGTACGCCTGGAGTTTCATCAGTTCCCGTTGCAAAGTCACGATCCAGGAGCAAGCATGGCGGCTTTTTCTAGCGAGTGTGCCGCCGATCAAAATGCTTTCTGGCCCTATCATGATAAGTTATTTGAAGTGCAAGAGCAGGGTCAAGACGCCTACACCATGGAAAAATTGACCCGCTATGCCAGGGAACTACATCTAGATGAAAAGCCGTTTACACAGTGTATGAGTGGTCTCCAGCATCAATCAGCCGTTACGGAGTCAGTCAACAAAGCGATCAAGTTAGGTCTGAACTCAACACCGTCTGTTCTGATCAATGACAAATTAATCGCTGATCCTTATGATTATGCTCTATTCAAGACAGAAATTGATAAATTAGCGAAATAGATGCAGACAGTCTAAGTAGTAGCCATGATAAATTTAAGCTTACTGCGTATGTCTGACTGCCTATGTCCACGTCCAATCATAAACTTATGTCTACGATTTCTGCATGGCTCGATCGAAACAGCCTATATATTGCCCTGTTGGTCGCCTGGGTGGCCATGTTGGGGAGTCTTTACTTTAGCGAAGTAGCCGGTTTCATCCCTTGTGTTCTCTGTTGGTATCAGCGCATCTTGATGTATCCATTAACCTTGCTCCTGGCGATTGGGTTGATACGCCGAGATGCCAATTTACCTTTCTTGGTGCTGCCATTTTCAATACTTGGGCTAGGCGTGTCCACCTACCACTACTTGCTGGAAAAAACGGATATCTTCGATGCCACAGCTACCTGCCAAGTGAGCGCGCCCTGCACAACCGCCTGGATCAATTGGTTCGGCTTCATTACCATTCCCTTTTTGGCTTTAATCGGATTTCTGACGATTACGTTAATGACGGTGATTGCGCTGTATGCTGGCGAACCGATCGAGGATGAAGATCAACGCACACCCTGGCGACCAGTCTTGAGCATCATCGTTGCTGTCCTGATTGCCTTTGCCATTTTAGCGCAAACAAATCGGCGTCCAGCCCAGGCCACAGCAATATTTTCAATCAATAAGCCTAGTGTCGTCGATCAAAACGATGGAACAACACAACAACATGCGCACGTTACAAGTCATTTTATCGCCATGCTGGGCAGCATAAGTGACGAAGTATTTTGAAGGAGAGGTCGATTTACAAGCGTATGAGAATAAAACATTCGTTGGTGCATTGGGCCGGTTGGATTGCCCATATGATAACGCTGCTCATCATCGGCAGCATGTTTATGCCCTGGGATGACATGCCACAGGTCTTTGCCCAGAATCAATCGGGCATTACATCGCCAACCTCGGGCGCAGCGATCACATCTGCCGTACCCATTATTGGCACAGCCGTCAATGATCAATTTCAAAAATATGAATTAGCCTTTAAACTAGAACCGAGCAGTGACGATGCTTATGTCTACTTTGCAGGTGGCACAAGTCAGGTGATCAACGGTCAGTTGGGCACGTGGCAGGCAGCGGGTCTGGCGCCCGGCGTCTATAGCTTACGGCTGCGCGTGGTCAAAAATGATGGCAACTATAATGAATTTCCCGTGCAGAATCTAAGCGTTAACCAGCAGCCGGCCGGGCCAACCGCCACCACCACCATCACGGGAACCGCGACGCCGAGCACACCAACCGAAACGCCGATTCCAACGGCCACCTTCACCCCAGCCCCCCAGCCAACCGCGGAAGTGGGCCAGGTGACGCAGCCGCAAGTCGATGATTCGGGTAATCAATCAGCGCCAGTGGCCACCGTAGCATCAGCCGAAGTCACAGTAGACGGCGGGCAAAACACCACGGTCATTACAGGCACAGCGATTGCGCTTGGCTCTTCTGTCAATGACAATAGTAGTGGACAAGCCCCGAGTAATAGCAGCAATCTGAGCCGCCAGCTAGGTGAACAACTCTCGCTTGACCGTTTACGCACGCGCTTCTATACCGGTATCCGCCTGAGCGCAGCACTTTTCTTTGCCGCCTTTGCGCTCTTTGCCGGCAAACGTATTTTTGCCTGGGCCTGGACAAGATATCGATAGTAGGAAGTAAGGGAGTAGGAAGTAGGAAGTAGGAAGTAGGAAGTAGGAAGTAGGAAGTAGGGAGTAGGGAAACAGAGACAATAGTAAATCGTCCCTACTCCCTTACTTCCTACTCCCTTACTTCCTACTCCTTACTTCCTACTCCTTACTTCCTACTCCC
>JBBQBY010000555.1:0-4267 GCA_038318235.1 Caldilineales bacterium
TTTGGCCGACCCCACGGTAGAAGAGATTACGGGTGAAACCTATGGTCCTTTGAAAGCGCTCTGCGAACAGACCGTGGAGGCAACCATGCCTGACCGTGCGTTAAACATACGACCGGGCCTGATTGTCGGCCCCTACGACCCGACGGATCGTTTTACCTATTGGCCACAACGGGTGGCGCGCGCCGGCGAAATTTTAGCCCCCGGTGATCCGCAACAAGTGGTGCAATTGATCGATGTACGCGATCTGGCCACGTGGACAGTGGCAATGGTCGAAAAACATAAAGCGGGGATCTATAATGCAACTGGCCCCGCGCAACCGTTGAGCATGCAGAGTTTTCTAGAAATTTGTCGAAACGTGACGCAGGATAATGTGATGTTCACCTGGGTTAGCGAAGAATTTCTCCTAACGCAAGCGGTAGGCCCATTTGTAGAGATGCCGCTGTGGGTGCCGGCGAGTGAGGCGGGTCTGGATCAAGTCGATTGTGCCAAAGCGATTGGCGATGGATTGACATTTCGAGCTTTACAAGCAACGATTAATGATACTTTAGCCTGGCACACAAAACGCACCGATGAAGTGACACTGCGCGCGGGTTTGGTGCCAGAACGCGAGTTAGCTTTACTCGCCGCCTGGCATCAAAGTTTGCAGAAATAAGTAGCGTACCCGAAGCCCAGCATGCCCCAATTCCTTCCTTCATTAAAAACTAGTGAGCTATAGTCTGTAGACAAAAAATGGTCCGCCGTAAAAAACACGGCGGACCCACACAGAGAAGGAGGAGATCAACATCTAAACCCGTAATTCAACCCGATGTAAGCATATCCGATTTCAGTGTTGCTGTCATCGGTCATAATACGTAATTTTTCCGTGAATTTTACTAAGGTTGTTTTATACATGCGGCATCAATGGAATCAAATTAGCGCAACTTATCAGGCTCGCCATCAAATCTCGACGCAAGATATTCATTATGGGCCATGGGCGCCGCCGGAGCGCGAGCTACACTTGTTAGGCGATGTCAAAGGGCAGCGCGTCCTGGAGTTAGGCTGTGGGGGTGGTCAGGGTTGTATCAGCTTTGCCAGAAAAGGCGCGCAGGTGGTTGGGTTGGATGTGAGCGATGCACAACTTACTTTTGCGCGCGCCCTGGCTGCCGCCGAAAAAGTCGCAGTAGAGTTTATCCAAGGCTCAGCCGAACACCTGAAACAGTGGGTCGAGGGCAGTTGGGATATTGTTTTTAGTATTTACACCTTTCAATATATCGACCAAATCGAGGCTTGTCTGGCTGAATGTTATCGCGTTTTGCGCCCTGGTGGACAGTTGATTTTTAGTTTGGATCACCCGCTGCGAATCTGTTTTTTTGATGCAGAAGACGATGAACTAGCGCTCTATCCCGTGCGCAGCTATTTTGATAATGACCCGATTTCCTGGGTTTTCCCCGAGACGCAGGTCATGCTCCAGGCGCAGCATTACACGGTGGCCCAGTGGTTGGATCTGCTGCATGAGCAAGGTTTTCGCTTGCAACGCCTCGTAGAACCACCCCCGCCGGCGGCTTTGTTGGATGAATTTTGGCCGCTCGATTCGGCCTATGCCGCTCTACGCAACATTCCCCAAACAATTATTTTTGTGGTCGAAAAGGTATATAAGGTTTGATCCGTTTTCATTCTTGACTAAGCGTTTTGTCAGCATTTCAAGCTGATGCTACAATAACGGCTTAAGCCTGCCGCTTTCTGCGCAGGTGAGCAAGTTCAGTGATAGTGTACAGATTGGATGGTTAGAAAGATGGCGACGGACACTTTTACACCCGATGATCGCAAAGCATTGGACGAAATTCATCGCATTCTCCGCGACCATAAAGAGTCAAATTGGACCATGCCAGAGAAACATGCGATGTTTGCTCAGGATATCGTGCATGACCCACCAGCCGATGCATACGCCAGAGTAGAAGCCTATATCAAAAATATCCGTCAGCATAACCTAAGCCAGCGCAGTAAATATGAAAAAGCTCGCCAATTCAGACAAGATATTGCAGAAGATAAAGTTCCCGAAATTACCAATGCCGGGCAACGGGGTATTATTGGTTATCTCTGGCGCTCATTTTTGGCGACAATCAACGCAACACCCTTATCAAGTTTGAATTTCTTTGAAATAACGCCGGAAGGCCTATTAGTAGAGCAGCCATTTGTTACCGTCTCGCGCCGCATCTTCAAATTCAGAGAAATCGCCAACAATGAGATTACGATGTCCGTAAACCCGCCGGCGTACTTGGATTGGGTGCTTGGTTTTCTCAGACAATTTTTTCGCAAAATTACGGCGCCCTGGGGAGAGATCGTCATCTATGAACGCGGCAGTGGTCGCGAAATTGCGCGCGCCGTTGCGCTCTGGCCAGAGCAAAAAATTAAAGACTTCAGGAAAGCACTTGAAACTATCCATCTGGCGGAAAATCAATTTGCGGGGCGCGAACGCGAGCCGAAAAAGATCGATCTATTAAGCTATTATGACATCGATCATTGGGACATAGTGGCTCAAACCAGTTATTCACCCGACGGCACCCCACGCCTAGAGGCGAATCAAACCGGTGAAACGATCATTGACGAAGATGGGCTAGCCAAAGGATGAATAAAGCTTTAACTTTGCCAACCGCAGTCACGATTGCGGAGATTCGCCAGGACAACTATCGCACCAAAACTTTTGTGCTAGACGCCCAACTCGATGCCGATCCAGGTCAGTTTGTGATGGTCTGGCTGCCGCGCTTCGACGAAAAACCCTTTTCGCTGGTCAATGCCAATCCGGTCACGTTGATGATCACGAATGTCGGGCCGTTTAGCCGCTTGATGCACGAAAAACAACCAGGTGATCAGGTTTGGATTCGCGGCGCATTTGGTCAAGGATTTCAGGTGCCGGCCGCGCATAAAAAGCTAGCCCTTGTCGGTGGTGGTTATGGGGTGGCGCCGCTTTATTGGCTGGCGCGCACGCAAATCGACCAAGCGGCGCAATTGACCGCCATCATCGGGGCGCGCACCGCCGTTGATGTGCTCTATGCGCAACATTTTGCCACACTCCCCCAACTCGCCACCTGCATCGCCACCGAAGATAATACGGCAGGCTTATCCGGTCGGGTGACTGATGCCCTGCTCCCGTTGCTTGAGGCTCAAGCCGTGGATGGCATCTATGCCTGTGGCCCACACGGCATGCTGGTCGCCTTGCAAAAGTTGGGGCAACACTATGGAGTGCCCTGTCAACTGAGTTGGGAAGCTTATATGCGCTGCGGCATTGGCATTTGTGGGGCCTGTGAACACGAAGGTCAGGTCCTCTGCCTGGATGGTCCCGTATTAAAGTGACCCAGTTTTCACGATTGGGTTACCTCGCACGCCGTGACATGGAAGATAAGTCACGGCGCTTTGTTTGATCGGTATGCGATAATGAAGAGATTATCTGAGCAGAACCTTGAACCCAAGATTGCGGCTGTGATTGCGGCGGCGGGGCAAAGTCGACGGATGGGCTCGCCCAAACAATTGTTGCCTTGGGGTGATAGCACGGTAATTGCCACTGTCGTGCATAATTTAACCCTGGCTGGTGCCGAACCGGTTGTCTGTGTCGTCGGTCATCGCCAAGCAGAAGTGGCGGCGGCCTTGACGAATACGCGCGCCGAAATTGTCTTCAATCCAGACTATGCCCAGACCGAAATGCTTAGTTCCTATCAAACCGGCATTCGCCGTTTGCAGGCAACCGAGTGTCAAGGCGCTTTGATTGCCTTGGGAGACCAGCCGCACATTCCGGCGCTGGTGATTCGACAAGTGATCGCGCAGGCGCAACGGACGCCCGATCAGGTAGTGATTCCCAGCTATGAAATGCGGCGTGGTCATCCCTTTTACGTGCCGCGCACGCTGTGGCCGGCCTTGCTCGCCTTGGGCAATGATGATAGCTTGCGGACTCTACTCAAGCACTATGCCGCAGAAATTGTTTATGTGACGGTAGAGACTGACGCAATTTTGCGCGATATGGATCTGCCAGCCGACTATGCGAGCTTACAAGCGGCGCATTCGGCGTCAATAACGGATGTCAAAGCCTAGGGGGCGAAGCAGCAGATCTTAGCTTTGCCGACACTTTGACCATTTTAATTTGCTCGCTTTGCGAGGGAGGGTAGTTGATGTCAACCACTTTTTATCATCATTTACAAAATTTGCTCGATCAAGGCATGACCGTTGCCGTGGCTACGATCACAGACGTCAAGGGTTCGGTGCCGCGCGAGGTGGGCGCGAAGATGATCGTTCACCC
>JBBQBY010000556.1:0-4234 GCA_038318235.1 Caldilineales bacterium
TTGATTTTTATGTCTATGCCTTTGGCCCGGCCAACACCAATTTCCAGAAGGCGGTCATTCAATCGGGCAAGACGCCGGTGTATAACTCGACCTACGACAAGATCATCAACGTTGACGCCAATTTTGCTGACTACAAATGGATGAGCAGCATGCGCGACGACGTGAGCAAGTCGCAGCCGGTGCCCCGCAACACTTTCTACTTGATCCAACATAACGCCTACGTCAAACACATCGTCGAATTTATTGACGATCCCAAGATCACCGCCGAACAGTGTGCCCAGCGAATTTTGGATGATACGAAGACAGAGATCGATAAGCAGAAGGTGAAGTAGGAAGGGGAAGAGTGAAGAGTGATGAGTGAGATCATAATTGCCTACTCACTCATCACTTATCACTACCATCGTTGTGATCTTTTCTACTTATCAACCCAAAGGGGCATACCATATGGCCAGCTTTCCTACGATTGAACCGGCGCCACAACCGGCAAAACAACGGTCGGCGCCGGCTGAGTTTCTCTATCAACTGCGCACGTTGCGCTGGCAAAAATGGGGCAACTTGTGGGGCTACGTCTTCGTCGCACCTGCGCTGATCCTCTATTTTATCTTTCAAGCCTGGCCGATTATCCGCGGCCTTTATATGGCCTTTTCCGACTATCGCTGGATCATCCCGGCCACGCACGGCTGGTCAAGTTTTAACGGTCTGGCAAATTTCCAAGAGATGGTGAAGGACGAGACCTTCTGGAAAAGCCTGGGGATTGCCGTCAAATTTACGGTGGTCTACGTCCCCGCCACTTTGTTGATCGCGCTCTTTGTCGCCGTCATGATTTCCAAGGTGAAGAATGCCAAGTTGGCCGGTTTCTATCGTGTAGTCAGTTATCTGCCGGTGATCTTGCCGGTTTCGGTGGCGTTGGTGATCTGGCGCAGCTTCTATCATACCGAGTTTGGCTATCTCAATTATTTTCTCAAGTCGGCGTTGGGCGTGCGTAAACCACCCAACTGGCTGGGTGACGCCAATTGGGCGCTCTGGTCGGTGTTGATCGCCTCGGTGTGGATGACCTTTGGTCAACAAGCGTTGCTCTTTCTGATTGGCATTTACAACATCAATGTCGAACAATACGAAGCTGCTTCGATGGATGGCGCGGGCGGGTGGGCCAAGTTCCGTTATATCACCTTGCCTATGCTTAAACCAATTTTTGTGATTGTGTTGGTGCTCTCGGCGGGCGTACTAGGCACTACGGTCGAAGTGCTCGTGCTCTTTAATACCGGTGGCGGTCCAGCCGAATCCGCCTTGACCACTGGTCTGTATATCTATCGGACGGCCTTCAGCGTCGGCGATATGCGGATGGGCTATGCGGCGGCCATGTCGTTGGTGCTGGGCTTGATCAGTATGCTGCTCTCGGGAATTGTCTTTAAATTATTGCGCACAGAACGTGCCTGATGAGGAATGAGCCATATGCTGCGGATGCTGAAACGGAATTTGCGCTTAGACACGCTGTTGGTCAATTTGTCTTTGCTGCTGATCGTTGTGATTTGTTTGGTCCCCTTCCTCTGGGCAGTCTCCTCTTCGTTGAAAGGCCGCGATGAACTCTTCCAGACTTTGCCCTCACTTTTTCCCCAACACCCGATCCTGGGCAATTATGAATTTATCTTCACGCGCCGCGACATGAGCATGATCCCAATCAACATGCTCAATAGTTTTAAGGTGACATTATTGGCTGTGGTGATTCAAACCACGCTGGCGACGATGGCCGGTTACGCCTTTGCCCGCCTGGAATTTAAAGGTCGCGATCTGCTCTTTTATACGCTGATTTTGTTGATCTTTATCCCGCGCGCCGGGGGCTTGATGGCGGTCTATGAACTGATGGATTGGCTAAACCTGCGCAACAGTCATCTTGGTTTGGCCCTGCTTTTCTCAAGCGCCATGAGTACGGCCGTCTTTATCATGAAACAGAATTTCCTGAGCGTGCCGCGCGAATTGGAAGAATCCGCGATCATCGAAGGCGCCAACACGTGGCAGGTTTTTCTCAATGTGGCCGTGCCGCTCGCCAAGGGTGGCATGGTTGTGGTCGCGCTCTTTGAATTTTTGTACGTCTGGGGCGAATATCTGATCACACGCACCTTGATCGATTTTCCCGAACTAGACACGCTTTCGGTGGCCGTCTCTAAAATCACCGGCTGGGCCGCGCTCTTCACCTCGAATGCCTTTTCCACCTATGGGGCCGAAGCCGCCGCGTATGTGGTGGCGATGGTGCCGGTGATTCTGATCTTTATTGTGATGCAGAAATGGTTTATTCGTGGATTGACGGATGGCATTTTGAAGATGTAGGTGGACGCGGAATGGGAATGTGCTAGCTATCCTGTGCTACAATTCTCGTAGCACAGGATCGGGCTGTTTGGTAAATTGAGGCTGACCGCCGCGCCTAAGCCAGCGTAACGGCTTTCTGCATTTGCTCTTGCGTCCAGGCGTTGAGGCTTTTGCCTTGCGCCTCTGCCAGCGCAGCGACTCGTGCATGGAGCGCCGGATCGATGCGTAGCATTACTTTGCCAGAATAGGGCTTTTGCGGTGTACGACCCAATTTTTCGCAAGTGGCTAAATAATCATCTACAGCTTCTGCAAAGGCCGCGCGTAACTCGGCAACTGATTCGCCATGAAATCCAATCACATCCCGGATACCGGCGATGTGGCCGATCAAGCAGCCATCTTTTTCGCTGTATTCGATGCGCGCGGCATAATCTTTATAGGTCATCAAGTTCATGGTTTAACTCCTGCCTGGTTTAAGAATTCTCGTGCATCACGCACTTGATACGGTTTGGCTTCCTTCTGTGGATGAGGTCGATGGAACGTCGCGATAACACCGCCCAATTCAAAGCGTACACGCGAGCCATTGCCTTCGATCGTTTGCGCGCCTAACGCTATAAACAAAGATTCGATTTGCCGCCAAGCCAGGTTAGCTGGCGTTGGCGTGGCAAAGATCGCTGTCAGTGTACACTGGTGAGCAGTTTTTATGTTGAAATGATAGCAGATTGTGATAGCATAAGCAAACGAATAACAAACTGGTAAGCACAAAGGCTCGCTAGTTTTCATGGGCAAACAGTCGCGCGGGTGCATCCCAAATTTGTGGCAGTTTCAGATGTGTGTTTTTGATCAAATGCCCCATTTAGGGTATGCCGTTCCAGAGTCATAAAAAACTCGCCACTTTTTTGGGATGCACCCTCAACAGAATAGGGTATTGATTTTTAATGAATTCTGGCTATAATATAGCTAAATAGCATTTTCGTCCTGACCTCGTTTGGCACTGATAAGGTAACTCAACGTAAGGTATAGCCAGAGGAAGCAGCAACTTGCCTACGAGATCATTTTTACGCCGCAAGCCAGAGAAGATATATTGGCGCTACGGGCACATGAACGGAAGAAAGTATTGGATGCGATTGAAATTCATCTTCGCCACGAGCCAGAAAAAGTAAGTAGGAGCCGCATCAAACGGTTAGAAGCGATGGACAGCCCACAGTATCGGTTACGGATTGACGATATTCGGGTTTTCTACGATGTGTTCTACAGTACCGAAATCAATACCGTTGAAATTCTTGCCGTCAAAGAGAAAGCCGAAACAATTCGCTGGCTGGCCGAGCATGGGAGACATAGCGAATGATTCAAGTGCCTTTGTATGAAGTAAAAAATGACCTGTCGCGTTATCTGCGGCTGGCCGAGAAAGAAGATATCATCATCACGCGGCACGGTGTTCCTGCGGGCATTTTAATTGGCTTTGAAGACCCGGAAGATTGGTGGGAGGAAGCGTTGTTGCGGCACCCACAATTTCAGGCACGAATTGCCCGCGCCCGCCAAAGTGTGCGGGAAGGGCAAGGTGTTACCATCGAACAATTGCGAGCGGAACTGAATATAGAACCACCAACAGCAGTCGCTGAAACAGAGATTAGTAGTAATCAGAATGCAATTTTGCATGCTGCCTCTTCTCCAAATGGTGCTGACGAACATGCAATCGAACCGACCGAGGGGTAATACCGAAAACGGCGGCCACACCATAAGTTTTTTGCTTGTCCCTGCTTAAAGAAAACCTAGGGTTTGCTAACATGTCGCTAAGCATCGAAACACCACGGATGACACTTCGTCCTTTCCAACGAACCGATGCGCCTGTCCTCTTCACCTGGGTCAGCGATCCAGAGGTCATGCGTTTTATGCCCACCGCCACCGGGCAGGATCATACGCTCGAACAGAC
>JBBQBY010000557.1:0-4225 GCA_038318235.1 Caldilineales bacterium
CCATAGCCAGCGTGAATCTGATGACAGAGGCCAACCACTTTGATCTTGCTGTAGCGGGCGACGGCGTCACAAATGCGGATCATTGGGTTGGAATAGTTGATAAACCAAGCATCGGGGCAGGCTTGTTCCATGGCGTGGGCAATCTCTAACACGGGGCCAATGTTGCGCGCGGCATGGGCAAAACCGCCCGGTCCGCCGTTTTCGGCATACGGTTGGCGCACGCCATATTTAAGCGTGATTTCATAGTCGGATTGCCAGAGTTTTTCACGCGGCGGCACTTCGATCGCCGAGACGACAAACGCCGCATCGGCCAGCGCGTCGGCGTGATGAGTATGACTAGTAATCGTCATCTGGGCGTCCCATTCCCGGTTCAGGCGCTGCACTAATTTTTCAACCAGGGCAAGGTTGTCGGCATTGCGATCGACCAGCGCGACTTGGCTGCTGCGTAATTTTTCACTGCGCATCAAGGCGGCAATTGTATTTAGGCCAAAGCTAGCGCTGCCGGCACCAATCACGACGATTTTGGTGGGTAACATAAAGTTTACTCTTTCTTTGTGGGGTAAAGCCACTTGAAAAAATGACTCGATTAAAAACAAGCCAACGTCAATAACGTAGATTAATCGGCTAGCAACTGCGCCGCCCATGCGACATCGTCCGGCGCCAGTGGCGGCACGGGTGGAACGGTATAATCTAAACGCAGATCAAAGCGGGCGCGTGTGTACAGTTCGTGGAGAACTTGGTTCAAATGGACGAGCGGTTGTTCATCTTGCGGCAACAAGGGTAGAGGAAAATCAGGAATGGGTTGGCGCAAGTTGAAGGTGTATAGTTGCGCCCGCGGTCGCCGCCAGCCAAGGCTGATCAAAATCCGGTAATCACTTTGCACCGGTGGACCAATGATATCCATCGGCTCACCACTCCGTAATAGATCTATTTCGACCAGATTAGTACGCGTTTGTAAAATTGTCTGACGTTTTTCGAGATACGCTTGGCGGCCTTCAATACTTACCTTATTCACCGGCGACAACACCTCGAGCATAGTGATCAATTTACCAGTTTTGACCTCACGCACTTCCAAGTAATTCGTATCGACTTCTTCTGTCATCGGCAAATCTACTTCAAGCACCCCCCCGCCAACCGGCACGGGTTGGACTCGCCCAAGCCCCGGCAAATTGGCGCGACCGACGGCAACATCGGGTTTACCGATATAAACTGTGCCACCGGGTGCCAGCACATAGGCATAGCGTTGTAGCGCGACATAGTAATTCGGCGCGACCGCTGGCACAATCGCGTCGCGAATGGCGGCAATTAAACTATCATGCACATCCTGCCACAAGGTTGGATGTTCGAGGTATGGGTCCATGCCCGGAAATGGTGATTGCATGCTTCCATTGTAATCGCCTGGCTAGAGGTTGTCAAACAATGTCCGATGGTCAACAGTCAGTTTCCGGAAAGCGGTGGTGACACAACTGCACGCAATAAACTGCGTGTCAGCCCAATCGTCGTCGCCAACCAGGCAGCCAATGCAATCCAAATGAAGCCACGAGGAATCAACAGGAGGAAAGGCAAATTGAGCGCTTGGGCCAGTCGGATCGTGCAGACCGTATACATGCCAAGCGGAAAGACCATGCCCCAATATTGTGGATCATAGATGAGCGGAAAGCGTTTGACCAGGTGACGCCAGATGCCGAGAATCAAGAGGAGCGGAATCCACCATGAACCAAAGGCCCAGAAAAAGAGCGTAAAACCCTTGAGAAAAGGCAGCAACTCTTGCAACAGCGGCCATTGGGCGGCGTTAAGGATCAGAATCGAACCGGCCAAGGTCGAAATGGCGACCGCGCCCATATTAATCCAATAAGGGGGCGTCAGCTCGGCGCTCGTCAGGCGGAGAAAGGTAAAGCGATAGAAGATCAACGTAATGATGCTCAGGTAGAGCATACAGCCGAGCAAGTACATGCAGAGTGAAAAAAAGAGCACCAACGCCCGCTGTTCTTGACCAAAATGAGCCGCGAGCAGTGCGCCCAACACGGCCAGCGATTGGGTAGCCACAGCGGCGAGCAGCCAGGCGCCGTTGATACCCGTTTCCAATGAGGGTTTATCCTCGCGAATGACGACCGCCGGGAAGAACGTATACATCACCACCACCCAGGCCGCAATGCCAAAAAACCAAAGTACTTTGGCCACGGCAAAAGCGCCGGGGATCACAACAAGCGCGCTGCCAAAGACACAGGTTGCCGCGATTAAGGTAAAGAAACCAGGGCCGCGGGCGTGGCTGTTGATGTCGGCCACAACCTTGGGAAAGTAGCGGATCAGGCGAATCAGCGTTAAACCAAAGAGCACAACATAGGCAATCCCGGCTACCGCCAACAAGAACCAATCAAGCCCAGGGATGCCAAGCAGATGGGTGGCAATCGCAATGATACCGGTGGCCATCACCAGGGCAAAATAGGCGGGCAGCAGGTTGGCAATGCCAATTTGTAGCCGCTGGGACAGGGAATTATTAACGTTCGAGGTCATAGAGATACCATAGCAAGCCTACATTCAAAACCAGACAGACGAGACTGGCCAGCGCTGCCGGCCAAAGGATAGAAACATCACCGCCTAGAACAGCATTCATCGTCGCGGTAAAGAGCCACAATTGTAAAATGATGATAATCACCACGATGCAAAGGATGCCCGCGGCGATGGTCATGCGCTGCTTGAGGGCAAAACGCGATCGATAGCTCATATCGTGCGCTCCTCAAGCCCTGTGGCATACACTTTACCGTCCCGCACTTCTAATTTCACGCGTGCTAAGGGCCGACGCGGTGGTCCAGAGATAGGGTGTCCACTCAGCAGATCAAAAACTCCCTCATGACAAGGACAGTGCAACTCGCCTTCGTCCACGGCCGGGATCACGGGGCAGGTCAGATGGGTACACTGCTGCTCATAGGCGACGAAAGTCGCTTCATTGACCCGCACGAGCAGCCGGGCTGGGCTGCCCTGCGGATATTGAAAAAGTTTTGAACCGCCAATCGGCATGTCGTTCACTTGCGCAATCTCCTGGCTGGGGAGGGCGGCTTGCCCACGTTGCCAGAGCCGCTGCACGAGAAACCAAAATTGACCGGCGGTAAAAGCACCACTGGTGAGCAGGAGAAATTTGATAAACTCGCGCCGAAAAACATATTGATCCTGTGGCCAATCAATCGGGAAATCTTGGCGCCAGTGTGGTTGGTTTTCGGGCGGCTGACCGTCGGGTGGCACAGTCCATTGTTCAGAAGTTTGGTTGGTCATAAGGTTATCGCTTCCAAAGACTTTCCCCGTAGAGAAATAGAGAGAGAAAATTTAGCAGCTTATTCTATATACAGATTCGCCAACATCGGATCAGTCTCGGTCACTTGGGCCGTTGGGGCCAATGCTAGCGCCCCCGTTATGTCCACCAGATTGACTGGTTGCGCTTTGGGTGTCATCATCCAAACTTTTGTGTGGATGGTCTGCGCCCCAAACTGGAAAGTATTCACCGGGCGTGAGCGCGGGCGCAATTTTTCGATCTCGTCGCGGGTGCCAAAGACCAACGCGCCACTCGGACAGACCGACGCACACATTGGCTTCAGCCCAACTGACGTACGATCATAGCACATGTCGCACTTCATCATCAGGTTCATGCTGGTGTTCATCTTGGGTACACCGAAGGGACAGGCCAGCACACAATTATTGCAGGCGATGCAACGCGGTTTGCGCGCCGTCTGCACCACGCCGTCTTCTGTGCGCTTAATCGCATCGGCAGGACAAACCTCAGCGCAGGTAGGCGAATCACAGTGCATACAGATCGTCGGGATGGTCTGCGGTGACACGGCGCGGTCGATGAAATCAAGCTGGATCATCGAGTAGCCCTTGTGGGTATCGCACTCCATGCACGCCTGGACACAGGCATTGCAGCCGATACAGCGACCGGGGTCGATAAAAAATTCCATTGATGCGTTCATCCACGTTTTCCTTACAATTTATGCTACACAGAGAACGCGGAGAAAAACTTCAACAGAGCACACAGAGAAAAACCAAACTTGCTCCGTCGTTGTTTCTCTGTGTGTTCTGTGTCTCCTCTGTGCTCTCTGTGTAACTGCTTTTTATAACACGTGCGCAACGTGACCAATTATATTTTTGGCGGCCCGTTGGCTTTCTTGACGCGTACGGCACAGACTTTGTACTCAGGGATCTTCGAGATGGGGTCTTGCGCGGCAATCGTCAA
>JBBQBY010000558.1:0-4197 GCA_038318235.1 Caldilineales bacterium
CGAACAGGATCTAACTCTGGTGCCAGCCAATGAACTCGAAGTATTGGACCGTTTTCGTTGGGAACCTTATCGGCATAAATTGATCATGATGTTCCGCCGTTTACGCGCAACCCGCGCCGAAAATGAACAACCCTGGCGCACACGGACGATCAACCCGCGCGCCTATCGCAATGCTGACGAATTTCGCCAGGATCTCTATCTGATCCGTGACAGTCTTTGCGCCAATAAAGGCGAACGCTTGGTGCAGGATGGCCTGGCTAATCTGATTCGTTGCGCGGAAGTCTTTGGTTTTCATTTGGCGACACTCGATATCCGGCAGCATGCGGATCGCCATCGGAGCGCGATGGCGGAATTGATGGCGCGTTATAACATGACGGGCGATTATATGGATTTGCCCGATGCCGAGCGGGTGCCGTTGTTGAATCGCGAGATCACCAACCTGCGTCCGCTGACGGCCAAATTGGACTTCAGCGAAGCGACCAATCAGACGGTCGAGCTATTTCGCCTGATCAAGCAAGCGCGCGAAGAGATGGGCGACGAAGTTATTCAGAGTTATATTATCAGCATGACAACCCATGCGAGTAATGTGTTAGAGGTGTTGCTCTTTGCGCGCGATGCTGGCTTGTTTGGTCAGATTGATGTGGTGCCGCTCTTTGAAACGATTGGTGACTTGGTCGCGGCGCCTGAAATCATGACGCAACTCTACAGCAACGAGGTCTATCGCCAGCATTTGGCCCTGCGCGGTAACCAGCAGCAGATTATGATCGGCTATAGTGACTCGAACAAGGATGGCGGTTATCTGCGCGCCACTTGGATGCTCTTTCAAGCCCAGCGCAGCCTGGCGCGCATCTGCGACGAACATGGCATCAAGCTTACCCTGTTTCATGGCCGCGGCGGCTCATTGGGGCGCGGCGGTGGCCCAGCCAATCGCGCGATTCTGGCTCAACCGCTGGAATCCGTGCGTGGGCGGATCAAAATTACGGAGCAAGGGGAAGTGGTAAGCAGCCGCTATGATAACCCAGCGCTGGCCCATCGCCACTTGGAGCAACTGGTCAGCGCTGTGCTGTTGTCGAGCGGTAAACATCCTGAATATCCGCAGGAAGCGGCCTGGGTCAGTTTAGTAGAAGATCTAAGCCAGCGGGCCTTTGCTAAATATCGTTCGTTAATTGAAAAACCGGCGTTTTTTACCTATTTCCACGAAGCCACGCCCATTGATCAAGTGGATCGGCTTAATTTGGGGTCACGTCCGGCTCGGCGTAAGAAAACGAGCGCCGTCACCGATCTGCGGGCGATTCCCTGGGTCTTTGCCTGGACCCAATCACGCGTCAACTTGACCAGTTGGTATGGCGTGGGTACGGCAATGGAAACTTGGATCGAAGATCCAAGCGCAGATGGCGGGGTTACAAAAGTGGACCGACTGGCGCGCCTGAGCGCAATGTATCGTGAATGGCCGTTCTTTCGCACCGTGTTAGACAATGTGCAAGTGGGTCTGTGTATTGGGGATATGGCAATTGCCGCGCTGTATGCCAGCTTGACCACCGCCAAGACGCGCACTGAAATTTTTGATGATCTGTTGGAAGAGTACGAACGCACAAAACGCCTGGTCTTGCAGATCACTGGCTATCAAGAGTTGCTCGAAAATGAAAGCTGGTTACAACGCAGCATCAAACTGCGCAACCCCTATGTAGACCCGCTGAATTACATTCAAGTAGCCCTGTTAGAGCGTTTGCGTACACACCCATCGACCGCTGATGAGGAAAGTTTGCAAGCCGCCATCTTGGTCTCGGTCAACGGGATCGCCGCCGGGTTGCAAAATACGGGCTGATAATCCCCCATGATCAAGGACTGTTTCTGTGCTAGATTACCTGTCGTCAATTGACGGTTTACTCATAGACATTGAAGGTGTATTGCTGCATGGCAGCGCGGTGATTCCGGGTGCGCTAGAGACGTTACACGTCCTGCGCACCCGGGGTATTCCCCACCGCTTCATTACGAACACCACCATTTATTGTCGGCCTACGCTGTTGGAACGGCTGCAAGCGCTCGGTTTCAAAATGGAAATGAACGAGTTGTTTACCGCCACCTATGCCGCCGCCCAATATTTGCGTGATCAAAATGCGCGCAGTTACTATCCCTTGCTTTTGCCCGATGCGCAACTAGAATTTGCCGGGATCGAGATTGATGAAGAAAACCCAGAATTCGTCGTGGTGGGCGATATGGGCGCAGGCTTCACCTTTCCCCGCTTAAACAAGGCGCTACGTGCGTTGCTGAATGGCGCTAAATTGGTGGCGCTGCACAAAAAACGGCTGTGGCGCACCGAAGAAGGGCTCTTTCTAGATGCGGGTCCTTTTGTGGTGGCGTTGGAGTATGCGGCCGGTTGCAATGCCGAGGTAATTGGCATGCCGAGCCGTGCTTACTTTAGCCAGGTGCTCGAAAATCTAAGTTTGCCCGCCAACCGCGTGGCCATGATCGGCGACGACATTGAAACCGCCGTACGCGGCGCTCAAATGATCGGGATGCAAGGCTGGCTGGTAAAAACCGGCCGCTTTCGTAAAGAAGACTTAGGCCGTGGCATCTGGCCGGACAAAATGTTGGATAGTATCGGGGATATTCTAAAAACGTGACGAGTGACGATTGATAAGCGAAAAAGGTTATCAGATCTCACTTATCATTCATCGCTCATCATCAATCACCGATTAGTATGAGGTTTCCGAATTTATGAAAATCCAACTTTACGATACAACATTGCGCGACGGCACCCAGGGTGAAGGGGTCTCGCTCAGTTGTGACGATAAATTACGCATTGCCCGGCGTCTAGACGAATTTGGCATGCGTTACATTGAAGGTGGTTGGCCCGGCTCTAACCCCAAGGATATGGAATTTTTCGAGCGGGCGCAGACCGAACTAACCCTAAAGCAGGCAAAGATCGCGGCGTTTGGCTCGACCTGTCGCGCCGATATAGACCCCGCCGATGATCCACAAATTCGGCTGCTGATCGAAGCCAACACGCCCGTGGTGACAATTTTTGGCAAAAGTTGGGATCTGCATGTGACCGAGGTGCTGCGTACGAATCTGGAAGAAAATCTGCGGATGATTCGCGATTCGGTGCGCTATCTGCAAAGCCAGGGTCGCGAAGTTGTCTATGACGCTGAGCACTTTTTTGATGGGTACCGCGCCAACCCTGAATATGCGCTTTCCACGCTTAAGTCGGCCATCATTGGCGGCGCGACGAGCATTGTGCTCTGCGATACCAACGGCGGCAGTCTCCCTTGGCAGATTGGCGAGGCAGTGGATGTCGTGCGCCGCGAAGTGTTAGGGCTAGATGAGGAGGATCACCAACGGCCACCCGCGGCCAATATCACGCTGGGCATTCACGCCCATAATGACAGCGAAACCGGTGTCGCCAACACGCTGGAAGCTGTGCGGCATGGCTGTAATCATGTGCAGGGTACAATTAACGGCTATGGCGAACGCTGTGGCAACGCCAACTTGATCAGCGTCATTCCCGATTTGCAGCTGAAAATGGGCCATGATCTGGTGCCCACGGATAAGCTAGCTTATCTGGCTGAAATCAGTCGTTACGTCAGCGAACTGGCCAACCTCAATCCTGACTCACATCAACCATTTGTGGGGGCAAGTGCCTTTGCCCACAAGGGCGGCACGCATGTCAACGCGGTGGTCAAGCACGCGATGAGCTATCAGCACATCGACCCCACGCTGGTCGGCAACGAGACGCGCGTCCTGATCAGCGAGTTAAGCGGCAAGGATAACATCGCGGTTAAGCGTAAGGAATTTGGTTTAGATGGACTCAGCCGCGACGAAGAGCGGACGGTGCTCCAACAGATTAAAGACCTGGAAAATGCCGGCTTTGCGTTTGAAAGTGCCGAAGCCAGCGTAGAATTGATGTTGCGGCGCGTTAAACAAGGGTATATGGCGGCGTTTGAATTGATCGATTATACCGCTATCGTGGAGCATCGTGCCTTGCGCGGTCTATTTTCCGAAGCAACCGTCAAAGTTAAGGTAGGCGACCGCGTTTTCCACGAAGTGGCTGAGGGTAATGGCCCCGTCAATGCGATGGACTTGGCCTTGCGCAAGGCGATCCAGCAGTTCTATCCGCGGCTGCAACGGGTCAATTTGATCGATTACAAGGTGCGCATTTTGGACAGCCACAGCGCGACCGGCGCCGTCGTACGCGTG
>JBBQBY010000559.1:0-4145 GCA_038318235.1 Caldilineales bacterium
GGCCTTGTCAAAATTCTCGACCTCTTCGAATTCAGGTGTCGTGCGCAGGCAGCCATCCAGGCCATATAACCAACCATGATATAGACATTGTAATGTCTTGCGATTGCCCGCACCTTTGGCCACAATGCCCGCCCGATGCCGACAAATGTTGTAAAAGGCGTGCAACTCGCCATTGCTATCGCGCGTCAGCACCACCGGCACGCCCGCCACATCCGCGGCGACATAATTGCCGGGAAAGCGCAGTTGGTCAAGCGAAGCCGCGTATTGCCAGCTACGGCGAAAGACCTGCTTTTTTTCGAGTTCTAAGCGCGCCGGATCGATGTACCAATTGGCGGGAATCGTCGCGGCATGGGCTAGACGCGGCTCAAATACAAATCGTTCGCTCATACTTGGCTTTCTTGGTGATTGGCTCTGTTGTGTAAGATCATTTTCGCCGACAGCTTTAGTATATCACTTTCAAGCAAAGGAACGGAAGTGGCAGAGGAGTTTGTGTTATACTCGGACAAAATTCTTAGATGCAGCCTTTTAGGCCATTTCAATGAAATAAGGATCCCGCGTTTGCCGAACAAAATCATGCGTAGGTGCGTGCTTTTAGCCGCACCATTGGGGTAGACGCAGCACGTGCGGCTACAAGCACGCACCTACTGGATCCTTTATGCTTTGATGGCTACTTAGCAAAAATCCGTATCTGTTTCGAGCCAAGAATATATTCACCGCTGGTGAACTTATTACAGGCCTGCTCGAAGCCTTCCTATCCTCCTCTGAGGAGAAATTTTTTGGTGATTTCCTGGATGGATTAGCGATTTTTATTGCAGGAGCGACCTGTAATGGTCACAAATCAACAGCGCCAGGCATAGATCTGGAGCTTTTCAATAAGGATATTCATTATGTCGTGGCGATCAAGTCTGGCACAAACTGGATAATAGTTCGCAACAAGCTCAACTGGCTCGGAATCTAAACGATGCAGTGACGCGAGTCAAACAAGCCAGGCGTGCGATTAATATTCAACCAGTGCTTGGCATTTGCTACGGGAAAACGAAAACAAGTTATCTCAAGGGGTATATGAAGGTAGTAGGGCAAAACTTTTGGTATCTGATTAGTGAAAACAGAGATCTATATACGGGCATTGTTGAAATACGGACATTGTTGAACCTGTAGGCTACCGAGCCCGCGAACATAATGAGACTTTCGCTCAAGCAAGAGGTAGTGTAATCAATAAACTGACGAAGCAATTCATTGAAGGATTTTGTGGTGCGACAGGGGCCATTGATTGGATAAAACTGGTAGAATTTAACAGCGGCAACTATGATTTAGATCAATTTCTTCCCTGAAAGGAGCTTGGCCTGATGCGATTGGTTCAATTTAAAGCAGTAGATGGCACGCGCAAAGTCGGGTTGGTCAATCAAGATGGACACTCGCTGCGTGTGCTGCGCAACACTGAGCGTGTCTATAATTTGGCGCTAGAGGCCGAACAACTGGGTGTTGGTCTGGCTCAACTGGTTAATACCAAGTTAAGTGATGACACCGTTGACTATGACCAAGTGATTGCCGACAATCGGCTGTTGCTCCCGCTCGACCATCCAGACCCGGCGCATTTTATTGTCTCGGGCACCGGTCTCGACCATTTGGGCAGTGCGCAAGCGCGCGACTCGATGCACGTCAAGCTCAACCGTGATGAATTGACCGATTCGATGAAAATGTTCAAGCTAGGCTTGGAAGGTGGCAAACCGGCGGCGGGCGAAGTGGGGGTTGCCCCCGAATGGTTCTACAAAGGCGATGGCCGTTGGCTTGTCGCGCCGGGCCAGCCGGTGGAATTACCCGCCTTTGCCTTGGATGGCGGCGAAGAGCCGGAATTAGTCGGCCTCTATGTGATTGGCCATGCGGGCGCGGTGTTGCGCGTGGGTTTTGCGCTGGGCAATGAGTTCTCGGATCATGTATTGGAACGCCAGAACTACCTTTACCTGGCCCATTCCAAGTTGCGCAATAGTTCGTTCGGTCCCGAATTACTCGTGGGCGAGGCCCCGGCCAACATTGTCGGCGTCTCGCGCCTGCTGCGCGCTGGCAAAGAGCTCTGGTCCGGCGAATTTTTGACGGGCGAAGCCAATATGACGCACACGCTCGCCAATATTGAACATCATCACTTCAAATATGCCGCTTTTCGGCAGCCAGGGGATATCCACTGTCACTATTTCGGCACGGCCACGCTGAGTTTCGCCGCCGGGATCAAGACCCAAGTCGGCGATGTATTCGAAATTTCGGCCGCGCCGTTTGGCCGTCCCTTGCGCAACGCATTGGTAGCCAGCAGCACCGCTAACGAACTCGTTCCTGTGAAGACGCTTTAACCGTTGGTGATGCGGCTAAAGATGATGGCAACAGTCGTAGGTCACCGCTTCTAGCGTGACAATGGTCGGCTTTCCCTTATGCCCAGGGCGGACCGAACTCGTCACGCTGCAAGCGGTGACCTACGCTAGATGACAAGGGTTCGTTGATGAAAATTGATCTTTCGCCTGTCGATGCGGTGATAAACGAGGCCATAACGCGCCGTTGTCCCGCCGCACAACTAGAAATTCGCCTGCATGGCGACGTGATTGGCGCACGCGCGTACGGTTGGCTGGATCCTGAAACCCGTCAGCATCCCACCCAACTGGACACGCGCTTCGATCTAGCCTCAGTGACCAAACTTTTTGTCGTCACGGCCTTCATGACGTTGGTAGATGCCAGCGCGGTGGCGCTCGACCAGCCGGTTTATACCGTATTGCCCGCGTTCAGTGGCAGCCGCCCCATCCAACCTTACGAGAACCCGCTGCAACTAGGCGATCTAGTGCAGGTGGCGGATGGCTTGGGGACAATTGACGCGCGCACGATTACCTTTCGTCACTTGCTGACCCATACATCTGGCCTGCCAGCCTGGCGACCGCTCTTTCGGCAGGCCGATGCCGCTGCCGCCCGCCAGATGGCGCTGAGCACCTTCTTTTCCTATCCCACCGGCGCCCGCATTATTTACAGCGATATCGGCTTGATCCTAACCGGGATGGCCGTCGAACAATTAACCGGGCTATCGCTGGCCGCCACTGTAGGGCAACGCGTGACCGAGCCGCTCGGCTTGCACCATACGCAGTATCGTCTGCTTGATGTGGCCCAAACTGAACCAGCGAATATCGCCCCCACCGAATTCTGCCAGTGGCGACAACGGCGGATCGTCGGCGAAGTCCACGACGAAAACGCCGCGCACTTGGGGGGCGTCTCTGGCCATGCGGGACTTTTTTCGACCGCCGCTGATGTTGCAACCTTTGGGCAAATGTTTTTAGACAACGGCCAACCGCTCTTGCGCCTGGAAACCGTGCAGGCGATGACACGTCTGCACGCCCAAGACGGTGATATCCGGCGCGGCTTGGGTTTTGCGCTCTGGTCACCGGACCCCGAAGCCAGTAGCAACCCCTTTAATCCACGCGCCTTCGGGCATACCGGTTTTACCGGCACCACCTTGTGGGTCGATCCGATGCGCGCGCTAGTCGTCGCGCTGTTGACGAACGATGTCTATTATGGCCGTGCCGGACGCGAGATCGGGGCGCTGCGTGTGGCTGTGCATCAGGCTGTGGTGGAACTTGTTGATCAGTTAGGGTGATCGATATCTCTTCCTTCCCTTCCTAGAGGAAAGAGTGACACTGATGTTTCGTCTACCTCAGATCACCCCTATCTCTTCCTCCCCTAGAAGAGATGGGTAAATTTCGCTTTTATTCTGACCTTTGTATGGCCGTCTAATTATTCGCATAGTTTCCTCGTCTGGTCATGACATGGTATAATACAGACATGACTATTCACATTCTTGCGCCTGATGTCGCTGCCAAAATCGCAGCGGGTGAAGTCGTTGAGCGGCCCGCAAATGTAGCCAAGGAATTGATTGAAAATAGCTTAGATGCTGGCGCCACCGAGATTCGGGTCGAAGTGCGTGAGGGTGGCACGCGCCTGTTGCGGGTGATCGACAACGGGCATGGCATGCGCGCCGACGAAGCACCGCTGGCTTTTCATCGCCATGCCACCAGCAAATTGGTCAGCGCCGAAGACCTCTATCAAATTGCGACGTTCGGCTTTCGCGGTGAGGCGCTGTATAGCATTGCCGCGGTCAGCCAGGTGACCTTGACGAC
>JBBQBY010000560.1:0-4137 GCA_038318235.1 Caldilineales bacterium
AATTGGGGGGGAACAGTCAATTGCCGTAGAACAAGCAGGAGAGATTGGGGGATTAGAGATTAGAAGATTCCCTGTTGTTAATCTCTCAGTCATGTTACGCAGGCACCTACCGGCCCCCCTCTTACTCCCCCGACCCCGGAGGATCGTCACGGGCTAGCGGACTTGTTGCTACTGTCCCGTGATGATTACCGCCCACTGGGAGCGGGAGCCCTTTGGGCGCGGGTGGGGCAAAGCTGCCGCTGCGTAAGGTGAGTCTCTCAATCTTCTGATCTCCGATTTTTATTTCTGCTGCTTGATCACTTCTTGCAATAACTCCAGTTGACCAGTGTGATACGCCTCGTGACGCAGCAGAAAAAGCATCCATTCGGGCTTGGACATCGTAAACTGGCCAAAAGTGAGCTCGATTGCTGCTTGTTCGGGCGTTAAACTGCGCAGACCGGCGGCCAGGCGTTCTTGAGAAACGTCCAACGCCGTCATCAATTCCGCAAACTGGCCAATCCCCGGCTCGTCGCCTAGGATCGGTTTGGAGTCGCGCGCATAACGCGCTGCGAGTTGTTCAGTGAGCACGGTCGGCTCATTTAGAACCGTGAGGATGCGGTTGCGATAAGCGACGATATGGCCAATCACCCAGTTGACGCAATTACCCGTCACTGGCGGCTGCACCAGTGAATCGGCATGGGTAAACCCTTCGGTCATTTGTTTGGTGAACATGATATTGCGGGCGAAAGATGAAATGATGTTTTCGGCTGTCAGCATGGTGGCTTCCTAAGGTGGGTGTAAATAGTAAGAGGTAAATGGTAGTAGTAAATGGTGACTCGTAATCTTAACTCACGTTATGCAGATTGAGGCGCGTAGGGGCGTGATTGATCACGCCCAGTCACATCTAACGCAACAAAATCAGGCCACCGCGTGAAAATGAGGACAAAGGCGGCCTGGGATCGCGCTGGTTAGCTAGCGGGCGTGATTCATCATGCCCCTACAGTACCATGCGTAACATGAGATCTTAAGGCCAAGCCAAATAAATAAGTATCCAGTCTGGTCCACTTGCAAAATTGTCATCGACCGACCTGACAGGTGGGGCCATTTTCACCTGTCAGGTCGGTCGATCCCTGGATAGTTATTTATTTGTAATAGCCTAAGTAGTTCGGCTGCGGCGTTATTGATGACGAAATTTGTTTGCTATTTCCCACTTACGGTTTCCGACTTACCATTTACCTTTTTATTCGCCTAGCACGTAAGCGAAAATTAACGGCGCAACAATCGTCGCGTCGGATTCGATCAGAAATTTAGGCGTCGTGATGTCCAGCTTTTCCCACGTGATTTTCTCGTTGGGCACGGCGCCGGAATAGGAGCCGTAGCTGGTGGTGGAGTCGCTGATCTGGCAGAAATAACTCCAAAGCGGAATGTCATCGCGTTCCATATCCTGGCGCAACATTGGCACTACACAGATCGGGAAGTCACCGGCGATGCCGCCGCCAATTTGGAAGAAACCAATCGGTGTCTGCGCGGTTTGTGCGATATACCACTCAGACAGCTTGATCATATATTCGATACCCGTGCGGACGGTGTGGACATTCTTCACGTTGCCCTTCATGCAGTGCGAAGCGTAAATGTTGCCGCTCGTGGAATCTTCCCAACCGGGTACAAAGATTGGTAAATTCTTTTGCGCCGCCGCCAACAGCCAGCTATCTTTGGGATCAATTTGGTAATATTTTTCCAGATCGCCGCTGAGCAGAATACGATAGAGAAATTCATGCGGAAAGTAGCGCTCGCCTTTTTGATCGGCCTGCGTCCATTGATCAAGGATCGACGCTTCGATGCGCCGAATCGCTTCTTCCTCAGGGATACAGGTATCGGTGACGCGGTTTAGATGGCGCGACAAAAGTTCGTGCTCATCTTCTGGCGTCAAGTCGCGATAATTGGGGACACGCACATAATAATCATGCGCCACCAGGTTGTAAACATCTTCTTCCAAATTTGCCCCGGTGCAACTGATGGCGTGAATTTTGCCCTCGCGAATCATTTCGGCCAGTGACAAGCCAAGTTCACCCGTGCTCATTGCGCCGGCCATTGCCAGCAGCATCTGGCCGCCATTGTTGATAAATTTGCCATAGCCTTCGGCCGCATCGACTAACGCCGCCGAGTTAAAATGGCGAAAGTGGTGCTTTATAAAAGCTCTAACGTTGGTTGCGTCTTTCATTTTTTATCCTTTACAAAAAAGCTTCACAGAGAAACATTGACCACACAGAGATTTGGACGCTCTGAGTATCGCTTGTCTCGCTGTGAATCTCTGTGTATTAAATTCCTAATGCTTGCGGCCAAACTCCATTGCATAACAAATGGTCTTGTAGAGCAATTTGGCGACTGCAAAATCAGCGGCATGCTGACCATGTGTTGGGGCCAGTTCGACACAGTCAATACCCACGATTTGCGCCGTTTGCGCCACGGTGCGCAAGATGTCAAGTGTCTCATGCCAGGTCAAGCCGTCAGGCTCTGGTGTGCCTGTGGCTGGGATAATGGCAGGGTCCAGGCCATCCACATCAATTGTCAAGTAGACACGTTTGCCCTGGAGCCGGTTGACAAGTTCATCTCGCCATTGATTGTCATGCACTTCTTCTGCATACCAGACGCGCACGCGGTCGGGGTTCGCACGGGTGAAAGCTACTTCTTCCATGCTGACCGAACGGATGCCGAGTTGCAGCACTTGTTCAATCGACGGTTCTTCGAGCAGCCGGCGTGCAATGCAGGCATGACTATAGGGCGTGTCTTCGTATTGATCGCGCAGATCGCTATGGGCGTCGATCTGGACGATGGAGAGCGGGCCACCTAGGGCTTGTAACAAGCCGCGGCCAAACCCTACGCTCATGGTATGTTCGCCGCCCAAGCCGATGACTAATTTCCCCGTGCTTGCGGCTTTGCTCACCGCATCAGCAATCAAATTGATCGCCGCTTCTGGGTCGTCTGGCAGGTGCAAGGCCGGCAAGGTATGGATGCCATAATCATAGGCTAATTCGCGGTCAAATTCCCGATCATAAAGCTCCACTTGCTTAGAGGCTTCAATGATCGCCGCGGGACCGTTGGCCGTGCCGTGACCATAGCTCACGGTTGCTTCGAGCGGGATGGGCAGGATCAGAATGCTCGCCTGCTCAAACGTCGAGGTAGGTTCAGGCAGGCCCAGAAAATTATCGGGTGTCATGTTGCTTCTCGATTACTGCGTTGGCCTATCACACGGGCTAGATCAGAATTGCCGCCGCTACGGTTGTGGTCCAGACGCCGCCCGGCGCGGCTGTGACCGCAACCGTGATGCTGGTCGAGTCAACAATCTCGCCCCCCATGCCATATTGTTCTTTGCGCTCGTTATAATCTTTCTCTGGATCGAACGGAATGCCCAGCGTGGTTGCCAACATGGTGGCCGCCAGGTCTTCTGCATAATCGCCGGCTTCTTTCTCGGTTTGACCAAAGGTATGATGCTCCGAAAGGTAGCCATATTTATTATGATCCGCGGGCCGGGCGACACCGATTGAGGCTGCAATCCGGCGACCAGGCTCATTGGTCGACATCTCGGCCAGTACGGCAAAGACCACCTCACCGGCTTGCAACAACGGAATGCCTTCTTCGATCGAGACGATTTGGCAATGCGGTGGGAAGATCGAGGAGACACGCACCAGATTGAATTGTGCAATACTGGCATCGCGCAGCGCCAACTCAAAACTAGTTAATTTTTCTTTATGAATGCCAACACCACGAGTCAAGACTAACTTGCGCGGAATCATTCTCATGCTTAGTTCCCAGTCCTTTTTTGATATAGTTTTGTGCTCTGCTTTCATCTAACGCATTAGTAAGACACTTGCGAAAAAAAGCATTTTATTATTTGTAACAGAGCAAGCTACGAATGTAAAAATAATCATGCAACTAGAATATTATGGGCATTTGGGTTCAGAGTCAAAATAGAAGCAGGGAAACTACAGCTTAGACCGAGATTGGCTACCGATTAGGCGCAGTGGAGCCTGTGCCCCTGGCCTTATGTCATGCTCGCCACGCCTGGCCACTGGCCCTAGTTGTCCTTTGGCAACGGTGGCGTTTGGCCTAGCGCTGACGGCTCATCATCAACGCGATTCAATGGTGATACAGATCATA
>JBBQBY010000561.1:0-4120 GCA_038318235.1 Caldilineales bacterium
ACGTGCTGCGTGTACCCCAATTGTGCGGCTAAAAGCACGCACCTACTGACTACTTTATGCTTTGATTGCGCCTTACAACGCGACTTCGTGCCCTGTCTCCGCGCTGGTAAGCAACGCCTCCATCATCTCTTGGACGATCAAACCGTGGCGTAAAGGCGCAGTACAAGGCACACCATCCAAGATACAATCGATAAAGTGGGCGGCAACATTATCCCACGGAGCATCTTTGCTATTATTCGGGACGCTGACCGTTACATCCTGTTGCGCACCGTTGACGGTTTGGTAGAGGGTCAATGGCTTGAGACAGGCGCCTGCCTCGGTGCCAAATAACTCAATTTGTAATTCTTCGGGTTGGTGTGAAGCCCAGAAACTTTCCACCTGCAACCCGCCACCATTGGCAAAACGAATAAAGCCGCCCGCATAATCGTCCGCTGCATATTGCTGCGCCAATTCGGCCAAGGGTAGCGTGGGCTTACCCCAGAATCCTTGCCCACGCGGTCCAAATTTTGCGCCAGCCACACCACTTACGCTCACCGGTTGGGGCATGCCTAACAACCACCAGACTGAATCCAACACGTGTACACCCATGTCGCGGAAGGCGCCGCCACCCTTTTGGATAAAACCCAGGCTCCAGGCCGGGATGCCAACTCGGCGCACACTGCGGGCGCGCGCATAATATAATTCGCCAAAATCACCCTGGCGTTGGCGTTGGCCCAAATATTGCACTTCTGGCATAAAGCGTGTGGAAAGCGACATCATGTTGACGACGCCTGCGGCTTCCGCTGCTTCCACCAACTGGCGCGCCGCCTGCACCGAATCAGACAGTGGCTTGGTCACCAATACGTGTTTGCCTTGACGCACCGCTTCCAGCGCCACCGGCACATGGTATTGGTTGGGCGTGCCAATGAAAATGGCGTCAATCTCGGGGTCAGCGCACATTTTTTCGTAACTGGTAAAAAATTTGACTGGTTCTGGCAGCTCTGCGGCTAACTCGGCCATCCGATCTTCGAAGAGGTCACACAAAGCGACCACCTGCCCGCGTGGATTGCGCGCAATGGCTTTCGCATTCGTGCGGCCAATCCCCATGCCTACAATGCCGACTCTAACTTTTTGCACAGCGATTTACTCCTTACCCTCTGCTTTGAGGGTGCGCTATAAGAATTTTGGTTGCATCTGTGGCTTGGCGCCTGTTGCCCAGTCCAGGCAAACTTTATGCCGCCTTGACAGTCACAGATACTCTTGTTAAAGTAAGTTTAGTCGAGGAAGTCAATCCAGAGAAATTACCGATTATCGCTAAGAGGCAATGGCATGAATCAAAAAATCAGAGTCGCCCTGGCCGGTGTGCATCGCGCCAGCGCTTTCTTGCGGGCTTTTCAACTGCACCCGCAAACCGAAATTGTCGCCTTGTGCGATCTAAACCCCGTCGCGCTGGCTGAGACTGGCAAACTGATCGGCGTCAGCCAACTATATACCAATTACGAAAAAATGTTAGACGACGCCAAACCGGATGTCGTCGTCGTGGCCACCCCGATGCAATTTCACGCCGCCCAATCGATGGCCGCCCTACAGCGCAACATTCATGTGCTCTGCGAAGTGACCGCCGCCGTCGGTCTGGACGAAGCGCGCTGGCTTGTGCAGGCTTGTCGGCAAAGTTCAGCGCTTTACATGATGGCCGAAAACTGTAACTACTATCGGCCGAATATGTTGCTCAATGCCATGGTCGACGCGGGCCTTTTCGGTGACGTTTATTATGCCGAAGGCGAATATTTACACAACGTGCAGACTTTGCATCACATGCAGGATGGCAGACCGACCTGGCGTTATTATTGGCAGGTTGGCGTCAATGGCGCCACCTATGCCACGCATAGCCTGGGGCCCTGTTTGCAGTGGGTCAAAGAGCGCATCACGCAGATCAGTTGTATTGGCACCGGACGTTGGAGTGACCCGGAACATATGATCGAAGATACCGTACAGCTTTCGTGCAAAACGGTCAGCGGCAAACTGATCCGTCACCGGCTGGACATGCTCTCCAAACGGCCGCATCCCTTCACCGTCTACTATGCTTTACAGGGCACCAAAGGCGCCTACGAAAGCGCCCGCCGCCGTGAAGAAGATCACTGGGTCTGGGTCGAGGAGCGTTGCCCTGACCCCAACCAGTGGGTGTCGTTGGAAACTTTCGCCGAGGAATTTTTACCCGAAACTTGGCGCAATCCGCCACCCGAAGTCAACAAAATCGGTCACGGTGGCAGCGAATATTTCCTGGTGCTCGATTTTATCGACGCTGTGCAGGGCAAAAAATCGCCCACGCTTGGTATTCATGAAACGATGGACATGACCTTACCAGGGCTGATCAGCCAAGAATCGATCCGGCGCGGCGGGGTTTGGTTGGATGTGCCGGATTCGCGCGATTGGTAAAACGGCCATCCCAAATAAAGACAAGGAAAATTATGCTAGATCAGACTTTCCCACTTGTTGAAGTATCCGGCACATCCTATGAAATGGGCTACCAACATGGCGCGCAGGCCGCTAACCTGATCCAACGTTATCTCTTGCTGATCGAGCGCTTAACCAAGTTGCCGCGCGCCGTGTTGTGCCGCAATGCCATGACATTTCTGCCACGCATCCAAGCGCTCAGTCCGGCGTTGGTCGAGGAAATTCGCGGGCTGGCGGCGGGCGCGGCGCTTAGCTTTGAAGAAGCCGTGCTCTGTCAAGCCCGCGCCGAGGCCGGACGCGTGGCCGAAGGGGGGTGTACAGCTTTTGCCCTGATCGGTTCCGCCACGGCTGATGGTCAACCGTTGGCTGGGCAAAATCAGGATTTAGAGCCGGAATATGCGGACGTGGCGATCTTGTTGCACGTGAAACCCAGTGACGGGCGACCACGCGCCCTGATGTTCACCTTTGCCGGTCAGTTGGGCTATGCGGGCATGAACGAGCATGGTGTGGCGCACTTTGCCAATGCGCTCTACGATTTTGAATGGCAGCCTGGCCTGCCGCACTATCCCTTAAAGCGCTTGTTGTTGGAACAAGTGAATGTGGCGGCCTGCGTCGATTTATTGGCTCAGCATCGCACCTGCTCGGCCGCCAACGTGATGCTTTGTGATGGCCAGGGTCACATCGGTGATGTGGAGGTGCACCCAAACGGGATTGCCCGTTTCTACGACGACGAACCGGACTGGTTGGTGCACGCCAACCATTATCTAACGCCGCCATTTGTTGGCTATGAACGCAATGCCTTGCCGGATTCCTGTCCCCGTCTGGACCGCATGCGCACATTGCTACGCGCCCACTGGGGTACGATCACGGTCGAAACGATGCAACAGATCCTGGCCGATCATGCAGGTGATCCCGCCGGCATCTGCCGCCACGGTGACCGCGGCATGCACTCGATTTCCGGTTACATTGCCGAACCAGCCAAAGGTCTGTTACATGTGCGCCGTGGGCATGGATGTTTGGGGACTTGGCGCGCCTATGAAGTGTAGAACTCATTGGAAGGGATTAGAGCTTAGGCGATGAAAGAAACCTCCTAAGCTCTAATCTCCGTACTATTTCGCCGCACTCCACTCATACAAATTCTTGCGCGCCAGATGAAAATCTTCCGGTGGACGACTGATGGAAGTAGCGCCCTCCGTGTCCACCTCGATAATTTGCGCGCTGACTGGTTCATAGGCGGCGCGTGGGGCGACGGCGCCTTTGGCGACGAGAATGCGCTGTTGCTGCGGCTGAATCCCCACACAGGTGATCTGGTGGATACTGTTGGGATAAGAGCGCCGGCTATTCAAGATCAGCAGTCCGCCCGCGCCATCTGGTCGCTTCGGCACTTCGACAACCGCGGTCAGGCCTTGATTGTGGAAGCGTTCGCCGCCATGCCGCCGCTCGGTCTCCATATAGCGGCCGTCGTGCAACGTGCGCACCCGCCCTTTGATCGAAAGCGTAGGGCCATGCATTTTATCGAGCTTACCCCCCACCCGCAACGAGACTTCCGCCCCAATCCCGGCTTTGTTGCAGATATCGGCTGATTCTGGGTCAAAGATCGTAACGACCCACCCATCGGCGTTCTGGTCGATCAGCTCCTTGAGGATGATCGTCGCGTCGCCCGCGCTGCCGCCGCCGACGTTGTCGC
>JBBQBY010000562.1:0-4112 GCA_038318235.1 Caldilineales bacterium
AAAGCGGCCAGTTCGGCGGCGCTCAGGCTGTTGCGATATTCGGCGTCTTTCCAGGCTCGGATTACATTGACAGTGTTCATCTGATTTTTTCCTTTGTTTGAATAGTTTTGTTTGTTTTTGATGGTACGTTTGTGTTGCGTTCGGTTGCGATGATTATGCCATGTTGCGGGCGGGGTTGCGATGGCCTGCCGAACAGGAGATTTGTGTTGATGCGCACACGTCACAATAATAGGGGATTTGTTTTGCGGCGTGTGGTTGTCCAGTGAAGTTGATCACTCGACGTGATTTTAATCGTTAGCGGATGGCCCCACACACAGAACAACGAATTCAGGAAACAACGAATCAAAGACTGCTTCTAATTTGTTGTTTCCTGAATTCGTTGTTCTGGCCTTCATTAAATTGGTGGCTCCAGCAATAACACCGAAGGCACTTGTAGCGGGTTGGCCAGCCGCAATAGTTCATAACCAATGCCAGCCAAACCCACCATGAGGCCCGGCGTCTCTACCCCACCGGGCACACCACACAGCCAGCCGCGTGCAGCTTGATCGGCGAGGATCGAACCGGTCAGCCGCCGCGCTTCTTCTAAGCGCTGATTGTCACCCAATACCGTAGCCGCCTTGACAAACAACTCGATATTGCCAAAGTCACCGTGGCACAGACAATGTCCGCCCCCAAAACCATGTGCAGTTGTGCTATGCAGGGCAGCCGCAATCTCTGCCTGCACCTCCGCATCGTCCAATTGGCCTCGCATGGCTAAGCGGGCGAGCCCAATCCCAGGTGCGCCATGGCACCACGCATGCATGGATACAGTGGCGTGATCGGCTGGGGTGGCATTCTCTGGGTCACGGCGCAGATCAGACCAATTTTCTGTTTCTGCAACAAAAAGCGACCTTTCATAGATTAGCGCCTGGTGGGCAACTGCTTGATAGATCGGATTGTTGCAGAGTTCGGCGGCTTTGAATAGAGCCCAGGCAATGCCCGCTGCCCCGTGTGAAAAGCCAGCCAGCGGTTCGCCGCCCATGTTGGGCACAACCCAACCGACACCTCTGTTGCGGGGTTGGGCATGCGCCACTAAGTGATCCGCACATTGATTGATTAAGGCGCGTAGACGAGGATCTGGCGCACAGGCATAGAGTGCAGCCGTGGTGCCAATACAGCCAGCCGCGCCGCCGATCACATCAAATTGCTCGTCTTGGGCTACATAGCGGCTGGCTACTGCGGCGAAGGTGATGGCTTTCTCCCATAAATCTGGGCGTTGCCAAAGTTTACCCAGATGTGTCAACGTGTAGATCAGGCCGCCCCAGCCATTGAAGGCGCCGATGTAGGGAAAGTGGCTAGTTAACGGCTCGGCCTGCACTAGCATGGTAGCCAGTGCGGCTTCGGCTAGTTTTGTATAGCGGGCTTCGTCTGTGATCTGACCCAAGTAAGCAAAAAAGAGCGCTAGACCAGCATGGCCGTCGTATAAATGCATGGTCAACGGTGATAGTGACCAACTCGCTTTTTCGTCCAGGCCCAGCCCAATCCAGATCGCATGTTGTTGATACTGGTGGGCCAATTGTTCCAGCTGATCGCCAATTGTGCGCGCGGCCAGCCGCAAATTATCCGGCGTCGGCATGACTGTTGGCGTCGGCGCGCTTTGGGTGGGCGCCTTCAGCACCGTGTGACCATGCGTGCCGTCTAAAGTAGCAAAGGAAGCGTGGATATACCAAAGTTGGCGGGTCAAATCTTCCTCACCCATGCTATCCAGACGCCGGTATACGCGTCCCAGGCCAGATTCCGCCAGCAGATCGGCAATTTGTTCGCCACGACTATCCCACAGATGCGTTGCCCCAGGCCGCGCCAAGAAAATTGGCACGTCGCCGGTGTGCAAATCTTGGCGTTCTGCCCGCACCAGCCGCGCCAGACGTGGGGCCGTGGCGACATCTTTCCACAGGCGTTCATATAAGCGGTCGCGGTCCAGCGCGTTGCGCAGCAAATCAGGATGATTGCTCTCTTGAAGCAAGAGCGAGTAGGTGCGGGTTGCGCGGGCAACCACGCGCACTTCATCGTCCGCAAAACGGCGCAATGGCCCATCCATCGCTATAAATGCCGCCCTTTGCGTGAGCAATAGACGATAAATCTGGGCAAAGCCTTTGGCAACGGCGCCCGCATAGGCCCGCACATCAATTGGCTGGTCGTTCAATGTGGGACGATGACCCGCGCTGGTAAATTCAATGTGGCGGCGGGTCAGGTGCATCTCGTCGGTGCCAACCCCTTCCCAGACCGGTAATTTATCGGGCGTTAACTGCGTGCCGGCCGCGCCAATCCCACTGATGTCGATGGTGGCAGCGTCGGCGTGAAAGCGCAGCCGTTGGGGCAACATGCCAATGCTGAGCACGGATTCGTCCAGCGCCTGTTGCGCCAATTCGCCAGGTTGGCTGGGGTCATAATCCATCATATCTGGATGAAATAGCGCCTCCAAATCGATCAGCATAGGGTGTTCGCCCGCCGCAATCATGTTCTCAAAGTGGAAATCGGCGGCGCTCAGCAAATGTAAAATGGCGAGGTAGCCGCCTTGGCGTTGATAAAAGCGTTCAACTTCTGCGCTTGTCTGACAAGGCGTAGCAGCGACAAATTCGACCCAGCCATAGGCATGTCGGTCCAATATCGCAAGCGTGCGAAAAGTCGGTTCTACGCCTTGCTGGTTGAGCCAGGTTAGCAATGTCTGAAAATGCACGTCGATGGCCAGCGAGCGCGGTTTATAGACCAAGCGCAATCCACTGGTAAAGCGCAGGATGGCGACTGCGCGACCGTTACGGTGCGTGTCACCCGCGCCGATGCCAATCTCCAGCAGATGGCCGGGGTCGCGCCCAGCGCTGAACATGGTTTGGATTTCTGGCCAGTCACTGACTAAGCGTTGCAAAATCTCGATCAAGGCGACCGTGGTCTGCTCAACTTTGGTCATTAATTGCCGCGCCAACACGGGGTATTCTTCGAGTAGCGCCAAGGCAACAGCGCGATCTTGCAGACGCGTCAGGAAAGCCGCAAAACGGGCTGCTGGTGTATCACCGACGAGAAAATTTTGCAAGCGCGCTACATGCATTTCCAACACCATCGTGCGTTCCAACATGGGCGCTAACTGCATACCAAGCGCTTCGATCAGGGTGCGCTGAACTGTTTCTATGCTAAAGGGGCGCGCCCTATCCGTTGCTAATATGGCGTCTAAACGTTGGCGCAATTGTTGGCTGGCCCAGGCGAGAAGTGGTGCAACCAACACCAGAAAGCCCGCCTTCGCTAGCTGCTCGGCAATGGCGATTTGTGCATCATCGACACTGGTGGTGTATGCCGCGTGTAAGTCCGCCAGCCAGGGCAACACGTCTGGTCGGCGCTGTTGCAGGGCCGTGGCCGATTCACCTAATAATTCGGCTAAACTGGCAGGTGTTAATGCTTCCGTCAGTAGATGCGCGGCAAAGGCGTGATCGTCTAGAAAAGCGGCCTCTTCCCGCCAGCGTCGCAGGCGACGCTGACTGATCTCCAGGTTATCGGCGGAAAGCGGCGCATCAGCGGCACGTTCGCGCAGATTGAGGGCATACCACCACTCTGGTGCCGCGCCTGCGGATGTGAATTTCGCCGACAAGGAAAGAGGGTTGTTTGACATACGGATTGCATTCCCGGAAACTTAGTAAATAGAGTGAAAGGATTACGAAAAGCTAAAGATGACGCTCATTCTACTGAATGTAAACGCAGATGAGCAAGCTGACCCACCTTACGGTGTTGCCAAATAAAGAGCGCTCGTCATGTGTATGACAAGCGCTCTTTGCTTACCCTATTGGCTCTCTAGTCAGCGGTGGGCTTAGTTAGAGATGCAGCCGTATTGCGGGGTCAAGACCTGGCAGACCCGACCACAGGTGCCGGTGAAGTAACTCTTGCCACCGGCGACGGCAGCTAGCTCTGCTTCGGGCAGTTCGACCAAACCGGCGGGATGTTGGGGCAAAGCGGCCAGTTCGGCGGCGCTCAGGCTGTTGCGATATTCGGCGTCTTTCCAGGCTCGGATTACATTGACAGTGTTCATCTGATTTTTTCCTTTGTTTGAATAGTTTTGTTTGTTTTTGATGGTACGTTTGTGTTGCGTT
>JBBQBY010000563.1:0-4108 GCA_038318235.1 Caldilineales bacterium
ACCGTATGATATACGGAGAACGCTTAGACGCCCCGACACGGGCCAAACGAACCTTGTTCGTCTGTAGCTCAGTAGATTACGCTTCTACTGAAGCGGCGTCTACTGAGAAGCCACGGGGTTTTAACCCCTGTGGAGTGTCACAAATGCTATCCGCGCGCTACATTGTCGGCTTGCCGACAGAAAAGCCCAGTGGTTGCCGGTAAGATAAGTTATATTTGTGATTTCTTTCTCAAATTTAGTGGATAACGATTCTGCATGACCAATCAAACAAGCGCGCCCGCCATTGCTCGTTCTGTCGCTCCGCCATTAACCAAACCAGTCCTCATTCGTCTTGAGCATTTAAGCAAAACCTATGCCGAAGCCAGCCAAGCCCGCGTCGTACTAGACGAGTTGAACCGTGAATTTTATACGGGGGAGTTTGTCTGTCTATTGGGCAAATCGGGCAGCGGTAAGAGCACCCTACTCAATCTAATCTCTGGCATCGACGCGCCAAGCAGCGGCGATGTGACGATCTATGACGGTGCGCGCGCGGTGAAGATTACGGCGTTGAGCGAACATGAGCGCACGATCTTTCGGCGCAATCATATTGGGATTGTCTTCCAATTTTTTAATTTGATTCCTACCTTGACAGTGCTCGAAAACGTGACCCTGCCACTGGAATTGGCGGGTAAACACCATCAGATGCGCGACCACGCGGTGGCCTTGTTAGAGCGGGTGGGGTTAGTCGAGCGGATTAACACCTATCCCGACAAATTAAGCGGCGGCGAACAACAGCGGGTGGCCATCGCCCGCGCCTTGGCGCATGATCCGCTCCTGGTCCTTGCGGACGAACCGACCGGCAATTTGGACGATGAAACCGGCGAAACCGTGCTGAAATTGTTGTTAGAACTGACCCGCGATGCTGGCAAAACTTTGTTCATGGCCACCCATGCGCCAGATGTGGCGCAGCAAGCCGATCGCGTCTTACACTTGGTGCATGGGCAACTGGTCAACGATCAATTGTCAATGGCACAGGGGTAATTGTTAGCAACTATGACAGCAAACGAACCCTCACCCACAACAAGCCAATCTCAATTCGCCCTAAAAAGTCTCTTGCGCCTCGCCTGGCGTTATGCCTGGCGCCGACCTTTGCAGAGCCTGTTCTTTGTGGTGGGCGTTGCGATTGGTGTAGCGATGATCGTGGCGATTGATCTGGCCAACGGTTCTGCCGAACGAGCTTTTGCGCTGGGCACCGAAACCGTCACCGGGCGCGCCACCCACCAAATTGTCGGCGGGCCGAGCGGGCTGGACGAACAAATTTACACCAGATTACGCCGCGAATTGGGCTATCGGCAAAGTGCGCCGGTGGTCGAAAACTATGTGACGGCGACGGCGTTAGACGCGCAACCCATGCGACTGCTAGGTATCGACCCGTTTGCCGATCAACCCTTTCGTAGCTACCTGGGCAAGGGTGATGCCGCGGCAGGAGCCAGCGCCCCCTTCCTCAGCGATCTGATGGTGCGCCCAAACACGGTGCTGCTCAGCAAAGATGTGGCTACCCGCTACCATTTACAAACCGGTGACAAGCTCCAAGTGCGGATTGGCAGTCGAACGGAAACTTTGGAAATTGTGGGGCTGCTCGCACCTTCCGATGACTTAAGCCGGCGCGCGCTTCAGGGCCTTTTGATCACCGATATCTCTACCGCCCAAGAAGTACTGCAACAACTACATAAATTGGATCGAATCGATCTGATTGTCAGCAACGATGAAGTTGGCCGTCAGGCGTTGGCGACAATTGCCACGATCTTGCCGCCTGGCGCCCGCATCGAAACCTCATCGGCGCGCAGCGGTGCGGTCAATGAGATGACGGCAGCGTTTAGTCTAAATCTCACCGCACTGAGTTTGTTAGCCCTCGTCGTCGGCATGTTCTTAATCTATAACACGGTGACCTTTAGCGTGGTGCAACGGCGGCCGGTCTTAGGCAGTTTGCGTGCCCTAGGCATGACCCGTCGCGAGGTGTATGTGCTCATTCTAGCTGAGGCCGGTTTACTTGGGGTGATTGGCACAGGGTTGGGACTGGCGCTAGGGGTGATCTTGGGCCGCGGTGCCGTGCAATTGGTGACCCAAACAATCAACGATCTATTTTTCGTGGTCTCGGTGCGCGAGATCGATATCCCGCTCTTTACGCTGGTCAAAGGCGCGCTGATTGGGATTGCCGCTGCGCTGATTGGGGCAGCGATCCCAGCCTATGAGGCCACCAGTGTGCCGCCGGCTGGTGCGCTGAAACGCAGCAATGTCGAAGAACGCGCCCGCGCCCTGATTCCTTGGATCAGCCTCGGTGGGATTGGCTTACTCGTCTTGGGGGCGGCGCTCTTAATTCCTGAGTGGAATCTGCTCATCGCCTTTGTCGGGCTTTTTGCCGTGATTATTGGCGGTGCGCTGCTCACGCCGCTCCTAACACTAGGCATGATGAATTTGGTGCAGTGGCTGGTCAACCGACGTTGGCTAAATCGGCAGGCAGGGGTAATTGAACGAATGGCGCCGCGCACAATCGTGCGTTCGCTCAGCCGCATGTCGGTAGCCGTAGCCGCCCTCATGGTCGCCGTCAGCGTGATTATTGGCGTGGGCGTAATGATCGGCAGCTTTCGCTCGACGGTGGAATCTTGGCTCGAAGAGGTCTTACAAGCCGACATTTTTATTTCCCCCCCTTCGCTTAGCGCCGGCCAGGTGTCGGCAACCCTGGATCCAGCCGTGGTGGCAAAGGTCAAGAATTTTCCAGGCATCATCAATCTGGCGACCACGCGTGGGGTGGATGTGACGGCATTTTTACCCCGCCCTAACCTTTCTCCCACAGAGGAAACTAATGGTCGGGCATCCATCTCTCCGCTTGCCGCAGAGGCGGGGCTGGGGGCGGAGGTGCAAGTCCGGTTGACGGCCTTGAGCCAGGATTTGGCGGGGGCGAAACGCCATTATCGCGCTGCCGTGGGTAGCTGGCAGGCAACCTGGCAGGCGCTGGAAGCGGGTGGCGTGACGATCAACGAGCCAATGGCGAACCGGCTGCATCTAAACGTGGGCGACCAGTTGACGATCCAAACTGATCAAGGGCTGCGCGCATTTCCGATCATCGGCGTGGCCGTCGATTTTGATGTCAACAACGTTGTCGTGATCTATGACAAGGTCTATCGGCAATTTTGGGCGGACCGTGAAGTATCGGCGATTGCGCTATTTATTGCGCCTGGCGTAGATTTAGACGAAAAAGTCGACGAAATTCGCAGCGCGCTGGCCGGGCAAACCGAAGTACTCGTGCGCTCCAACCGCAGCACGCGCCAAAACGCGCTAGATATCTTCGACCGTACATTTTCGATTACCGTGGCGCTGCAACTGCTCGCTACATTAGTAGCCTTTATCGGGATTTTCAGCACCTTGATGAGTCTGCAACTCGAACGCAGCCGCGAGATCGGTGTGCTGCGCGCAACCGGGATGACGCGCCGCCAATTGTGGCGGCTTTCGTTCTGGGAAACCGGCCTAATTGGTGCGAGCGCGGGTTTAATTGCGATCCCAATGGGCTTTGTATTGGCCATCATCCTGATCTACATCATCAATCTACGTTCCTTCGGCTGGACGTTGCAGATCCAACTCCAACCAGCCGCTTTCCTCCAGGCCTTTGCCGTTGCCCTGGGCGCCGCGCTGCTGGCGGGGATTTATCCAGCCTGGCGCATGGGCCAAATGCAGCCGGCAAGCGCCGTGCGCTCTGAGTAAATTTAGGGCTTTAGGGCGTAAACCCCACACACCTTTAGGGGTGGGATATATACGCTTCAGTAGAAGCGTCGCCATTTCCTCGCTTCAGCGGCTTTAGACTGTAAGCGAATTGTTATTGTTAATTCCACCAAACTGTGCTACAATTACACCTGTCAGACAACTGAATATTGGGCGTTTTGGTAGGAAATCCACTACCAAGTAAAATGTTAATGGTCATGTGGTGCATTGGAGCAGTAGGGTTAACTCTCCTGAAAGGCGTAGAGCCAAGTGCAGTTGTATAGGCCACACCTCAACTATAATGGCGTTAGGGCGGTAACGCATCGGTGCGAGACCGTAGAAGCCCACCAGCTTTAGCGGTGGGAGCCGTCAC
>JBBQBY010000564.1:0-4066 GCA_038318235.1 Caldilineales bacterium
TAAACGCGGATGCACGCAGATTAAATTACTTAGGCGCCATCAAAGCATAAAGGATCCAGTTGGTGCGTGTTTGTTGCCGCACGTGCTGCTTATACCCCAAGGGTGCGGATACAAGCACGCACCTACGCATGATTTTGTTCGGCAAACACTGGATACTTATTTCATTGAAATGGCCTTATTTGCGCCAATCCGCGTGCATCCGCGTTTATCCGCGTCCAATTTGTGTATTGTTACTAGCCTATACAGAAACCAAGGATTTCTACCGTGAAGGTCTGCTTATTTTTCTTCGCGCTCTTTGCGTCCTTTGCGGTAGAAATCCTTGATTCTAACTTGTCCAGATCAGGTATTCGCCCTATATTCCGCGCCTGTGATTCGGTATTTCACGACTGGAATCGGGTCATCAGACAGTATGTATTCGCCGACGCGCTGCATGCCAACCTTTTCCATCACTTTCCAAGAACCAATATTTTCAATCGACGTGGCGGCTACTACGGTTGGCAACTGCAACTCGGTAAACGCCCGCCCGATCAGCGCCCGCGCTAATTCCGTTGCATAACCTTTGCCCCAAGTGGCTGTGCGCAGCCGATAGCCTAGCTCATATTCATCGCTTGTGTAGTGCAATTCGTCAGCCAGCGGGAAATCGAGGGCGGGTCGTAAACAGAGCGAGCCGATAAACGTTTGGCTGGCACGTTCTTCGACAGCCCAAAAACCAAGCGCGGCATAACTTTGATAGTAGCGGAAATGTGCTTCAATCCGTGGCAGATAGCCGTCAACGGTCGCCGGTATTTCGCCAGGCAGATATTGGCGTGCCCCTAGATCACGATCAAGCGCATACAGATTGCTCGTGTCTTCCAGTGTGAACAGGCGAAGTTGTAACCGTTCTGTGGTAAGCACAACGTTCATGGCGCTTCCTTTTGTTCAGTGCTGTGTGCGCATGGCATAGATTGCAGCGCACTAAATAAACTTGGCATTCAAAAACAGATGGACGCTTGCTGTCACTCACAGACTAATTGTATAATCAATTGACTAGAAATTGTGAAATCCAAGGATCGTGTCCAACCTTGCTAACTATCGGAGCAAAAGGAAAATTGTTATGCCGCCTCAACTGCCCATCCAAGTCGCCGTCCTCGATGATTACCAAGGTGCCGCGCTCCGCATGGCCGATTGGTCCGTGCTCGACGGGCGCGCGGTCGTGACCGTGTTCCGCGATCATCTCACTGACCCAGTCGCCGTTGCCACGCGCTTGCAGCCATTCGATGTCGTCTGTGTAATGCGTGAGCGCACGCCGCTGTCGCGCCCAATTCTCGCTGCGCTTGATCGGTTGCGCCTGATCGTTTCTACCGGCGCGCGTAACGCTTCGATCGATAGCGACGCCGTGCGCGACTTGGGGGTTACCCTATGCACGACCGGTGGTGGCGGGAATGGTACGATGGAATTGACCTGGGCGCTGATCCACGCTGCGCTCCGCCACATCCCGGCGGAAATGGCCGCGGTGCGCCAGGGCGGCTGGCAAGTGGCGGTTGGCGGCGATCTGGCTGGTAAAACGCTGGGCATTGTTGGGTTGGGCCACATCGGCAGCGGCGTGGCGCGTGTCGCCCACGCCTTCAACATGAATGTTGTGGCTTGGAGCCCGAACTTGACCCAGGAAAAAGCCGAAGCAGCTGGGGCGCGCCTGGTCAGCAAAGCAGAATTGCTGCGCAGCGCCGACATCGTCACGCTACATCTGGTGCTCAGCGAGCGCACGCGTGGCATTCTGGGCGCGCCGGATCTGGCCTTGATGAAACCGACAAGTTGGCTGGTCAACACTTCGCGCGGACCGCTGGTCGATGAGGCCGCGCTGATCGACGCCTTGCAGCAACGGCGCATCGCGGGCGCGGCGCTGGATGTATTCGATGCCGAACCGTTGCCCACCGCCCACCCACTGCGCACGCTCGACAATGTCGTGGCGACCGCCCACATCGGCTTTGTGACCGAGGCGAGCTATCGCGCCTTTTACCAGGGCACGGTGCAGTGTATTGTCAACTGGCTCGATGCCCAAGGACGCTGAGTTTACTGCGACGTAAATCAGTAGACAGTAAATCAGAGCGACAGTGCGTCAGTAAAAACTGGATAAGCGCTGAACCCGCAAGGATCGGACCACTGTCCTACTGACTTACTGTCTTACTGTCTTACTGACTTACTGACTTACTGTCCTACGATTTTCGCCGCGCTGTCTCTAGGGATGGAGTTCAGCAACCCCACGTTCGAGCCCGTACAGCAGACCAATCTCTTCTGGCGTCAACGGCCGATTGAAGAAGGCGATATCATCCATCAGACCAACGAAATGGCCTATGCCCAGGCGAATGCTGGCGTTGGCAACATCCCAGGTGAAATTTTCTGAAATCCGGCTGGTAGCCCCTTGATAGCTGCCATTGAGATAGAGTCTGGCGCGTCCGCCCGCCGGGGTGTTTACACCATCCCAAGTGATGGCGATTTGTGTCCACTGGCCTTTCGTGAAAGGCGGCTCGGCCACCTTCGCCAAGCGCCAGAAGAATTCAATGTTGTCGCCGCGCCGGTCTATGACATCCCACTCGGTTTGATTCCCAAAGAAACCCAAGCGCATATCCGACGGTTTGTCATTTTTCGTGAAATCAACCCAGAACGCTGCATTACTGTAGTCTTTATCCGTTACCTGGAGCGGGTCACAATATTGGCCGGGAATCTCGGCGGGATCAAGATTCAGCCAGAATGACGCTGTGCCGCGAAATGCGGCTGGGTCGTAGGCTACATTTTGCGCAGCCTTATAAAGGACAACGTGGCTATCTTCCTGGGTAAAAGCCAGTGCAGCCCCAAATTTTCCTTGGCCTTCTACAATCGCAAGCGTTGGGTTGCCGAGCCCAGGGGTGAAGGTCTCTAATTTCTGTACATCTTGATCAATGGTGCTGTAAAGCTGCCTGTCACCTAAGGCAAAATCAGCATCAGCCCCGTGATCGAACGAGGCATGAAAGGTCAGGGCTGCGGATAAGCCAGTGCGAAGCTGGTCGGCGTTACTCGTGTGAGCCATCGCTTAGTTTCCTTTCTCGAATGGTTTTTTATCAATTGTCCTGTTGTTTGGATCGTTCAATGACAGCCCGAGTATAGCAGATCATGGTGGGCACGCAGCAATCGCCTGCTGCGTTTTGGCACAAGGTGAAAAATGTAGTGACGACTTTAGTCGTTCGTTGTGCGACCCAGAACGACTAAAGTCGTCACTACGAATTACGCAAATGTTGATTGACGAGCCAGTAGCTTCTGCTGAACAATTTCAACCGTGGCGTGGGGATAATTGGGCACGCGTGTGGCTAGTTGCGCGTCGGCCAATGCTAGCAGATGGACGGCGCGCGTTGGCATGGGCAGCCGCAGGATCGTTTGCAATTGCGCGGCTAGCAGCGGATAGATCACCTCGCAACGGCGCCATGCATCTAACTGATCGATCACTTCCGGGTGCTCGGTGGGGATGGTGTGTTTGAACAACTCCAGCAAAAGATTGACGGCAAAATAATTGATGTACTTATCGCTGTCCAAGATTTCGCCGCGCGCCGCCCGTGCTGCGCCGGTCAAAAGTGTGACCAGCAAATTATGCATTAAAGCCAACATCTGCGTTTCATCTGGTGGAGTTTGCGCCTGTTGGGCAATTGCCTCAAGTGACTGGCTGAGCCCGATCCGGTCAAACAACACCCGATAGCTGCTCAGTTTGCCACTTGCCATTGAATCGGGTGTAAAAATCGCAAATTCGGCCACATGATCGCTCGCATATAACACGGTATAATAGCGTGGCGCCTGACGAATCGGGGCAATAATCTGGTCCGCGTCCGGTAGCCACGCCAGATTGGCCAGCAACGCATCATCCTTGCCCGGCGCGGCGATCACCCAGAAATCATGGTCCGACCACACATCTGCCCGCTGCAACTCTGCCATCGAGCCGAGCGCAACCAGCGCAAACACTAGATCGTCTGCCTCTAAACGCTGTTGTAGCGCGTCTGAAAAACGTGCGAACTCTGGGCATGCCATCGTTGAGAGCTCCTCGGACAGGGGTGTTTTTGCGAGC
>JBBQBY010000565.1:0-4064 GCA_038318235.1 Caldilineales bacterium
CAACGGTGGCGGCAAATCGAGCATGCACGCCTCGGTGGACGAAAGTGGCAGTGTCAATTTGATCGAAGGTTCGACCGACATCGGCGGTTCACGCGCCTCTATCTCAATGATGTTGGCCGAAACCCTGGGCATTACGATGGAAGACATCAACCCACAAATTGGCGATACGGAGACGGTCGGTCACAATGATGGCACGGGCGGCAGTCGTGTTACATTTGCCACGGGTATGGCCGCTTATGAATTGGGCAAGAATATTGCCAAGACAATGAGCGAAAGCTTTGCCGACATGTGGGATGTTCAGCCGGATCAGGTCAAGTTTGAAGGGGGCGACTTCTCGCACAATGGGGATAGCCTGAACTTTAAAGAAGCAGCGGCCAAGCTCAACGAAGCTGGCAAGCCAATTGTCGCCAGCGCTTCTGTGCGCGCCGGTGGGGTTGGACCAGCTTTCGCAACGCACATTGTCGATATTGAAATTGATGCAGAGACCGGCAAGATCAGCATTCTGCGCTATACCGCCACCCAAGATGTGGGGCGCGCCATTCACCCAATCTATGTCGAAGGCCAGATTCAGGGCGGCGTGGCCCAAGGCATCGGCTGGGCAATCAACGAAGAATACTTCTACGACAAGGACGGGCATCTGCTCAATTCGTCCTTGCTAGATTATCGTATGCCCACGGCGCTCGATCTACCCATGATCGATACCGTCTTGGTCGAAGTACCGAATCCAAACCATCCATACGGTGTGCGTGGCGTCGGCGAAGTGCCGATCGTGCCGCCCGCAGCGGCTGTGGCAAACGCCGTCTATAACGCGATTGGCGTCCGCATGACCGAGTTGCCCATGAACCCGGCCCGCGTGATGCAGGCGATCTGGTCAAAACAAAAGGCGTAAACGCCGCGCTAGCATGGCATCCAGGCAAGGAATGCGGAAGATGCAAGGAGCAGGAAGCGGTTCGCTTTTAACCGAGTAGGATAATCGAAAACGGGTAATCGATGCCCGGTGCATATCAACATGCGCCGGGCATTTATTTTAAGGAGATATCACAACGCATGCCACCCAAAATTTCACTTCAACTATACACCTTGCGCGACGCGCTGGCGCAAGATTTTGCTGGAACATTGGACCGCATTGCCGCATTTGGCTATAAAAATGTCGAGAGCGCTTTTTTCCCCGAAGGTATTTCTGTCCAAGAAGGCGCCCGTTTGATTCGCCAAGCGGGTCTGACGGTGATGTCAGTTCATGGCGAACTACCACTTGATGAGCAAACCACCCCTGTGCTCGAACAAGTGGCAGCGCTTGGCAGCACGCGCTTAGTCTGGCACGGCTGGCCGCAAGATTCCGATTACAGTTCAATTGACGGGATCAAACGGCTGGCCGAACGTTATAATCTCGCGAATGCGGTCGCCACCACGCATAATTTGCAATTGGGGCTGCATAATCACTGGTGGGAAATGGAGCCGGTTGAAGGCTACTTTCCCTATCAGGTTATGCTACAAGAACTGGATCCCACGATCTTTTTTGAGGTAGACACCTATTGGGTCAGAACGGCCGGACTTAGCCCTGTCCATGTGGTCAAAGAAATGGGCGAACGCGCACCGCTGTTACACATCAAAGATGGGCCGGCGATTAAGGGCCAACTAATGGTGGCGGTGGGGGATGGCTCGCTGGATATTCCGGCGATTGTCCAGGCCGCCGATGGGCACGCTGAATGGCTGATCGTTGAGTTGGACGAATGCGCCACGGATATGTTCACGGCCGTAGCGCGAAGTTTTCAATATCTAGTCGGTCAAGGTCTGGCCGAAGCATAAAACAGACGCTGAGCAGGGCGGAGCCATCATGAGTCTACACCGTGAAGAACAACTCGAAACGGCGATCAACCGATTAAATCGCATCAAGCTAGGCTATATGCCCACGCCGCTCGAAGCGCTGCCCAGGCTAAGCGCAGCGCTTGGCGGTCCGCCCATCTATATCAAGCGCGATGATTTGACCGGCCTGGCGCTGGGCGGGAACAAGACGCGCATGCTGGAATTCAGCCTGGCGGACGCTCTGAACAAAGGGTCGGAGGTGATTGTGATGGGGGCGGCCGTCCAATCAAACTATTGCCGGCAACTGGCCGCGGCCTGCGCCAAGTTGGGGCTGGAACTGCACCTGTTGCTCCGTCCCGAACGCCCGGTGGACAAAACCGAGATCCAAGGCAATCAACTCTTACAACGGCTCTTTGGCGCCCACGTGACGATTCTCGAAGATAACAATCGCGCCAACCAACAACTTGCCATTGCCGCCGAAGCCGAACGTCTGCGCAAAACTGGCCGCAAAGTTTACGTCGCACGCCAACCCGATACGGTTGATCTGGACGTGATCGCCTATGCCGAATCGGCGCTCGAAATCGTGCGCCAGTGCCGCGAAGTGGCTATTCAACCCCAATATCTCTACGCGACCGCCTTCGACACCACGCAGGCCGGCCTGGTCTTTGGCATGCATTATCTGGGTAAACCCATGCATGTGCGTGGGATCACGCCCACCGCGCTGCCATTGATCGAGCGCCAACAAAAAATGATGGTGATGGCGAATGCTGCCGCTGATCGTCTGGCATTAGAAATTGAGTTCAGTGAACATGATTTTGATAACGATGACAGCTTTATTGGCGAACGTTACGGCATACCCACACCAGCAGGCATGGAAGCGATCCGCCTGCTCGCCCAAAACGAAGGCATCTTGATCGACCCGGTCTACACCGGCAAAGGGCTCGCCGCATTGATCGCGCATATCCGCCAGGGGAAATTGGCCAAAGATCAACCGGTCGTCTTTGTGCACACGGGTGGCGCCCCTGCGCTCTTTGCCTATGCACCGGAGATTATGGAAATGCTCAACCAGGCGTGATCGGAAACGGCCTTTTGCATACACGACACTAACACAACGCATACGTCTTTCAAATACCCCTTTGTTAGAATAGTAAGTACAAAATCGTAATCAAATATACTTTTCGCGGTGACACAACCAAAGACGATCCAGGTTTTAATGCCTTGCCTGATGATGAACACCGTTAAACGATCTTATCTACTCTAATGATTGGGGAGGAAGTGCATATGCGTCTAGATAAATTAACTCAAAAAGCCCAGGCCGCGATGATCGAAGCACAGAGCGTGGCCGAACAATATGGCAATGCGACCGTCGATCCAGAGCATCTACTCAAGGCCCTCTTGCAACAGGAAGGTGGTGTTGTCCCGGCCGTGCTCAACAAAATCGGTGCGGACGTTGCCGCGATTGACCGGGGCGTGGAACAAGCACTGTCGGCCAAATCACGCATGAGCGGCGGCAATGCGCAAGTGGGGATGGGACGTGAAGCGGCCGCGCTGATGCGCGAGGCCGAAGAGATTGCCAGCAACATGAAGGATGAGTACGTCTCAACCGAGCACATCCTGATGGCGATGGCCTCGACCACGGGTAAAGTACGCGATCTATTGACGCGCCATAAAGTCGATTACAATGCCATTTTGCAGGCATTGGCCAGTGTACGCGGCAATCAGCGCGTCACCACCGACAATCCAGAAGGCCAGTACGAAGCACTCACGAAATATGGCCGTGATCTTACCGATGATGCGCGTAAGGGCAAACTGGACCCGGTAATTGGCCGGGATGAAGAGATCCGGCGCGTGATCCAGATTCTTAGCCGCCGCTCGAAAAATAACCCGGTGTTGATCGGTGAGCCTGGCGTGGGTAAGACGGCCATCGTCGAAGGATTGGCCCAACGGATTGTACATGGTGATGTCCCCACTGGTCTGCGTGACAAACAATTGGTGGCGCTTGATCTCGGTTCGCTTGTCGCCGGGGCGAAATACCGGGGCGAATTTGAAGAGCGGCTCAAGGCCGTGCTCAAAGAAGTCACGACCAGCGAAGGCAGAATTATTCTCTTCATTGACGAGATGCACACGTTGGTAGGCGCGGGCGCCGCCGAAGGGTCGATGGATGCGTCGAATATGCTCAAACCGTTGCTGGCACGCGGTGAATTGCATGCGATCGGGGCGACGACGCTGGATGAATATCGCAAATATATTGAAAAAGATGC
>JBBQBY010000566.1:0-4062 GCA_038318235.1 Caldilineales bacterium
CACAGGAACGTTTAGGGCACGGTATGAATTCACCAAAACCCCAACCCCGCGCATCGGGACACGCATATTGAAGGGTTAGTTCACTTTGGGGTGACGCTTAAAATCGAAGCATTCGATGAGGGACCACGGCGCAACACAGCCCGTAAGCGAACAATAAGCTCACCCATCAGGTAAGGCTTGATGATATATTCATCTACCCCTACACCGAAGCCCTGGATACTATAATTGACCCCGATGTCGCCGCTATCTTTCCTCCATCAGAAGCGGTCAACGAAGCTTTACGCCTATCAGCGGCGTTGCAAAACTTGCCAACGGCAAACCCAAATAATCTACCACAAGCAACGCTCGACCAGAACCTAGCCATAATTATGTTATACTTAGTCTATGAAGCTCTATCTTGATACCTGTAGCTTGCAACGGCCATTGGATGATAAAAGTCAGCTACGCGTTCAGCTAGAAGCGGAAGCAATTCTTGCGGTACTAAACCTCTGTATCAATGATGAAATCGCGCTTGTCTCCTCGGAAGTGTTAGAGTTCGAGTTAGAGAAAAATCCGCATCCACAACGAAAAGCCTATGTGGCAGAGATTTTAGAGACGGCAGAGATTTTTATCGAGGTTGATCGGCGTATTACATTGCGAGCACAGGAGTTAGAAAGTTCTGGCTTCAAAGGCATCGATGCGTTGCATATTGCGTGTGCAGAAGCGGAAAAGGTTGATTATTTTTGTTCATGTGACGATAGACTACTCAAACGGGCACGTATTACCGAGTCGATAACCATCAAAATCGTGTCGCCCTTTGAACTGGTGGAGGAAATTACAAGATGATTGTCAAGACAATCCCTTTAGCCGAGCTAAATACATCCGCCATTCGCTTGCTTTGCCGCGAACTAGGTGTGGTGAACACCGCACGTTTTATCAATCAATTTACAACTGGTTATGGTAACTATACAGAAGAACGGGAACAAATTGTCGGCCATTTAACGGTTGATGAAATTGTCGCCGAAATCAAACAGAAACGTCAAACGGCTCGAAAAGGCAAGCGGCGTAGTACGACTCAGTAACAGTTAAATTATCAGTACCAGTTATTATCGATAAAACTAACACAGCGTTGTCTGCCCAGCATCACTCGCTGCGGCGGACAACGCTGTTTCATGCTTACGCCAGATGTTGCAGATACTGCTCGACAAAATCACAATCGACCAGATCGGTATAGGCGTCGGTTAACTTTTTCGTCAGCGGGCCGGGCACGCGGCCGTCGCCGACCACTTTGCCGTTGAACGAATGCACCGGACAGATACAGAAGCTGGTGGAGGTGATAAAGGCTTCGTCGGCGGTGTAGGCGTTATAGGGCGTCAGATCGTCTTCGACTAACTTAAGTTTGAGTTGTTCGGCCAGTTCGATCACGGTTTCGCGGCTCACACCGGCCAGCACGTACTGTTCTTTGGGCGTGTAGAGCACACCATCTTTGACCAAAAAGACGTTGCTGCCCATGCCTTCAGCGAGAAAACCGCGCGTATCTAACAGCAGCGCCCAGGCCTTGGGGTTAGCGTTGCGTACCTCGAGATCAGCCATAATCACGTTCAAATAGTTATGGCTTTTGACATTGGGGCTCAAACTTTCGGGCGGCGTTCGTTGCACCGAAGGGAAGACGACATCAATGCCGTCACGATACAAAGTGGCGCGAGCCTTGAGCGGCAACGGCGTGCATTCAACGATCACGGTGGGGCCACTATTTTCCCAGAAGTCGCCGCCAACGATATCCACCCCGCGCGTGACGCGCTGCCCCACCCAAAAGTCTTCGCCAGGGCCCAACAAACCCAGGTTGCGCTCGACGACCTCTTTGGAAATCTGCGCGAGTTCGTCCAAACTGAGGCCGGGGTCAATCCCCACATATTTGAGCGAGCGATAAAGCCGTTCCAGATGCTCTTGCAATTTAAAAATGTGGCCATTAAACGTGCGGGTCATATCAAACACGCCGTCGCCATATTTAAAGCTACGGTCGCGAAATGAGATCAACACCTGGCTTTCGGGGACAATCTGCCCATTAAAGTAAGCGACGCGTTCTGCGTTTCCCATGTTTTCTCCTCAGTTAAGCTGTGAATGATCGAGCAACGCCGCAGGGATGCGGCGAGTGGCGGCAGCAAAAATCGACTTGACGAACTACAAGAATTTTATCATAATGCCGCTTGTGCAGCAACCTGATTCGGAATGCCGGATCTTGATCAATGAAGCGAGGACGGAGGAAGCGACAAGTGCAGACACAGCAAGCAGAAAAGCAATATCGAGTCAATTGGAACGGTGAAACCCGCACCTTAGCGATTCCCCGCGCCAACGTGGCGGCAGAGATCAAGATGACCGATTTTCCGCCGCTCCAAGACCCTTGGCAGGCGATTGTCACGGCGATGGAAAACCCAATCGGCTGCCCGCCCTTGTCACAATCACTCAAGCCAGGCAACAAGGTGGCCCTGCTCACGGGCGACCGCTTCACCGACCAGATGTTGGGCGCGCGCGACGGATTGGGTCTACGCCTGCTTGATTACTTGAATACACTGGGCATTCGCGACGAAGATGTCACGTTCATTTATGCGCCGGGCAGCCATCCCAGCCCGCAATGGCAAGCGATGCTGGGGCCAGCGCTGCTCAACCGCGTGCGCGCCATCCGTCACGATTGTTTTGACGAACAGAGTCTGACCTATCTCGGTGTCACCAGCCGCTGTACGCCGGTCTGGATCAACAAGGCGGTCGTTGATGCCGATTTTCGGCTGGCGATTGGCGAGATCAGCCCGAATGTACATGGTGGTTGGTGCGGCGGCGGCAAGATCATCCTGCCGGGTGTGGCCGGTTGGGACACGATTGAACACAACCACTATGGCGTCGTAAAAGATATTAACACGCTGGGGCTGGCCGACGGCAATCATATGCGGCTGGACATGGAAGAGGGCGCACGCATGGCGGGGCTGGATATGAAGGTCGATCTGCTGATCAACCGTAAAGCAGAGATTGTTGACGTCTATGCCGGTGACTTTGTGGCCGAGCATAGGGCGGCGTTGGACAAGCGCGCCCGCTCGATCTGGATGACGAAGATGGAGCCGGCGGACATCTATGTGCTCTATCCTGGTGAAGGGTTTGAGAAACATCTCGCTTCCTCCTTCTTCATCCGCATCGAAGGCGCAGAGTTGGGCACCAAGGAAGATGGGATTATTATCCTGGCGCTCTCGGCCGCCGGTGGCTGGGCGCCGCCGGCCAATCCCAAAGATCGCTGGTTGAGCCCAGCGCAGGGGTATGAACTTTTCCAAGCCGGCACAGCTGAGATTGCCAAGCAGATGGTGCGCAAAGCGGTGGATGTACGCGGTGCTTCAATCCTCTATACCGCGCGGCGTGTGCTGGAACGGCGCAAGGTCTTCTTGGTCAGTGACGGCATCCAACCCGCCGCGGCTCGCGCGCTGGGATTTCGCTATGGCACAGCCTGTTTTGCCGACGCGTTGGCCGCCGCGCTTGAAGAAAAAGGTAAAGATGCGCGCATTGCCGTCAACATCCTGGCCGACCCCGTGACCAATCCGCCCGGACGACCGGTCACCTGGCGCGTCATGCCGTGGCGCGAGGGGTGATCAGGCAGAAACTTATTTAACCGCAGAGGGCGCGTAGGTGCGGTTTGTAACCGCACAATCAGTGTGAACAAAACATGTGCGGTTTGTAACCGCACCTACGCCGCCAATTCCCAATAAAGCTTGCGCGCATTCTCGCCCAGAATCGCGGCGGCGGACGTGAAGGCCTCATCGTGGCTGAGAAAACCATCGGCCACAAATTCTTCCAACACCTTACCCAAACCCCAGCGTCCCCAGCGCGCGGCCAGCCAGAAGATCTCTGGCATCGTAAACGCATCGGTGGCAAACAGCACCTTGCTCAACGGCGCCATGCCCAGCACATCGCGCAGCATGGGTATTAAACAATAGTATCGAAATCGAAGTTAATCACATTGAAAAGAACAACTGGATTTTAAAACCGATTACCGAATAATTCATCAATTTCATCAATATCTTTGTTAGGCAGATTTTTAGTCCC
>JBBQBY010000567.1:0-4044 GCA_038318235.1 Caldilineales bacterium
TGTCTCCTTGTCTCCCCTCGCCTACGCCGTTACAATTGGTAGCGTAAAGAAGAAAGTCGCATCTTTCTCCGGCACGCTTTCGGCCCAGACGCGACCACCGTGCGCCTCGACCAGTTGCTTCACGATCGCCAGCCCCAGACCGCTGCCCCCTGTGGCACGCGTGCGCGAACTGTCCACACGATAGAAACGCTCGAAGACATTGGGCAGATGTTCGGGTGCAATACCAACGCCATTGTTGTAGACGCTGACCTGAATATGTTGATCGACTTGGCTAGCCTTGATCGCCACCTGACCACCGGGCGGCGTATATTCGACAGCATTGCTCAACAAATTGCGCAGAATTTGCCCAATGCGCTCGGCATCAACATAGACATCTGACAGATGGTTGGCCACACTGCTCTGTAGATTCACCGCGTGCTCAGTGGCTAGCGGCTGCAAAGCCTGGACAGCCTTATCGACCAGATCACCGACGGCGACTTTCTGGCGCGCCAGCTTTAATTGGCCCGCCTCGGCAATCGCCAATTCTTGCAAGTCATCCACAAGCCGGTTGAGCAGCATCGCCTCTTCAAAAAGTGAGTCAATCGTTTCGTGGGTCGGCTGGACCAGACCATCTTGCAATGCTTCCAGATAACCGCGAATGTTAGAGAGCGGCGTGCGCAATTCGTGGGCGACATCCGAAACCATATTGCGCCGCAGTTGTTCGACGCGCGCCAAGCTATCGGCCATCGCGTTAAACGCATGGGCCAACTTGCCGATCTCATCCTGAGCCCCGTTGTCGACGCGTTGATTCAGATCGCCCCGTTCCATCTTTTGCACCGTCCTCGTCAGCGCGCGCACCCGCTGGAGAATCCCACGCGAAAGCGCCAACGTCAACGCAACGGCGATCAGACCCGCCATCCCAATCGCCAAAAATAAAGAGCGATTGATCGAAGCAATATAATCACTTTCGCCCGCGGAATTTTTGGTGGCTGGGACAGGGACAACCATAAAATTGCCAACCATTTGACCATTCACTTGAATCGGAATTGGCGGATTCGATGGCGGAACAGCGACCACTGGTTGCCCAGCCTGCTCAGCCGCCGAGTCGACAATGACAGCGCCAGTTTTATCGGTCAACAAGATCCGTTCTTCGGTGAGTTCACCAAATTGTTGCAAGAGCGGCTTCACTTGTTGCCAGTTCTGATTTTGGGCATAATGGTTCGCCAGGATTTCCGGCAGCATGTCGCTCAGGTGTTGACGTCGTTCCTGGCCAGCCGCCTGATCGCGCAGCAAATATTGCTCAAAGTGCTGGATAATCGTACGGCTCGCAAACCACGCGGCCATCCCGCCGGTCACCATCAGCACAAATAAAATGAGCAATAACATGCGAAAGCGCAAACTACGCAGCATCTGGCTCCCAAGCAAAACGATAGCCAATCCCGTACACCGTTTGGATGTAGAGTAATGGCTCGGATTGGGCTTCGAGCTTTTTACGCAAATTCATGATATGGGCATCGACGGTGCGTTCCAGACCCGCATAGTCAAAGCCAAACACAAGCTGCAATAATTCCAGCCGCGTAAAGGCCCGCCCTGGCTCTTTGCCCATCGTCTCCAACAATTTGAATTCTTTGGGCGTTAGTGTAGTTGCAGACAAGGTCATCGGTGTTGTAAAGTCACAAGCCTCATCTTGTTATCACCGAAAAGGTTGTCTGATTCTGCCCTAGGGCGCGGGTGGGGTTTCTGTCGCTCTGCGTAACATGACTAATCAGACTTGCGTGGTGGTATGACGAGGTGGCAAGGTTTATGTTAGGCGACACCCTAAACGTTGCACGGCGCATGGCGGATGATCACCGATGGTAAGCGGCTAGCAGTGTGGAGGGTTGTGATGCATCATGACCCTACACACTGCTTTAATTCAGATCCATCATTCAACTTTTGGCCATGCTTCTGGGGTAAATTTCCAGGCTAAATTGGCACAGATCGCTGCCCAACGCTCGGCCATATCGGGCGCAAATAAAAATGGTTGATAGCCAAGCGCCAAATAGGTTTTGATCGCCGGCAGTCGCCAATCATCGGTTCTGAGGTAGATGTTTTTGTAGCCAGCGCTCAAAAACCGACGCGTAACGGCCGCGCACACTGCCTTACCAAGCCCTTTGCCCGCATGCGCGGGATGACCAGCCACCCACCCCATCTCGCCGCCAAAGGGATGAAACTCGCTGGGATGATGGGTCGCCATTGTTGTGGCCACAATTTCTCCGCTGGCTTGATCCACAATCAAAAACCAACCATCAGGTAGGATGGTGGTCAATGTGGGCGCTAACCTTTCCATGTCCCAACCCGTAAAGCCTGCCAGATCCATCACGTGATAAAAACCCGGTTCATCACCTGGCTGATAGGTGCGCAAGGTATAACCTGCGTGCAGGCGAATTTCGGGGGGTGCATTAAGTAGCTGCTGCGGCCAAGCCATGCGCAATTGCTGGGGTTTCGGTTTTTCTTGCTCACTAGTAGGGTTTACCATAGCTATTCCTTAAAAATTATCGCACGCAAAGGCGCAAAGACCGCAAAGAAAAGCCAGAAAACTTTTGTTTTTCTTTGCGGTCTTTGCGCCTTTGCGTGCGAAATCCTATTTACTTGATGCCAGTTAAGGCGATGCCGCGCACAAAATTGCGTTGGAAGATTAAAAAGACCGCCAACGGCGGCAGCAAAATCAACATCGAACCGGCCATAACAGCCTGGTAATCTTGGGCGCCAAAGCGGTCGGCAATCCGGCTGAGGACGAGTGGCAGGGTCATTTTATCGGTGTCATTCAGCACCACTAACGGCCAGAGATAGGCATTAAAGGTACCGAGAAAGACAAAAATCGCCAAGACCGAAAGCAAAGGTTTGGTCAGCGGCAAAATGATGTCACGGTAAATGCCAAAATCCGTGCTGCCATCGATCTTAGCCGCGTCGTAGAGTTCGCCGGGAATGCCATAAATAAATTGGCGGCTTAGAAAAATCCCAAAGGAAGAGAAGATCGAAGGCACCCACAGCCCCCAGAGTGAATTCAACAAATGCAGTTGTTTCATCACAATATACAGCGGGATCAACAAGGTGAGAAAAGGCACCATTGTCGTGGAAAGGATAAAGTAGAAGAGCACCTTGCGCCCTGGGAAATCTAGCCGGGCAAAAACAAAACCACCCAGGGATGAGGTAAACAACACAGCAAGCACAGTACCGGCGGTGATCAAAAAGCTATTTAAGAAAGCCTGACCAATATTGGCTCGTTCGGGGTCAAACAACATCCCATAGGCGCTCAACGTCCACTGCTTCGGCAGCAAAGTGACCGGGATGCGTACAATATCGTCACCAGTTTTAAATGAGGAAAAAAATAGCCAGACGAACGGATAAAACATGACAATGCTGAACACCACAAGCAGCAGGATAATCAGCGCCTCGATCCGGCCATCGGGTGTAGCCCAGCGGCGTAAAAAACGGAGCGAGGTCGGTCGCGATAAGGTTGTCACTTGAGCCATTGCAATACCTTTGATAATGATAATAATTAATCGTGAATCATTAACAACTAATAATTATTGATGGATAGCCGTGTCAATATTCTGCTCATTAACCATTCAGCATTCACCATTTTAATGTTCCCAATTGACTTGCCAGCGTTGCAATTGGAAGACCGTGGCAAACAATAAGAGCACGAAGATGATCAGCGAGACAGCCGCGCCATACCCAAGATTGAGCGTCTGAAAGCCAAGCTGATAGGTGTATAACGAAAGCGTACGGGTGCTAAAGCCGGGGCCAGGCATCAGCAAAAATGGCTCAAACAGTTGCACCGTGCCGATCACGCTGACAACTACTTGGTAGATTAACACCGGGCGGATCATCGGCAACGTAATCTTGAAAAACGTCTGCCAAAAACCGGCGCCATCGAGCCTGGCCGCTTCGTATAAACTCTCCGGCACATCATTGATGCCAGCCAGAAAGAGCACCGCTGCGCCGCCCACATTCGCCCAGACCACCATCACGGTAATACACCAAAGCGCCTGATTGGCGCTGCCCAAGAAGGGCTGTTGC
>JBBQBY010000568.1:0-4039 GCA_038318235.1 Caldilineales bacterium
GACCAGTGGACAATTGCGCTCGCCCAACGTGAATTAGCATGGACTGATTATGCGATTGATAACGATTGGGAAAATGGCTTAGCAGTGGGAGATGTGGCAGCAACAGCTCTCCTGGCTGCGGGTGATTTCCGTAACCATGTGCTCTCCTTACTTGATTCTGCCATGATCTGTTATTACGCAGATGAGATCAGCCGTGGCACGACGTACGCGCAAAAGGCATTGCGCTTGGCACAAGAGTGGGATGATGCCCCATCCGCCTGCGAGGCGATGAGCGCTTTGGGCTTGTTGGCTTACCGTCAAGGCGATTTTGCGCGGGCGCTACCCCTATTAGAGGAGTGCGTTGCCATGGCGGCCCAGTTGCCCAATGGCAAACAGCTCGCTTGGCAGCACTATCGCATGGGACAAGTTTTGCTCGATTCTGGCAACATCGCTCGCGCAGCCGAACATTTTAACGAAAGCGGTCGCCTTTGGCACGAACGCGGCGAAATCTTAGCCGCGGCGTATTGTCAAAGTGGGCAAGCGAATTGTCTTTTCCGTCAAGGTGTCATCGAACGCGCCAAAGCGTTATATCAAACCACCCTGGAAATTTATCAACAATTCTCAGCTTATCGAGGCATCGCCTGGTCGTTGTGGAATTTGGCCCATGTCGCTGCGCTCACTGGTGATACCCCCATCGCAGAACGACTGCTGACCGCCAGTTTGACCAGCTTTCACACCTACCACGATACAGAGGGCATTACGGCATGTGCGTCGGCAATGGCTGGAACATGGGCTGCGGCACGCCAACCGATTCGCGTGTAGTGAGCTTGCAAGTGGGAGAGGAGGTATGCCCTCAACTCGTTTTCATTGTACAAATACACATTATTACCCCAAATCAGAGGGGTGTCGTAGCGATTGTTATGATTTCTTTACTGCTGGCTGTTGTATCACGGCCTGTCGGCGGTGTACATACCGCTGATGACAATGCGGCGTACAAAAGGGCTGCGGCTTGTCCTCTACCTCTTCAAACCAGATATGCCGCGGGATCAGCTTGCCGCAATAGGTGCAATTGTAGACATCAAAAGACAAATAACCGGGATCACGTTCAACCCACTCGCCCATACGAAACTCTCCTTACCTTTTGGACGCGGATAAACGCGTATTATCGCGGATTTAAGAGAAAAATCCGCTTTCATCCGCGTCCCATTTCTGACTGGATCACAAAATTACCTGGCGTCTGTTCCACAATCGATACACCGTACTCCCTGGCTGCCGCCGCTGGCGTAACAAACCCCTCGGCTACATCCTGCAACACCCGTTCCGGCTCGCGTTCGTGCGGGTCACCCCAACCGCCACCGGGCGCAATGATTTTGACCTGGTCGCCCTGTTCTAATACAATGTCCGAAAACTTGGAGGGCGAGACCGTGCCAAACGTTTCTTTGAAGGTGCGCCACTCGGTCTCGCCCGCGCGGCGGACATAGATGCCGCTGGAATGGCCTGGCTGTCCGCCGTGTAGCCCAAAAGGCTGCACCAACATGCGGTTGAAGATGGCGCTGACGGTCACTTCTGGGCACTGGATCGTAAAAATGCGCTCAATCCCCAGTCCACCGCGATTTTTGCCGGGGCCGCCCGAATCTTCCAGCAGCCGGTAGGAGTCAATCGAGAGCGGATAGCGGTTCTCAAAAATTTCGACCGGAGTGTTGCGACAATTGCCGTTGATCACGATTACCTGGCTGTTGCCATCTTTGTGCGGACGCCCACCCCAGCCGACGCCTTCAAAATGAAAATGCGAATAGAGTTGGCCGGTCTCCGGGTGTGCACCACCAAAGAGAAAGCAGCAGGAGCTTCCCCCTTGCGCCGCGGGCACACGGTCGGGAATCGCCGTGGAAAGCGCGCCAAAGATAATATCGGTGATGCGCGGGCTGACTTCGGTATTGCCGCCGACCAGCGCGGCCGGATAGCGACAATTGACAATCGTGCCGGGCGGGGCGACGATGTTGATCGGTCGGTAGCAGCCCTCGTTGCGCGGGATCGTCGGGTCGGTCAGATGCAGCAGCGCATTGTAGACCGCCGAGCCGGTGACAGCATAGGTGGCATTCATCGGGCCGGGACACTGCTTGGCCGAACCGGTGAAGTCAGCGGTCAATTTGTCGCCTTCCACATAGACGGTGCAGCGGATCGGGTAGGAACCTTTGCCGACGCCGTCGTCTTCGATCACATCTTCATAGTGGTAGACGCCGTCGGGGATACGTTGAATTTCCTCGCGCATGCGCCGTTCGGCAATCGTGGTGCTAGACCGTTCGTACTCGCGCCAGATCGGTGCGATTTCGTGCGAAATGGAAAGCGGTACACTGTTGAGGCGTTCGCTCAGGCGCTGCTTGATCAGTTGTTCGTGCTGGGTGCTGGCGTAGGCAAAGAGCAAACAGACGGCCACTGCCTCAAATTTGCCAGCGATCAATTGGTCGCAGAGGGCATCTACTTCCGTCATGTCCAATGGCTTGACGACTTCTCCTTTACCGTTGATCCGCTCATGCAGCCCAAAACAGTGACGTCGGCTCTGCAAAAGCGGGCGCGGCTTATCCCAATCCAAATTGTAAAGTTCTTGGCGGTTGACGCGCTGGATATAGGGAATATCCTCAAAACCGGCGGTGGTGACAAAGGCCACCTTTGCGCCCTTGCGTTCGATCAGCGCGTTGGTGGCGACGGTTGTCCCATGCACCAGTCCAGTGATTTCAGCGGGTTGTGCGCCTGCGGCTTGGATGGCGCTAATGAAGAAATCATTTAAAAGTCATAGAATTGAGCAGGGAGCACGCCTCGTGCGGATCGGGAGCCTCTTGGGCGCGGCACGAAGGCGTGCCTGCTCCTCAATTGTATGGCGTTTATTTGATTTCTCTATTAGTTGCTGAGGGCACTTGTTACTGTTAGACGCGGAATTTATTCCTGTTGCCCTCAAAATGAAATGCGCCCTGCAAAAATTTCTTAATGGACAAATTAGATAAAAGTGAGATAATGAGCGCGAGTTCATGCGCAGCACTCAAGCAAGCCATGACCAAACAAGGATAACTTTTAATGAGCAACAAAAATGGTACAGAGTACATCGCCCAAATTGAGGCATGGCGCAAACAACGTGAAGCAGATTTACGGGCACCCGATAGTTGGTTGTCACTCGCCGGTCTGTTTGTGCTCAAGCCTGGGTACAACACCGTCGGCAGCGCCCAAAGCAACGATATCGTTTTGCCCGCCAGCGCCCCCGACGAACTCGGCCTGATCGAGTTCCGCAACGGCGAGGCCAACTTAAATATGACAACAACTGTGCCTGTGTTCATAGATGGTGAACGGGCGCAGCGGGCCGAGTTGGTGGATAATGCAGACCACAAAAAGCCGACGCTGGTCACCGTTGGCGATGTCAGCTTCTTTGTCCATAGCTTTAGTGATCAATATGCCATTCGCGTGAAAGACCGGGCGAATCCGTTGATCAAGGCCTTTGTCGGTTGTGTGTGGTTTGCTGTCAAGCCAGAATATCGGGTGCAAGGGAAATTTGTGCCGCACACCACACCACGCGCCATTCCGATCAAGACCACGGTGAATACGGCGACCCAATACAAAAGTGTGGGCATGGTCGAATTCGCACTGGCCGGGCAAGCGCTCAGTTTTGCCGCCCAGGATTACGGTGTCCCGCATGAACTAGCGATTGTCTTCCGTGATGCCACATCCGGCCAGCAGACCTATGGCCCGGCCCGTTTTTTAGCGGTGGACATAGACGCCGAGGGCAATGCCGTGGTTGATTTTAACAAAGCCTACAATCCGCCTTGCGCGTTCAGCCCATATGCAACCTGCCCGTTACCCCCGCGTGAGAATATTTTGTCCGTGTCAATCGAAGCGGGTGAGCGTTATACAGAAACAGAAGCTCATTACAGTGACTCGATAGTTGTGTTTTCGGAGTGTTGCAAATTTGACAAGGTTTTTAGGAGCAAAATAGTGATTTTCGCCACAAATATGCCCGTTTTTGCAATGATTTCAATCGTGTTCCGGCACTCACTTTATAAAATTTGGCTCTCAG
>JBBQBY010000569.1:0-4037 GCA_038318235.1 Caldilineales bacterium
CTGCCCCATGTTTTTGAACGCTTCTATCGCGCGGATCGCGCCCGCCACAGCGACAATGGGGCTGAAGATGGGGCTTCGGGTTTGGGGTTGGCAATTGCCAAATCGCTGGTCGAGGCGCATGGTGGCACGCTTACGGTTGAATCTACGCTTGGGCAGGGCGCAACGTTTATCATCGGTCTACCCACGGCAAAAATGTAATTGCCTCTATTGTGCAAACCTTCACCAAATCTGAATTTCTCCTAAATCCGATCTAAACCTCCTCGGTTTATCCTGATCTACGAATTTCAATTCATTCGTTAGGCTTTTCCGAAAAATAAAATATCCATCTGCAACCGGGAAAGCCCCAGCCATGCCGAGGAAGCAGCTTAAAGCGCGGATAGCTATTTTTCGGCATGGCCTTAATCAGGAAGGAACAATGTATGCTAAACAATCTAAAAAACCGATCAGTATGGCGCCGTTACGGGCAATGGACCGTGAGTTCATTGTTGCTAGCGGCTGCATTGTTGGCGAATCTGACCGCCTATGCAAGCCCTACTGTACGCACGGTTGATCAAGGCGCAGCACCAACACCAGCCGCAACCGACGAAAACGAGACAGGTCATTCGCTCTTTTTGCCTCTAATTGACCAGAGCGACATGGTCTCCAGTGCCACTCTGGCGCCCGCCTGCACTGCGCCGCAACAGACCTATGGCCGCCTGTTTGCTAGCCTACCCCAGGCAACCTGGAATACCAACGATCTGAATCTCCTGTCCACCAAGAGCATGGCCGAACAAGAGTTGGATCCCACGCCAGAAGGGCAAGTCGACGACGAAGAGAACAAAGATATTGATGCTGGCTACACCTATGTGGGTCAATTTATCGACCATGACCTCACGCTTGACAATCGGCCCAATGATCTAACAACGCCGATCGACCCCAAAACCGTGCAAAATTTCCGCACCCCCAAGTTTGATCTGGATTCAGTCTATGATTCCGGCCCCGCCCTATCCGCACAGCTTTACGAGGCGGATGGTATGCATCTGAAGCTCGGTGCAACGCTGACTGGTAGTAGTGACAGTCGGGCGACAGATCTATTGCGCGATAGCAATGGGCAGGCGATCATCGGCGACCCGCGCAACGACGAAAATCGGATTGTAGCGCAGTTGCACACAGTCTTCATTCGCTTTCACAACAAAATGGTCGATTCGGTGCAGCGCAACAACCCCAAACTGCCACCCAGTCAAATTTTTAACCAGGCACGCGATCTTGTGTTGTGGCATTATCAATGGGCAGTTTTGACCGACTTTCTGCCCACGATCGTGAATCCACAAACCGTGCAAGCCGTTGTGCGCCCCAATCCTGGCCCCTATGGCCCACGCTGGCAGGCGACCTTGCACTATTACAATCCCTGCATGAACATGCCGGTCGAGTTCAGCGTGGCGGCCTATCGCTTTGGTCACTCGATGGTGCGCTCGTTATACCGGCTCAATAGTACGCTGCCAAACCGATTGCCCGTCTTTTCTAACACGAACGATACGACGTTTAATCTGGGTGGCTTCAGCCCAGCGCCGAGTAATTTTGCGATTGATTGGAAGTTTTTCTTCCAGATGAGTCCCACCCGCCAAGTCGGGATTCCGCAAAATTCCTATAAAATGGATGCGTCGTTGGTCTACCCGCTTAGCCTGCTGCCTTTGCCAGCCACCGGTTCGGGGCCAGCCAACCTGGCCCAGCGCAATTTGTTGCGCGCAGTGCAGTTAGGTCTACCTTCTGGTCAGGATGTGGCGCGGGCGATGGGTGTGCAGCCATTGCGTGACGATCAGATCTTAGTGGGCAAGGCAAGCGGTGATGCGGCGGACACCGTGGCGATCACCAGCGTTGCGCCGGCGTTTGCCGGGAAAGCCCCGCTCTGGATCTACGTATTGGCGGAAGCGACAGCCAACGCCTACAAAGTCAAAGATGGGCACACGGTGGGCGCACAGGTGGCCCCGTTCCGGCTGGGGATGGTTGGTGGGCAAATCGTGGCGGAGACGATGGTTGGATTGTTGAAGGCCGATCCGACTTCGCTGCTCAATAATCCATTCCAGCCCTTACCCAATCTTACTGCGCCCGGCGGCAGATTTGGCTTTAAGGAATTGATCCGTGCAGCGCTTGCGAATTAAACCGGAGTTCCAGGATCAAATTGTACTATCGTCTTAGGTAGACCCCTTCTGGAACCTACGGTGGGCAGCCGGAAGGCGGCTGATTGGTGGTCATCCGCCTTCCGGGAAGGGTATTTTCGACCAGTTACCGAACGAATAAACCCTTCCCGGAAGGGGTCTACCTGCACAGTTACGCTATACCGTCTAAATTTTATACTGTAGGGGCGCTGCTTGCTGCGCCTGCTGTACAGCAAGCAGCGCCTCTACAGTAGATGGACCCGCTACCGTTTAATCATCGGCATATAGAGCAGACTGGCAGGCCCGGCCTGTGGACCACAATTGGCCGTCACGTTGACTGCTTTGCTGCCAATCGCCACGTTGCCATTTGTATCCGCGATCTCAGTTCGCACCGTGAATGTGCCACAGGTTGCATAAGTATGGCTAGCCTCAGGGTGATCAAGTGGCGTCGTATAGGCACTGCCATCGCCGAAGTCCCAGCGGTAGCTCACCGGTTGGGCGACGGTTGCCGTTGCGTTGCGCGCCGCGTTGGCCACTAAGGCGGCTTCGAAACTGGTGAAGCCAGTGGTCGTAAGCACCGTTGTATCGCTGATCACAACCGTGCCTGGTTCGGACCAGCCCCAGTTCAACAACGTACCGAGCAACGCGGAACGGGTCGTGGGTGTGATGCCGAAGGTTGCATCAAAGCCATTGCTAACGCCTTCTAAGCCAAAAGTCGTGTAAGCGCTGCGGCCTTTATAGGTGATGCCAGGCCGTTCAAGCGACGGCTGGTCACGGTGGACCAACCCCACAGTGCCCGCCACTTTGTTAAACGGACCGGCATAGGTGAGGAAAGGCACCCCTGCAAAATCCGCAGGTGAGGTTGGATCATGTGAACCATCATGCGCTTGATTGTCTACCTCGTCGACATAGGGCTGATTAGGCTCGACTTCCATCACGACTTGACCACGGATCTCGCCGCCAGGATGGGCCGTCGTATGGACGTTGACATAGATCTGTCCACCCAACAGTTGATTGACTTCCGTGATGGTCAAGGCAGGCGTCACAATGCCGCTCAGGGTTAGGCTGTCCGTGACCAGTGTCGGCCCGGCCAGTTCCATATCGAGCGGGCGCACAACCGGACCAGGCACGCCAACGGCGCCGAAGTGGATATGCGCTGCGGTCACGGTGATCGGCTGGGTTGGTGTCGGTGTCACGGTGACTTGGAAGGATAGCTGATTGAGGCCAACATCGTAGTGCAGATTAAAGCTACCGGTTGTGTCAGTGGTCACACTCGGCACTTCAGAGGCGCCGAGCAGATCACCGCTGGCATCAAAACGCAGTGGTCGGGTCAAGTCAACTTTTAGAGCTTGCAAGGTTGGCGGTGCACTGGTGGCGGGCAGGATCAAAGCGTTCGGCGTCTGTTGATCAGTTACACTATCCTGGATCCAATTGGCGCCCAATCCACTGTTATAAAAGGTGTTCGACCCCGATGGATCGGTTTGGTCAACGCCCAATGTCGCCGCCAAATCTTGCCCCATGGCCACCACATTGCCGCCAGCATTCAGATATTCAACCAGGCGATCCGTCTCCAATCCTCCCAAGCCAGCTTGGAAAGAACCGAGCACGCTTGAGCTGTTATCCCCAGTCAACAAGATCACAGCCTTAAAGGCATCTAACGTGACGGCATTGGGCACAAAAAACTGATCATGATCGACCACTGTATAGGTATAGCCGAGTTGGTCTAGCGCGTTGGTGTAATAGGCAAGGTAATCATTAATACCAGCCGCTGTACTCAGATCATCGTCAATGATCAACACATCAGCGAGCTTGGTGGCAAAGGTGACGCGCGCCCAGGCGGGCATATGGGCGTCATGGGTGCTGCCGTCCAGTACGATATAACCCTGATTGTCGCCCAAGCCG
>JBBQBY010000570.1:0-4019 GCA_038318235.1 Caldilineales bacterium
ACCCCCTCCTAACCTCCCCCAAACGAGGGGAGGAACGGTTACTTCGTCTACCCTGTGACGGTCCCCTCCCTGTTTGGGGAGCGGGAGCCCCTTGGGCGCGGGTGGGGTAAAACTCCGGATTTCATGCTGATTTTAGTATAGTAGGGGCGAGGCATGGCCACTTGTATATTGTAAACCCTGGAACCATCTGGCCATGCCTCGCCCCTACCTGTCAATCGAACCTGAGGAAAACCGCACCATGACGATCAAACCTGGTTGGACTGGCCGCACGTATGAAGATTTTACAATTGGTGATATCTATCAACATCCGCTAGGGCGCACGGTAACCCAGACGGACAACATCTGGTTTACGCTGTTGACGGTCAATCCCAACCCAATCCATTTCAACGCTCACTATGCGGCGCAGACTGAGTTTGGCAAGCCGCTGGTCGATTCGACCTTTACGCTGGCGCTGGTCACTGGTTTATCGGTGGCGGACATTTCGCAAAATGGCGTCAATTTGGGGTGGGACGAAGTGCGTCTGCCTAACCCAGTCTTTGAAGGCGATACGATCTACGCTCAAAGTGAAGTGCTGGAAATGCGCGCGTCGAAATCGCGGCCGCACATGGGGATTGTCAAATTCAAGACGATTGGCTACAATCAAGCTGGCGTGATTGTGCTCGAATTCAACCGTACGGTGCTTGTCTACAAACAAGGCCACGTGCCTGTTGTGCCGCCACCCCAGCTCAAAAAATAGGTCGGGTAGAGCGCACCCGCTGGAATCATGTAACATGCAACTCTTAGCTGCCCTCGATCTCCAACTCAACCCTGCTATACCCGATGTCGTTGCCTTTGTTGGTGGTGGCGGCAAGAGCAGCGCGCTCTTTCGCCTCGCGCGCGAGATCGTCACCAGCGGTCAGCGCGTGATTGTCACAACCACTACCCACATCTCATTAGAACAGATGCGACAGGAGCCGGTGCATATCGTCGTTACTGGTGATCAACTGCCGCGGGATGCTTTGTCGCGCGCCCTAGACGAGCACGGACGATGTCTGGTGATCAGTGAAGTAATGGCGCACAATGTGCGTGGGATTTCGCCTGAGCTTGTCGATCAACTGGTGGCGCAGGCGAGCACGTTGGACATCGCTGCGATTTTGGTGGAGGCTGACGGCAGTCGCCGCTTGCCCGTCAAAGCGCCCGCCGAGCACGAGCCGGCGCTCCCCGCTTCAACCACATTGCTCGTTCCGGTGAGCGGTATGGACGCGATCGGGGCGCGGATCGATGAAGCACATGTCCACCGCGTTGAATGGGTGCGGCGCCTCTTGCAACTGGCGCCGGACGATGATACGGCCCGTTTAACGCCCCACATGGCCGCGCAATTATTGGTGGATGCACAAGGCGGCGCCAAGGCGTTGCCCATTCGTGCGCGTTTGTTGCCACTGCTCAACAAAGCAGAAGGCGTGACCCAACTGGCCAGCGCCCGGTTAATTGCCCAGCAATTGACGCGCCAAGGTTACGCTTGTTTGATTGGCGCGGTAGGCGTCAACCAAAGCGATCCTGTGTTGGAGCGCTGGGCTCCCTTAGCCGCAGTGGTGTTGGCGGCGGGCCAAAGCAGCCGCATGGGTCGCGCCAAACAAGTGGAAGTCGTGGACGGCGAAGCGATGGTGGTACGCGCCGTACGTACGGCGTTGCAGAGTGCGGTGGCGCAGGTGTTCGTGATCACCGGGGCGTATGCCGAAGCGGTAACTGCGGCGCTTTCACCTTTATTAAACGAAGCGGGCAGCCGGCTGCGTTTGCTCCATAATCCCGATTGGCAAACCGGCCAGGCGAGCAGCATCCGCACGGCAGTACAAGCACTCTTTACGTTAGGGGAAATTACGTTTGGGGCTGCACTTTTTATGCCCACTGATCAACCTTTCGTCCCGCCCACGCTATTGCAACAGTTAATCGGCGCCTGGCGCACGGGGGCACGTGTGGTGGCTCCGCGCGTTGATGGGCAAGTGCGCGGGGCGCCGGCGTTATTTGATCGTTCGCTCTGGCCAGAGATGCTCACTTTACAAGGCGATATTGGCGCGCGGCCTTTGCTGCAAAAATATCGCGCAGAGATTGTCACGCTGCCGGTCCCTGCGCACTTTCTGCGTGATATCGACACACCGCAAGACCTGACTGCAACCGTCAATGATTAAGGTAGTTTTAGCAGCCACTATCAAAAAGCGGTGACTTTGTCGGAGCAAGCACGCCTGCTCCGACAAAGTCACCGCTTTTTAATTGATTTAATGAAAAGAATTCAACCCTTCAACAACTCTTGCAGCCGTTGCTTGGCCGCGTTCGGGTCGGCCTTGCCTTTGGTCGCTTTCATCACCTGGCCCATGAAGAAACCAAAGAGCTTTTCTTCACCCCCGCGGTAACGGGCCAGATCAGCGGAGTTCGCGGCGAAGATCGCGCTGATCGCATCGTCGATCACCGACGTATCGCTGACCATCGCCAGTCCTTCGCGCGCGACAATCTGCTGCGCATCGTCGCCGGTGGCGTACATGATCTCTAACACCTTCTTGCCGGTGTTGGGGTTGATCACCTTGTCATCGACCAATTGCAGGAGGGCGGCTAATTGCGTGGGGCGCACCTTGGCATCGGCGATCTGGCGCAAATCCTGGCCGTCACCATCCGTGTAGAGCAGTCGAAAAAACTCGCCGGTCAGCCAGTTGGCCAATCGTTGTGGCTTGCCATCATTGGGGCCGTAGGCGGCCACCGCTGCTTCAAAATAGTCGATCACCAACTTTTCGCTGGTCAGAATGTCGGCTTCGGCGCGGCGCAGGCCCCAGGTTTGCTCGTACCGGTCGCGTTTGGCAATGGGTAATTCAGGCAACTGGGCGCGAATTTCTTCGACCCAGGCGCGGCTCACTTGTAAGGGCGGCAAATCGGGCTCAGGAAAATACCGATAGTCGTGGGCGCTCTCTTTGCTGCGCTGGAGCACGGTGCATTGGCGCTGTTCATCCCAGCCCATGTTGACCTGTTCGACCTTGCCACCGCTTTCGATCAAGGCAATCTGCCGTTCCATTTCGTAGGCAATCGCCATGCGCACCGAACGGAAACTGTTCAGATTTTTCACCTAAACTTTGGTACCATATTCTCCACGCGCCTTCTGTTCTAGTGTACGCACACTAATGTTGGGTTCACAGCGCATGGCGCCCTTTTCCATATCGCCGCTGTTGACGCCCAAATGGCGGAGAATGGTGCGCAAGCGCGTCAAGTAAGCGTAGGCTTCTTCCGGGCTATGAATGTCGGCTTCGGTGACAATTTCCATCAGCGGCACACCGGCGCGATTTAGATCAATGAGGGTATATTGCCCGACATGGACAGTGCGCCCCGTGTCTTCTTCGAGATGGACGCGCCGGATCCGAATCCGGCGCGTGGAGCCGTCTTCCAGATCGATATCCAGATAGCCATGTTCACACGAAGGGTATTCGTATTGGGTGATCTGATAGCCTTTGGGCAGATCGGGATAGTTGTAATTTTTACGGGCGAAGATCGCGGTTTCGGCAATCGTGCAATTGAGCGCCAAGCCACTCTTCATGGTGGCCTCAATCGCGGCCCGATTGATCACCGGCAAGTTGCCCGGCATGCCCAGGCAGACAGGACAGACGCGCGTATTTGGCGGCGCGCCAGCATAATCGGTGGCGCAGCGGCAGAACATCTTGGAGCGGGTTAGCACCTGTGCATGGACTTCCATGCCAACGACTAATTCATAGCGGTCCAATGTTTGTTGGCCGATTTCAGGTTTGCTTTTTGTCAGGATAGTCATAATTCACTCGTTTACTTCACGATGAAACAGTTTGGCTTAGAGAAGCGCCGTGGGCTAGCTTACGTTTTGATTTCAGAAACCGGCTAAACTCTAAAGCAAGCTAGGCTTTGTCCACGGTTATTGAATAAGGATGACTTTATTTGAAGGAATGGCTGCCTATTTTGTGTACAATCAATCAACTTATCGATCAGGCCAATTCGTTGTACAATGGTTTAGATGAAATGGATTTTGGGCGTAC
>JBBQBY010000571.1:0-4011 GCA_038318235.1 Caldilineales bacterium
GCTCTTCCGATCTGCCTGCTGTTGAAAGCAGGCGCAGCAAGCAGCGCCCCTACGCATTGGCAGATGATCGATTAAAACCGCAAGCCTAAACCTCCTGTACACGCTTTACAAGGCGTTTGTGGTAAAATGAACAAACGAATAGTTGACTTGTTAGAGAGGAGCAGAGTATGGCGATTAAGCGATTTGCATGGTATGCATGGGCGGTTGCGGCGTATACTTTAGTGGTGATCGTGTGGGGTGCTTTTGTGCGGGCGAGCGGGTCTGGCGCCGGTTGTGGCAACCATTGGCCGCTCTGCAACGGTGAATTGATCCCGCGTGCGCCGCAAATTGAAACCATTATTGAGATATCCCATCGGGCCACCACCGGTATTCTGCTCTTTGCGGTGGCCGGCTTGTTGATTGGCGCATTTCGGCTCTACCCGGTAGGTCATCTTGTGCGGAAAGGGGCGATTTGGTCGACGTTTTTTCTGTTGATGGAAGCAGCCCTGGGCGCGGGTCTGGTGCTCTTTGAATACGTGGCGCACAATATCTCGGTGGCGCGGGCCTGGTGGGTTGGCACCCATCTGATCAATACCTATTTGCTGGTGGCCGTCTTGACGCTGACCGCCTGGTGGGCGTCGGGTGGCAAACGCGTCCAATGGCGTGGTCAAGGTGGGACCGGTTGGATCTTTGGGTTGACCACGCTGGGCATGTTACTCTTAGGCGCGAGTGGCGCCGTGATTGCGATGGGTGACACGTTGGTGCTGGGGGCTGGGATTGCGCCAGAAACATCACCCGTGTTGGCCCAAATTATTGGGCTGCGCATCTATCATCCGCTGCTGGCCTTTGGGGTGGGCGGTCTATTGGCACTCTCCACCTGGGCGGCGAATCGCTGGCGAGCCGGCCCAGACACGCAAAGATTTACGCGCTGGTTGGCGATTACCTTTGTTGCCCAGCTTTTACTTGGCGCCCTCAATGTATCGCTCAAAGCCCCGATTTGGTTGCAATTAATCCATCTGCTCAATGCCGATCTGGTCTGGATGGCGTTTGTCCTGCTCGCCGCGGCCGCGTTTGCGCAACCAGCAAAAACGGTCAACCAAGAACAGGTGAACAACCCAGCCTTTAGTTTGTCAGGTCACTAAATCGGCATTAGTCGCCTAAAGTAAAATCAGCGAGAGGCCAGTGGTTTTCGTCGAGCCAGTTTCCTGGAAGCGGACAGAGCCTTTCACGTAAACGCGGCCAGCGGTGTCCGCTTCCAGGAAGCTTCCGCACACCGGTTTTTAAACTACTTTCACTTTAAGTATAAAGAACGCACAAACATTCATCTGGCTTTTCACCATTATAATACTATATAGAGATTAATAGACGGAGTAATTGTACGATAAGCACAAATTGGATTTGCGCTTACGAACCAGTAAATAGTATAATTGTTTTGTGCGACTAACATCGCCCATTTTATTCTATTCCTCATAGTAAACTTGCCCCACCTTTTGGGGTCAAAGGCAGGTTTGCTCTTATTGCCCTTCTTTACTTCGAAGGACCCCTTCCCATTTGGGAAGGGGATTTTTATTGCTCAAGCCTTCAGTTTCTTCAACGATTTCCCTACATCTACCCTACGAAAATTCACCATGACGTTTATTAGCTATTTTCAGGCAAGGACGAGATTGTGGGTACATTTGGCAAATCCATAACCCAGTTATATACTCGCTTTCATAGATGCGCGCAGTTATTGAATTCTCGTTCTTTTCATGAGGGACCATGCGGACCAAAAACGTGTTCAGCAATACACTTTTAGTGTTTGGTACATTCTTATTGGTGGGTTTTGCTGTATTAGAGTTGCTGGGCATGCACTCTGACCCGTTGGTACCGGCATTGTCAGCATTTTTTATCGGTTGCACGGCTGTTTTGGATCGCATGGGCGAACCAAAACTTAAGCAATCCTAGCGCTGATATTTTTTCCCTATAAATTTAGACACAAAAAATCGCTACACCGATCGGTGTGGCGATTTTTTGTGTCTGCAACTTGGCCCTTTCCTGCAGGGCAGGTTAGGGTGGAGTCTGGCTAGCCAACGGCGTAACATCCGGCTCACGAGCTGGCGGCGCTGGCGTGCGGGTGACTGGCTTGCGTTGCGGGCGGAGATCAGCCGTTAACGATTGAACTGTGCGACGGAAACCAGCCACTTTACTGCTGGTCTTTACCACAGGCTCAACCACGTTATTGCTCATAAATGTTGCCGTACCGCGCACCGTATTGACGGTCGATTGCGTATCTTGAATGATCGGCTTGATGTCGGTCTGGAGGGTTTTCACCAGCCGCCAAATCTGCCAGACCAGTAGGCCCAACAAAGCGCCGATCACGATACTTTGAACCGCGATGATAATGATCGCAATGTCACGAATGGTAGCCATAAGCACGCACGTACTCCTTATGAAAAGCCGCTAGGCAGGTGATAAGCACATTCTTTTCGCCGATCACCTTAATCGTCCTAGCTATTATAACAATGAAACTGAATAACCTTTATAATCGGTGGCGCCAATCTCAGCTTAGAAGCGGTCCCAAGTCAAGCGAATCAGCGCGCCGCCTGCATCTTCGGAATATTCCACGCGCACGGTATGGTTGCCCGAATCGAGATGGATGTCACCATAGTAACTGGTGGCTGGCTGCACCCGCCAGGCATCGATAATCAGCTTGTTGTCAACATAAAGGCGCAACCCATCATCCACCGTGGCAAAGAAACGGTAGTTCCCCGCCGCAAAATAGGTGTCGCGCGTCCAGCGCACGCTGAAATTATCATCCCCAACCCCATTGCCAGGACCACCTGTGCCCCAGTCAAAGTTGATATCGCCATCGTTACGTTCAAAGACCGGGCTGCCTTCCAGACGATTGTTATTGAAATAAGCTGCGTGCCAATCGTTCATAATTGGCGGCGGTTCGACGACAGGCGGTTGCGGCGTGGGTCGCTCCGGCGGACCTGGCTGATCAGGCATACCACCGCCACCGGCTGAGACGCGTAACACTTGCCCCACTTCCAGGCAATTCGGATCGGTCAACCCATTCAAGCGCATCAAAAAGGGCACGTCGACACCATAGCGCCAGGCAATGCTCGCCAGTGTATCCCCCGGTTGCACAGCATAGAAACCACCGGGCATTGGGCGCGGGGGTGGATAGCCGTTGTTGTCACCCGGCCCGGGCCGCATGCCATCAGGAATGCACAAACGTTGGCCGGCATAGATCCAGTTCGGGTTATCAATGCGATTGGCTTGCATCAGCGCATAAACGCCAACGCCGTAAAAACTCGAAATCGACGCCAGGGTTTGCCCATATTGAATATTATGGATCCAGCGACAATTACCCGGCCCTTGCATGCCAGCCAGCGGCGCGGCCAACGCTGCGCCAGGTAGCATGAGGCTGCCGATCGTTGCACTGAGCACGATCAGCAAACCAACTCGACGCAACGGTCGAATCATTTGTAGAATTTTTTGCATAAATAACTCCTTTACTTGGTGATGGGAACATCAAATTAAAATGACAATAACGAATAACGCAAAATTAAAGGCACAAAATCATAGACGTTAAAACACAAACAAAAGTTGTGAGTAATCCTAAAATTGAAAGGATTGCCCGCGCGTCGGCACGGTGACTTCCTTTACCCGATCTGCGCGCAATTTACCAGCGAGCACATTGGCCGGGCCGGGTTCGCCATGCACCAGAAACAGGTGTTGCAGACGCGCACGGTCGAACGCGCTGGCCCAGTCTAACAGGCCAGCCTGATCGGCATGGGCGCTGTAACCTTCGATGCTTTCCACTTGCGCCTGCACCTTATACGCTTCGCCAAAAATTCGCACCGGGTTGACCCCGTCCTTCAACCGCCGGCCCAACGTGTTCTCGGCCTGAAAACTAACGATCAAGATCGTGCTTTTCGGATCATCAATATTATTTTTGATGTGATGCACAATCCGCCCGCCTTCAGCCATCCCGCTGGCGCTGATGATGATCATCGGCTCACTCATATGATTTAAGCGTTTGCTATC
>JBBQBY010000572.1:0-3995 GCA_038318235.1 Caldilineales bacterium
TCACCTTCGGGGATAATCATCCAGTCAAATGGCATGGGTGGCGGAACCTGAGCGTCTGCGATTGGCGCACTTTGCGCAGCTGCCGCACCATTGAGCGGAGGTGTGCTTATACCAACCACAGCTGGACTTTGCACCACATCCGCGACCAGAGGATCAGGTGTCGTGCGTTCAGCCGTGACAACAGCTTGACCTTTGCCCAGTTCCTCGGCCTCATCCTGAATTGGCTGACTCGGCTCAGGCGTCGATTGCACCACAAAAATCTGACCATCTGGGGCACGCATATACAAAACCGGTGTGCCCCATTCCAACGAATGGGTCAGCGCAAAACTGATTGCCTTGCGCGCTTCGGCCACAGAGGCATCCACCGGCATCGCATCGACCAAACTCTCATAAAACATCTGGGCAAATTCAATGGCGGCGGTGTCGGTGATCGCGTATTGCATGGCGACCACGGCGGCCAACCCGCGCCGGACCAGTGTCGCGGCGGTACTCGAAAAAATATCACTCACGCCACCGCGCGCGCCTTCACACGCATTGAGCAAAACCAGGCGCAACGAACGATGATCCGCCAGTAAGCGCCCAAAATCCGTGGCATTGAAAAAATGGGCGCGCCCATCCGGATCCGCCAAACTCACCAGCCCCTCATCGCGTTGGTGATCAAAACCACCGTGGCCGATAAAATGGAAAATATGCCAGGGTCCACTGCGCATGGCGCGCTGTAGATCGCGCCAGGTGCTGCCTTCCAACCAGGTCAACTCGACCAGACCGAGTTTACGCAAACCTTGCACGGCACGCTCGACGCGTTCCTTTTCGACGTGTACATCCAAAAGCGGCAAATCGGTCGGGCTGACGACCATGCCTAAAATGCGCAGCGGGGTGGTCACGGCCAACGGCTGGATCGGCTGGGATAATTCCAGATAACGCACAACCGGCGTATTGCGCGACAGGCAGATATATTCAGCGCCGCGCGGGTCGTAGAGAAATTCCCAAGGCAAGGCGGCCAACGAAGGTGGCTGGACGCGCAGTTTCAGGCGCAGCCCCTTGCCTTGCTGATTCGCCAATTCCTGGCTCACGTCATAACGGCTGCGCACCTCGCCGGTGAACAAGGCATCAAACAAGGCGTTGCCAAAGCGCTGCACCGTGGCCTCCTCGGGCGAGGGAATCTGACGGCGCAAATTGCCAGAGCGCAGTAACGCAATCTGCAAGTCTTTTAAGCGTTCCTCCAACGCCAGCTCGCCAAAAGGTCGGCGCATCACAGAGCGGGCTTCGCCAGCGGGTGAACGCACCACAGTTACTGGATAATCGGGACCGTCGCCAGCACCAATTTCCAGTTCAAAATCAAGGTAGGTAAGATAAATAGCCATCGCACCTTTATAGGCTATGAATTGCTGAATTCGGCGTTGATGACGGGTCAGATATAGCCTATACACAGTATATGTGAGATTAGTCGAGAATTAGATTACAGTTTTCTGACAAACAGCAAAAGGAGGGTGGGCGTAGGCAAGGGAACTGTAAAAAAACTGAAAGCCAGGTTGGCGGAGGGCTGGGGGACAAGGAGATGTGAGCTGACGCTATTCCCTTACCTAAAGTAAAATCGACTAGAGACCAGGAGTTTTCGTCGAGCCAGCTTCCGAACACCCGTTTTCAAACTAATTTTACTTTAATGTTAGGATGAGTGCGGCTTTGGCCTTGTCCAAGGGGACCAGCGATAGCTTGGCGTGCGCGCGAGCAGGATCACCGCAGTGGCTAGGGTTAATCCGCCATTGATCAGCAAGGCAAGCGGCGCGCCGAGCGCGGCAACGAGCATTCCCATCTCCAGGTGTCCAATCGGCGCCGAGCCAACACTGAGCACCCACAACCCGACCGCGCGCCCACGCTGCTCGTCGGGCACGGCCAGTTGGATCAACGTCTGCTGTAGCAGATCAAAGGCACCGGCGCACATGCCAATCACAAACAGGACGATTGTCGCCAGTAGTAAACTGTGCGTCAGCCCTAAGGCAAGAATGGCGAGGCCGTATAAAACAAAAATCGCGCCGAGCAAAGGTTGGCGTCGGCCCTGGCCAGGCAGCAGCGACAGCAAGGTGACAGCGATGGCACCACCCACCTGCGCGGCGGCATTCAACGTGCCGAGCCCTTCTGCGCCAGCCGCCAGCACATTCTGGGCATAGAGCGGCAGGGCGCTCATATGCGAAAAGGCAAATATTTCACAGGCAACACCGGCGATGATCAGCGTCTGCACGACCGGGACGTCAATGACCAGGCGCGCGGCGTCTCGGAAAGCTTGCTTGAACGGCGGTGGAGCGAGCAAGGTGTGGCGTATTTGCGGCACACGCAACGTCGCAACCAGAGCAGCGGTGAGTCCATAAGCGCCAGCCACAATTAGATAGCACCAGGCAACACCCATCGACGCAATGAGCATCCCCGCCCCAAGCGCACCGAAAGCGACGGCAAAGCGGGTGGCCAAAGCGTTGAGCGCCAGGGCGCGTGGCCCGGCCTCTCGATCCACGGTATCCATCACGAGCGCTTGGCGCGCTGGGGTGTCAAATACCTGAAGACAGCCCGCCACAAACGAGAACACGACTACCTGCCAGACCCGCAGCCCGCCAGTTCCGATCAACCAGCTAAAAATCAGCATCATGAGCAGCGCCACACTGGCGACACCGATCAGTTGGCGGCGCCGGTCAGTGCGGTCGGCAATCGTTCCCGCCGTCAACCCAAACAGGAATGACGGCAGCATGCGCGCCGCGAAGATCAGGCCGATCGCAAACGCGCCACCGCCTGTCTCCAAGGCTAACCAAGCTGTGGCCGTACGTTCTAGTCCTTGCGCCCCCGCCGAAGCCAAACTGGAACACCATAAACGGCGAAACGTGGGCGACTGAAAAGGCGTCATGCAATTTCCTTATGATTGATTGTCTTGAGTGGATTATGCGCTTGAATGAATTATGGTCTTGGGCAGATTACAGCCTAAGTAGACTTGGCGCTTGGGTTAAGGCCCGGTCAACACGTTGTGTCGTGTGCATCTGAGGATGTACATTACACAGTATCCCATATTTTTTTAATATTAACCGTACCCAAACCATGATTAGCCAATCACCAGGCTGAGTGCGAATAAGAGGTTAAACAACAAACTAAGCCGCGCCGTACCCGCCAGCGTAGCATTCATAGTTGGCCCATCGGTGGCGCGGAAAACCTTGCCGGCGAGGCCCACGGCCAAGGGAATCGTCAACCAGGGCAGGATCACCCACCACGGCCGTTGCCCCGTGACCCAAAGCGCCACTGGCACCAGGTAAGCCACCAACAAGAGGATGACATACTCCAATTGCGTGGCGCGCCGGCCGATCCAGACGGCCAGGGTGCGCTTGTTGGCGCGGCGGTCGGTTTCAAGATCACGCAAGTTATTGACAACCAGAATATTCGTAATCAGCGCGCCCGCGGGCACAGCAGCCAGCACCACGAACGGCGTTAGGTGTAGGGCTTGGACATAATAAGTGCCACAAACTGCGACCAAGCCAAAGAAGATAAAGACAAAAAAATCGCCTAACCCATAATAACCAAACGGGAATGGTCCGCCCGTATAGGCCAGCGCCGCTACAATCGCGGCTACGCCGACCACCAGGATCGGCCAGCCGCCCTGGGCTACCAGATAAACGCCCACCCCCACCGCTGCGCCAAAGACAGCCACCATGCCACCCCGCACCTGGGCGGGCGTCAATAGACCACTCGCGGTGACGCGCAACGGCCCTAAGCGGTCGTGTGTGTCGGCGCCTTTGAAAAAATCGAAGTAATCATTGGCAAAGTTGCTGCCAATCTGCAAGAGCAACGCGCCGAGCAAACAGGCCAGCGCTGGGACAAGCCGAAAAGCGCCTTGTGTATAGGCTAAAGCCGCGCCAACCAAGACCGGACCAATTGCAGCCGGTAAGGTCTTGGGGCGGGCGGCCATCAGCCAGGCTTGGCGGGATGAGATAGTTTGGGTGGTCATAAGCTCACTTTAGAAT
>JBBQBY010000573.1:0-3993 GCA_038318235.1 Caldilineales bacterium
TGCCCCGCGCAAAGTCTTTTTCCTGGCGCAACAGGCGTTTGACGGCAAATATACGGTCACTGAAATTTTGCGCTGGCTGACGCTTTTTTATCAACGTTTTTTCTCGCAACAGTTCAAACGCTCGGCGATGCCCGATGGCCCCAAGGTGGGCTCGGTGGCGCTTTCCCCGCGCGGCGACTGGCGTATGCCCAGCGACGCCAGCAGCGCGCTCTGGCTGGCAGAATTAGCCAGCTTGCAACAGGAAGCGCAACCAACCGTCGCCCAAAGCTGATCAATAACGTAGTGATGCGGCTGGACTAAAAAGCTGGGCGGTGCTTGTTGAAATAAGCGTTACCCAGCTTTTCTTTACTAAGTAATCGTCCAAAATTAAGTTAACCATCTTCCGGGAAGCTCAGAACCAACGATCTCGACGGTCAGATAAGCTTCCCGGAAGATAAAATCTACAAGTTATTTCTGGATGATGACTAAATGCACTGTAAAGCAATAGAGAAATCATTTAAAAGTCATATGATTGAGGAGTAGGCACGCAGGGTGCCGCGCTGGGCGCACGCGGCGTGCTTTCTCCTCGATTGTCTAAAGTTTATTTATTTTCTCTATCAGTAATTTTCGGCGGGCCATCTTCCTGGTAGCAAACTGATCTTACTTTAGGTGCAAATCTGACAAAGTTGTCGGCCTTTGACCTACGGACACGCAGCAGGACACATAGCCAAGCAAAGTCATCAATTTGGAAAGGATGCTGTTATGAGAATTACGCGCGTCGCCGTTGTGCAGGATGCGCCGGTTGCCTTTGATTTAGAACAGTCGCTGGCCAAGGTGCTCAAACGCGTGGCCGAAGCGGCGCAGCAGAGCACGCAACTTGTCGTCTTTCCCGAAGCCTTCCTCAGTGGTTATCCGAAGGGTCACGACTTTGGCACCCGCGTGGGCATGCGTACACCGGAAGGTCGTCAGCGCTATCAGCGCTATTGGGAAAGCGCCGTGGATGTACCAGGCCCGGTCACGCTGGCGCTGGGGGCCGCGGCGCGCCAACATGCCTTGCACCTGGTGATCGGCGTGATCGAGCGCGAAGGCGGCACGCTCTATTGTACGGTACTCTTTTTTGCACCGCATGGCGCATTGTTGGGCAAACATCGCAAAGTGATGCCGACAGCGATGGAAAGATTAATTTGGGGTTTTGGTGATGGTTCTACATTGCCGGTTTTCGACACACCGATTGGGCGGATCGGGGCGGTGATCTGCTGGGAGAATTATATGCCGATGCTGCGTATGGCGATGTATGCCCAAGGGATTCAGCTTTATTGTGCGCCCACGGTGGATGACCGTGAGACCTGGTTGCCCACCATGCGCCACATTGCCGTCGAAGGGCGGTGTTTTGTCTTATCGAGTTGCCAGTTCGCTCGACGCAGTGATTATCCAACCGACTACGATGTCATACAAGGCAATGCCCCAGAAACAGTGCTGATTCGGGGCGGAAGTTGTATAATCAGTCCCTTTGGTGACGTGTTGGCTGGCCCGGCCTTTGATGGCCCGACGATTTTGACGGCGGATTTGGAACTCGACGCGATTGTGCGCGGCAAATTCGATTTGGATGTGGTTGGCCATTATGCACGACCGGATATTTTTCAATTGCAGATCAATACGCAAGCCACCACTGCCGTAAAAACAATTTAACACAAGTTACGCAGGTATGGTGCGTAGGGGCGTGATTGATCACGCCCGCTATACCAAAATCAGAACGAAAAGCGGAGAATTACCCCACCCTAACCCTCACTGCGATTAAGTTAAGGCTACGTAGGTGCGGTTTGTAACCGCACGTGCTTGGGGAATCCACCCATTGTGCGGTGACAAACCGCACCTACGCGACGGGTGCATCTCAAGTTGGGGGCGAGTTTAGCGCGGGAGCCTCAACCCCCATCCCCCTCGCCTGAATCAAAGGGCAGAGTTCAGGCGAGGGGGAGACCCGCGGTTGATTTGCTCCCCTCTTCTGAAACAGCCGGGTGCCCCTTGGGCGCGTTCAGGCGAGGGGCCGGGGGTGAGGCGCCTGGCTACGCTCGTTTGCCCCCAACTTGAGATGCACCCCCTTCCAACTCTCCCTGTGGATCCTTGGCCCACGAATTTATATAGTCCAACGACTGATGGCGGAAGTAGGTGGTGTAAAGCTCGGCATAGTGGCCGCCGCGGGCGAGCAGACCATCGTGGTCGCCTTGCTCGATGATCTGGCCATTACGCAGCACGATAATGCGGTCGGCGGCGCGTACGGTGGAGAGACGATGGGCGATCACGACACTGGTGCGCCCCTGGAGCACGGTCGCCAGCGCGGCCTGAACCTGCGCCTCGGTGAAGGGATCAATGCTGGCGGTTGCCTCGTCGAGCAGCAGAATGGCTGGGTCTTGCAGCAACACGCGCGCCAGTGCGACAAGTTGACGCTGACCCAGCGAGAGGCGCGCCCCGCGCTCGCCAACATCGGTGTTGATGCCCTGCGGCAGATCTTCCAGCCAACTGCCGCCGCCAAGTTGGTTGGCGGCGGCGGCCACGGCGTCATCGCTCGCGCCGGGGCGGCCATAGCGGATATTGTCGGCCACGCTGCCCGAGAAGAGGAAGGGCACCTGCGGCACCAAGCCAAGCTGGCGGCGATATTGCCCTAGATCCAGTGTGCGAATGTCGCGGCCATCCACGAGCAATTGCCCGCCTTGAAACTCATAAAAACGCATCATGAGCTTGACCAAACTTGATTTACCCGCCCCGGTGTGGCCGACAATCGCCAGCGTCTCACCGGCTGGGATCGTCAGCGAGAAATCCTGCAAGACCGCGTTGCGCCCGGTGCTGTAATTGAACGTTACATGGTCGAAGATAATTTCGCCGCGCAGCCGACCGACTGGCTCCTGGGCGCGCTGGACGACCAATGGCTCGTCGTCGATCAAGGCAAAGACGCGTTCGCTGGCCGCCAACCCTTGCTGAAATTGACTCCAGAATGAGGCGATGCTCGTGATCGGGTAAAAGAAGATACCCAAACTTTGCACAAAGAGATACCACTCGCCAACCGAGATGCTGCGGCTGATCGCCATCAAGCCACCAACATAGATGATGGCGGCGACGCCGACACCAGAGACCGTGTTTAGCAAGGGAAAGATACTGCCAAAGACCGCGACGCGCGCCAGTTGCACCCGATAGGCCAACTCATTAATCGCCCGAAAGTCGTTGTAGATCGTGGCTTCCTGGCGAAAGTTTTTGGCCACCGCGATGCCACTGATCGTCTCTTGGATCGTGGCGTTGACTGTGGCCTGGGCGCGCTGCGATTGTTGCATCGCACGGCGTGCGAAACGTCGAAAGACCAGGGCGATCGCCACGACAATCGGCCCAAGCGTGAAGGTGATCAGCGCCAGCCGCCCGTTTTGCGAGAGCATCACGATGCTGATCACGACGACGAGCACGAGTTGGCTGAGCAGGTCGACGGTTAGCGTGACGACGGTGGCAAAGTCCTGGGTGTCGGATGTCACGCGGCTCACGATGCGGCCCGAAGCATATTGGTCGTAGAAGGACAAGTCGCGGCGCATCACAGCCCGAAAGGCATCTTCACGCAGCGCCAATACAACATCGGCCACGGCGCGCGCCGAAAACCATTGTTGCACAAAGTTAAAGACCCAGCCCAACGCGCCCAACACCGTCACCACCGCGGCCAGGGTAAGCAGCAATTGCAACTGCGGGTTACCCGACAGCGAGTCGATCCCGCGCGAGATCAGAATTGGCGTCACCGTGCCAGCCAGCGAGGTCAAGGTGACCATCCCAGCAACGAGCCCCACTTTGCCCAAGTGAGGGCGAAAATAAGCCGCGATGCGCCGCACCAATGTCCAATCGCTGTAGCTGCGGTCATATTCTTCGGCGTTCAGACCGCCCATAATACCCATAAGTTATGCTCCTAACTGTGAAAATGACAAGGAGAGGGGGAGATAACGAGATAGGGAGACAAGGAGACAGGGAGACAAGGAGACAAGGAGA
>JBBQBY010000574.1:0-3956 GCA_038318235.1 Caldilineales bacterium
GGCATAGAGTTCATTCGGTTGATAAGGTGTCACCCAGAGTTGATGACTGATGAAGTTGGCGCGACGGCGCACCCATGCTTGGGGGTCGGCATAGGGTACGGCATTTTCACCAGGCATCAAGGTATAGCTGGTGGCGTGCCCCAAACTATTACGCACGGCTGGGTTGACCACACTCCACATGCGATGGGTTGTCCAATCCAGGTCGCGTTGGGCCGCTGACTCGGAAGCAAGCATGGTCGGAGTCACCGTGAAACCATTGAACCAAGGATTGTCCTGTGCCGAGGGGGCTTGCGACTGCGTATTCATCTCCATGACGCTGTTGGTGGGCCCATCTACATCCAGATCAAGCCGCCAGCTAAAGAAATGTTGGTGGAAGGGCGCAACGACATGCGGGCCAACCAATGTGCCGTTCTGCGTATCTTTCGCGGCGGTCGGGTCAGCCAAGTTGGTGGCGACGACGGCTTTGGCCAGCACAATGCCGGTCGCTGAGGTCTGTTGCTCTAGCGTACCATCTTCGTGAAAGATCCAATCAAAGCTGTAATCATAATTGCCGCTGGTGGCAATCCAACGGATCACCAAGTTTCTGGCTCGCTGTGTCAGATCCAGCTCTTGGGTATAATTATTGTGCTTCCAGAGAATGTCGCCATCCTGTTCAAAAATACAGGCCGAGGCCGGTTGGTCATAAGCGTCGCCCAGATCGTCATTAAAGATGGTGTCAAAGAACATGGCGTAGTCGGGACATTCTTTACCTGGGCGCAACGTATTGGCCGAGCGGCCCAGGTTATACTCACCGAGATCAAAGGCATTGCGATAAAACCACTGCGCAGAGGCTTCGCCATAGGGCACCAATGTCTCCGAAAGCGAGGCCCGATAGAGGATAGGGCGCACTTTGCCATCTTGCTCATAGCCAACGTTATAGAGAATCAAGCCACTGCGGGGGTGGAAACCAAAGCGAAAATGCCAATTCTGCCAGGTAACTTCGCCATTCTTGAGCTTAAAGCTGACGCCATCTGGCATTGTTTCATTCAATGGCTTCAAGCGATTGCGCTGCGATTTGCCATCTTCTTCAGCAAAGTCGGCTGGGGCAGGCACCGGCACCACACCGTCATCGATCACATCGATCACTTTGCGGGCGTTCATATCGATCAGGGTCATCAAATTCTCGATTGGCCGTGAATAGGGATTGGTGGAATCTTTGTAATAATAGGCAGGAGTTCGGTATAAACGCAACCCATCTTGGCCCGGCAAAGCAAAATAACCGGCCGCCCAGACATCGACTTGGACATTATCAAAGTCGGTGATGCCACGCTTGCGCATGGCGGCGCGCCAGCGCGGGTCAGCCTTGACCAGTTGATCGACGATGTCTTCCTCATCCAATAGCATGTATGGCTGGACGCCCGGTTTTTCCGTCCAACGGATGACTTTGCGATTGCTAATATCAACTACCCCTTCAAAAACGCGCCCGGTCTTCTGTTCAAGCATCACGACAAAGACCTGGCGTGGCACAGTCACGCCAGGTTGCCAAGTAAGCACGATCGCCTTATCCGGTTCTTGCAAAGAAAGCTCAGCAAAGCGCGTTTTGTCATTGATCAACTTTTTGGTTTTCAAAAGCGCCACGGCCTGCGCCATCTCGTCTTTGCTGAGCGGCGTTAATGGATGGCGATTGGCAGATGCCGCCGCTGTTACACTGTCGTCGGTGGTTTGGGCATAGGCCACCGCGGGTAGCACGGCCACGAATAATAGCAACAGGCCAATCATCGCTGTTTTAGTTTGACTGCGGCCAAGGCAACCGATGATTTGTAGGCGCAACATAAGCAAATTCCACATGCAAACTTCCTTTATCAGTTTGTAGCACGTTGTTGATAAAAGTTCTGCGAAAGATAATTCTTTCACTATATCACAAACCGCGCAAAACATCAGCCAATCTCAAATCACCCGCACGGACTAGTTGATCGATCAGAAGCGCAAGCGTAGGTGCACCGGCGCGCCCGCCGGGCTGGCCGATCACTTGGGCCGCCGCGGCGTGACCTACCTTGGCGGCCTGCTCGGGGGTCAGGTCATGCAACAGGGCCGCCAGAAAACCACCACAAAAGGCGTCGCCAGCACCAGTAGTATCGACGACGGTCTTGACGGCATAGGCCGGGACATGCGTTGTCGCCTGGGCAGAAGCGATCAGGCAACCCTGGCTGCCCAGTTTAATGATTACCGTTTTCGGGCCAAGCGCGCGAATAATCGCCGCAGCCGCGATCGGATCAGCCGTGCCACTCATCAACATTGCCTCTGCTTGGTTAGGGAAGATAAAGTCAATCGCTTGCAGCGCATCGGCATGGCTAGCCTTAAATTCGCGCGCAAAGTGAAAGGATGGATCTAAGGTGATCTGGGCGCCTTGCTGCCGGGCCTGGGCAATCCAGGCGAGGGCGGTCGCTTTCGAGGTTGGATCTTGAAAACTGTAACCCGAGAGATGCAGGCAATCGGTAGGGTCGATCAGATCGGGCGCGAGCTCCCCATAAGCCGTCTGTAGGCTGACACCGCGGTACGAAAGCATGGTGCGTTCGCCTTGCGCATCGACCACCGCGATAATTACTGCGGCCGGCCCGGTTGCCTGGCGCAAATGACGCACACCCACCTGAAGCTGGCGCAAATCTGCGATCAGCATTTCTGCCAACGGGTCGCGCCCGGTGAGGCCGACAAATTCTACGGTTGTCCCCAATCTGGCCGCCACCGCCGCACAATTGGCCGCGGATCCAGCGGGCAACAGCGCAATATCGTGGGCAATCGCATCCTGGCCACTTTGTGGCAGCGCATCAACCCGGACAAAGATGTCCATACCAATATCACCATAGACAACTAATTTGCGTGGCATGGTTGATTTACCTTTTTGGGCCGATATCGAAAAAGGATTGGTGTTAAGTGGCGAGATGGAGCGAGGTTAGACAAAGTCCAATAGGTTCTGCTTGGGTATGCGCCGCCAACCGCATGCCCCGACCTTATACTAAATACCAACAGATTTATTTTACACCCATACGCTGACTTCCTGCCACTGGTCAATTAAAAAAACGCCATTCTGACCAGAGTAAAGTATAATATCGGCTGTCACAAAATATTCCACAGGCAGGAGAGTAGCTAATTATGGCAATCCTATCAGTCCAAAAGCCGGGTGTAGCAGAGCGGGCAGCAGGATAAGTCGGATCCGAAACCGCTCAGTTTATTTGGCGGCATTCGTTATATCTTTTGGCAATGGCAGCGCTATTGGCCACAAGGGCTGCTCGTCATTCTATCCTTGGTCATCCACGAATTTTTTCGCACCTATTTTGCTTTGCAACTCAAGGCAATGGTCGATAGCCTGCAAGCGACTGGGCAGGTCGAAAATTTGGCCACCACCATGGTCGTGCTGGTGGTTGGGTTTTTCATTGCCCTGGCCGCCCGCCTCATGGGCGAACGGTTGCTGGCCAAAACGGACGTCAGCCCCGGCTCGGTCGTCAAGCAAACCAACGTACGCCAAAGATTTGGTGATAGAGTGTTCGGCTGGTGGTACAACCGGCGCAAATAGACAGGGGAGACTTCCGGGAAGTGACCATCGACAACTGAGCAATACGGATCGGGTCCTGGTCAGTGCCCAGAAGAGCCTAGTGTATGACAGATTGGTGGTCATCCTCCTTCCGGGAAGAGATTATTCGTTCAGGTAATGAGCGAAAATACTCTTCCCGGAAGGCTTATCCAGGTTCGATTTCGGCCACAGGCGTTAGCACCGTTGTCGTCACCTCCACCTGCACCGGCTCGATCTGCAATGGCTCAATTTGCACGATGGGAAAATGCTCTTTGTAAATTTCGACCAAGGTCATCAAAACAATCATGATCACCGGGCCATAGATCACACCGAGTAAGCCAAACCAACTTAAACCGCCAAAGGCGCTGAGGATCACAAGCGCCGGATTTAGCGGGGTCTCTTTGGAGAC
>JBBQBY010000575.1:0-3946 GCA_038318235.1 Caldilineales bacterium
CGCACCTCGCCATCCTCGTCTGTGCCGACCATGCTCAGTTCGCTGTTCTGAAACTGTGCTCGATAGTGCGGATTGAGGCCATAGTTACAGGAAAACCCTTCTGTTACCGTGGCCTGCCCATAGAGCCGCTGAGCTAAACTACCTGGCCGTAGCGTGATGGTTTGGGTGGTGCCCGCCAATGAACAAGCCAGGCGACTGATGACCAATGCGCTAGCCGTGGGTGCGGATTCTTCGTGTTCGGCCTCGGCGATCCCCAAAACATGGCGGGCATACTCTACCAGAGTATGTTGAAATCCCCCTCAGGTGCCGATGAACGGCCGGCCTTGTTCTCGCGCGAACCGGATCGCCTGAAGCGCACCCTCCATACTCGCATAGGGGCTGCCAGGCGAACACCAGAGGGCATCGTATGGCTGGAGCATGGTCTCGCGTTGTTCACCGGCCAGCGCGGGCGTTGGCAGCCAAACCACATCGACGGAAACCGCGAGCGCATCGGCGGCATGCTGCAAAGCGACATCCGTTGCTTTATGAAAACGAGAAGTGGGATTGTAATCGCCAATGATCCCGATTTTGAGTGAGTCGTGCATGATTGATCGCCTCTTTTTTGCCGATGCCCAGAGCCGAGGGGCGCAACAAGTATGACAAGTTGCTGCTATTATATGCAATCTACGCAATAACACAACATCAAATTTATTCAATACCGGCTTGACCAAACAGCTATTATCTGCCTGTGTTATAATCAGGATATTCACGCGCTTGCGTATATTCGACAGGAGAAATTATGGGGATTCAGGTGACACTCGATGTGCCGGAAAATATCTATCACAAGGTAGAACAGATTGCGCAAGCAACACAGCGCCGGGTGGATGATGTATTAACTGAGGTCGTCATCCGTTCGTTTCCATCTTTCTATATCGATCCCGACCAAGATAAAATGCAACGCGAGGTGGACGCGTTTGAGGCAATGCACGCCGTGCTATGGGAAAAGTATCCTAATCAATACGTGGCAGTGTATCAAGGGCGGGTGATTGACCACGACGACGATGAAATGACCTTGATCAAACGAATTAGAGCGATTTATCCAGGTCAAATCATTATGGTTGATAAAGTGCTGGCGCAACTTCAGAGCGAAATAGTCTTTCGCTCACCACGATTTTCGTTTGGTTTATGAAAACCACTTCGTTTTTGTACGATGCTGGTTATATGCCATCGGCACCGGTTGTAAAGCTAAAATTGCATGCAGATCGTGAACTTGAATTAGTGGCACTGGTCGATTCTGGTGCTGATGCAACCATGATCCCAATTAACTTTTTGCGAGAAATTGGTGCCCCGTATGTTAGACGACAACGAATGCGCGGAATTACCGGTGCATCACAACAGGTCAATTTATATCTAGTGACAATCCAAATCAGTCTGCATCGTTTGCCAAACATTCGCGTCATCGCCACCACGCCTGGTAATGAGGTGATTCTTGGTCGCGACGCCTTGAATCACCTCATTATTACGCTCAACGGTCTTGCTGGTGTAACCGAGGTCGAAATTTAAGCCTTGGCAGGTTGTTCTGCCAAGATACCCTCAATCGTCTTCAATTCATCTGCACTAAAATCTAACTTATCCAGGGCCGCGACGCATTCTTCCACCTGGCTGACCTTGCTGGCGCCAATCAGCGCCGAGGTCATTACAGGATGGCGGAGCACCCAGGCAATTGCCATTTGAGCCAGACTCTGACCGCGCTGTTGCGCCAGTTCATTTAAGCGTTGCACTTTGCTCAGCTTCTCATCGGTAATCTGGTTGGTTTTCAAAGCGCCGGTTGGTTTGGCGGCGCGCGAATCTTCAGGGATGCCGCCCAGATATTTAGACGATAATAAGCCCTGTGCCAAGGGCGAGAAGGCAATGCAGCCCATACCTTGTTGCTCTAAGACCGGCAGCAAACCCTCTTCGACCCAGCGGTTGAACATATTGTAAGACGGTTGGTGGATCAGACAAGGGGTGCCTAATTCGCGCAGGATGTTGGCGGCCTGATCTGTTTGCTCTGGGCGATAAGACGAGATGCCCACATAGAGCGCTTTGCCCTGGCGCACGGCTTGATCCAAGGCCATCATTGTCTCTTCCAAAGGTGTATCTGGGTCAAGGCGGTGGCTGTAAAAAATATCCACGTATTCCAATCCCATCCGTTTGAGGCTTTGGTCCAGGCTGGCGAGGATATATTTACGCGATCCCCATTCGCCGTAGGGACCGGGCCACATGCGGTAGCCGGCTTTGCTCGAGATGATCAATTCGTCGCGATACGGCGCCAGGTCTTGCTTGAGAATCCTGCCAAAATTTTCCTCAGCCGAACCGGGCGGCGGGCCATAGTTATTGGCCAGGTCAAAATGGGTAATGCCCAGATCAAAGGCGCGGCGCACCATTTGCCGGGCATTCTCGAGCGTGTCAACCCCGCCAAAGTTATGCCAAAGCCCCAGCGAGACAGCCGGCAATTTTAAGCCGCTGCGTCCTGTGCGGCGATATTGGATTTTGTCATAGCGTGTATCCAGTGGCCACATGGTCATGTTTGGTTCCTTCCTTATGCGTGAAAGCTTGCTCCAACGATCTTTTAAAGGAAAATTTGGATCATTCGTGGTTATATTCAAAATCGCGAATGAAAGTGCTCGGTGCCTGATTCTTCGAGTAAGATTGTAAATCGCTTTGCACCGCGGTGCATAATTTAAGAGGGATCGAAAGCAAGCAGTAGAATGCTTTTTCTTTGTGCCCTCTGTGCCCTACTCTGCGCTCTCTGTGTAACCGCTCTACCTTTGTAAAGGGAATATGTCGCCTTTTCTGGTATAATTAGGTAGAAATACTTCGATTCTAGCGAAGTCGGTGATCGTGCAGGAGCTTCAGCCATGAGCGAAAATGAATTGTTGCGCCAAATTGGGATCGGTACGCATGTGGAAATCGAATTGATCGATGACCAGGGCCAGGGCGAATTGATGGCCTTCGACCTTGTCAAAGCGGATTTAGGTGATTTTGACCGCGGTTTAGTCGGCGCAAATACGCCCTTGGCCAAAGCGATTCGCGGCAAGTTTGTGGGCAGTGTGGTGTCCTATCGCATGGGTGACATCTGTCGCGTGCGCATCGTGAGTGTCGCGCCGTTACAAACTAGCGCACCCAATGATGCGGCGGAGCGGCGCGAGGCTGTGCTCAAAAAGGCGCTTGATGATGCAGAACGCACGAATGCCGAAATGTTTGCTTCCTCGTTCACGGGCAAATGGGGCGGCTACAGTGTCGATGATAGTGCGGCGTGGGATGAGTAAGACCCTGTTTGTTTAATTGTTGGAGCGACTGGGGTAGGGGAGAGGCATGCCTCTCCCCTACCCCAGTCATCTGCCTCTATAAATCATTGGTTGCTGTCAGGAGAAAACAGAATGAGCCGCAAACGCCTGCGTGAATTGGGCATTACGATTGGTGAATGGCCAACGGGGCCACACAACGCCATCACTGATGTGCCTGGCGTGCGCGTTGGGCATACAACCTTGCATTATGACGAGCCGCGTGTCGCCCGCACGGGCGTCACGGTTATTCTGCCATATGCCGCGACCGCCGATCGTGAAATTTATCAGGATCAAATCTTTGCGGGTTATTACTCATTCAACGGCAACGGTGAAATGACAGGGTTGCTCTGGTTGGATGAATCCGGCTGTTTGGGCTCACCAATTGCGATCACCAATACGCATCAGGTGGGCGTTGTACGCGATGCGCTGGTTGAATATGAAATTGCTCGCCATCCAGATTCGGCTTGGCTTTTGCCCGTGGTGGCGGAAACGTATGACGGCTGGCTGAATGATATCAATGCCTTTCATGTGACCAAAGAGCATGTTTTTGCTGCGCTGGCCGCAGCCCAAAGCGGACCCGTGGCCGAAGGCAATGTGGGCGGTGGCACAGGCATGATCTGTCACGGTTTCAAAGGCGG
>JBBQBY010000576.1:0-3934 GCA_038318235.1 Caldilineales bacterium
ACCCCACTCTACCATGTGCGCTATCTCTTCACTTATGCGTCGCCCTTTGTGATCATAGTGGCGCAGGCGCTTTGGGCCTTGTATAAAATTCGTCGTTGGTTGGGGCGAATTGTCATGGCACTTGCATTGTTGGTTAGCGGTTGGGGGTTGTCCGAATTCTGGTTCAACCCGCTTTACCGCACGGATGATCAACGCGCCGCGGTGGCGCAATTAGCCGCGCAATGGCGTCCTGGCGATCTGATTCTGGTCAATGCAGGCTGGGTATATACCGCGCTGACCACCTACTGGCCAGTCGAATTAATCGGGCCGGACAGCGCGCTTCCGCCCCCGCTTGCCCCGATCACCCGGATGACAAATTATGCCCAACAATTGGCAACCGGCTCACCGGATCAGAATTCGCGACCAGGCAATCAAGTCATCGTCGCCCGCGCCGGCAGTGTCGATGGCCCGCCCACGTTGGGCTGGGGGAATCCAGATAGTGATTTTTATGCCATGAGTGCGGACGAAAGCGTGGCAGCCCTCACGCAAATCAGTGACGAGCATGCCCGCATCTGGCAGTATCGGCTATATGATACGGTGAGCGATCCGCAGGGGCAATTGCGCGCTTGGTTTGACGCCCATACCCAACTGGTGGCGGACACCCCTTTCCCTGGCCGCGACTTTCTCCGTTTACAACTATACGAAGGTTATGTAGTCAAGCCGCCGGCCCCGGCCACAATCGCGCAAGGTTTTGTATCGCACACTTTTGCCGATGCACTCAATTTGCAAAGCAGCCTTATCGAAACGTCCGACAAACAGAATGTCGAGGCTGGCACAACGCTCTACGTACAGACCCAGTGGTCGATCCTAGCCGCTGGACAAAAATTACCTGCCGCCAATTTTAGTCTGCGCTTGTACGATAGCGAAGATCATCTGCTGGCGCAACAAGACATAGCACCACGCCAAGCGATTAATACCTGGCCGCCAGGACAACCCCAGGCGATTTCCCTGGCGCTGCCCGTGCCCGTGGCGACCAAACCGGGTGATTATGAACTAGCCCTGGTGGTTTATGACCCAACAAATGGTGTTCCTTTGCCAACCAATGGCGCGCAACTCGCTTCCGGCGCGATCAAGCTGACGACAATCCATGTGCAGGTGGCCCAGACGCCGCCGGAAATCGTACAATCATTGGCAAGTTTCGGCTATATCGATCTGGTGACCGCGCAATTAGGCCGGTCACACATACAGGCGACGGATCCACTAGAACTACGGTTGGTCTGGCGACCGCGCGCCAATGCTTATCGCGACACTTATTCGGCTGTATTAGAATTGCATGATGCGCAAGGCAAAGTGGTGCAGAGTGAGAGCAGCGCATTGGGCGGCTGGGACTATCCGAGCGGTCAATGGCCGGCCGGCATCCCCGTGCAGGAATGGCGCCAAGTTCGTTTGACAACGAGGCCACCCGCTGGTGTCTATCAACTTACGGTGCGTGTTGTCCGCAGCAGCGACAATCTGCCGATGCCATTACGCCAGGGTTGGTGGCCGTGGAGGGGTTCAGAATTGGTGCTTGGGGCCGTGACGATCGAGTAGACGCCTGATTATTGCCCTATAGTAGCAGGAATAAATTCCGCAGCTGACAATAATAAGTCGCCGCAGCGACTAGGAATCTAGCGCCGAAGCGGGCTTGCTACAGTCAGTGGGTAGCCTCAAGCGACGAACAACCCTTCTGGGAAGGGTATTTTCGACCGGTTACTGAACGAAGCAAGCCTTCCCGGAAGGCGGATGTCCACCAATCACCATTCAACATAGGATCTTCCGAGAAGGAAACACCCGAGCAAGCCTTCCCGGAAGACCGATGTCCATCAATCAGCCACTCAACGTAGGATCCTGATAACGTCAATTCATCCGTTACCGCGCAATGACCGGGGCATACAATTGTTCGTTGGCGCATAATAGATCAAACGGGAAATCGCGCGTAATAAAAGAGGTAGGGCTGGTCTTCGTTTCGATGTGCAAGTTCGCCTGCTCAAAATCGGCAGTACGTTTGCTGGGGTCAATCCTGATCTTGGCTGTGGTGGGCAGGACAGGGGGCGACGGCAATTCTATATTCGTCACCCAGGCCGGCGGTGTTGATGAATTTAGCCCTAACACTTGCGCAGTAACCGACTGGCCCGCCGGGCCAACAAGCGCGACGGTTTGTGTAAATTCGCTCAGCGACAATGGACAGGGATAAACCGTAGCAATCGTGGAAATTGGCTGCACGGTCAGGCCAGGCGTCACATTCAACACAAGTTCAACCGTTGGTGGCGCCAGGCTGATACCACCAACGGCCGCCTGAATGATCACTTTTGCCGTATATTGGCCGACCGCTAGCAAACGGGCATCAAAACTAAGCGCCAAAGTGGCCGGGGTTTGCGCGCTAGTCGGCGCAATCGTCACCCACGTAGGATTGCCTTCGATTACGGCAGAAAATGCGACGCTATCACTCGTGGTGCCGTTGGTCACATCAATGGTCGAAAGCTGAGCAACCAGCCCCGCTGCCAACGCTACCGTCGCCTGGCTGGGCGTAGCCACGAGTTGGGCCACCGGCACAGAACCATTGCGATCCACATCAGCAATTTTGAGACTATGAGCATTGGTAAGAAAACTATATTCCTCAAAATTAAGCGCGGTGTCGATGTTCGGATAGATGCGAATTCGGTTGTCACGCATAATCACCACTTCATCTTTCCCGTCACCATCAATGTCGCCCCCGGCCCCCACTTTATAGCCATTATCAAGGTCTAAACGTAGGTTAACGCTGATCGCGGGATCTTTGCCACGGTTGCGCATAAAAAAATGAGGGGCTGCGGGTAGCGTAAGTGGCACAGCGCGCAACATAAAAATTTCATCATCGGCGCTGCCATTCACATTCGCAAAAAAAACATTAAGCGGCGGTGGCGTAAACAGTTCGCTGTACACATCCTCAAAATTCCCCGTCCGGTTTGTATTAAAGCGCATCACAAACAGACTGTCCAGGCCGATCTCGCCCTCACGCACCGCCGCCACTTGGTTAACATCATCTGGCCTGAATTTGCCAATCGCGGCACTATACCAAGCGCGATCATTGCTTTCATTCCGATATAGACGAATCAGTTCCTGCTCGATGCGATAGATGCTGAGGAGATTCGTTGCTCCGCGGTCACCGATCAAGATCAGTTCAGCGCCGGGGTGACCATCAATGTCACCTACGCTGAGGCGCGTCCAGACTTCCTCAAAATCGTAGGGCGCAATCTGCGTGCGCCAACTGCGACCGTCCGCCGGCGCACTGCTGGCCTGTAGCAGCACAAGGCGCGTCCGATCGCTGCTGTGCACTTTATCAGCGTCGTTCAAGTTGTAAGCATAGACGATCTCGTCGCCAAGCACAGTAGCATTCAAATCTCCGGCAGCGACGAGCGTCGGTTTGCCAGGAATCGCCGCCGCGTAAAGTGTCGCCCATGGAATGCCATTGATCACCTGCGTAGGATCAACGGCGCCCGCGGCGACGACTGGGTCATAGACGGCGAGTTTGCCAGTGTTAGCGTCACCACCAATCGCAATAATTTCAGCGTCACCATCATTGTTGACATCACCCACCGCAAAATCGGTCCAGCCGCCGGTTGGACTCACCCATTCAACCAGTGGTCGATTGGCAACTGGCGTGGTGTCTAATACACGGATAAAGCCATTGTTGTCAATAAAGATGATCTCGGCGTCTGGGTTGGCCGGCGTCTGGGCGCTCACGGGCCACACGAAAAAAACCAGGCCCAGGCAGGTGAGCATAGTAACGCGTAAAACAAGGCGACGGATGACGAGTAAAGGTCGATAAACAGGTTGGGAGAGTGGTGGAACAGACATACGAGGATTATACCTTGCACCGGAGACATTGAAAAGCAGGTTTATGCTTAGAAATACAGATTTTGTATGATAAAGTAGG
>JBBQBY010000577.1:0-3915 GCA_038318235.1 Caldilineales bacterium
TGCGCCTTAAGAACACCAAGGTCATGGTTTTCCGGTGCAGCGAAAAAGGCAATGGGATCATCGGCTTGGCCCCGATCAAAGGCTTGCACAAAATGGTAAAGGCCGCGAAAGACCATTTCCAGCGAGATGCGATCAAACGGCAGAGCCATGGCATCGGCGACGGCATCGCCCAGATCAACGAGCACGGCATAAAAGAGCCAAGTCGCCCAAATTTGGAGCTGGATGCCATTGAGCGAACCCGTCCACAGATAGGAGAGATTCAGGAGCCGTTTCGCAGTGTGAAAAGCATCCTCAATGCGCCAACGACGGCGATAGAGATCGGCCACGACGAAAGGGGGCAAGACGCGTGGGTCTAAGACCGAAGTCACATAGCGATACCAAGTCGCACCAAAACGCACCTCGACCATGCGTACGGTGAGCACCGGTGCGCCATTTTGACCGCTACCTAGGCTGACAATCAGATCGCGGACGGCAGCGGTGATCGTGAGCCGACGAACCACCGTCACTTTAGCATTGCTTTTGAGGCGGGTGATGAAATGAGCGCCCTGATCCATCACCTGCGCAAAGAAGGTGAAGTCGTAGAAGCCGCGGTCGAGCAGCCAGAGCGTTTGCTCGCCGCTCAAGGCCAGCACCTGCGGCAGAAAGTTGGTATCAAAGGCTTGGGCGGCTTCGCTAAACCACAGTTCAACCGGTAACTGGCGCACGACATCAATCACCAGGCACATTTTGCCAGCGAGTGTCCCTGGTGGCCGTTCGTCCAGGGAGCCGATTTTCCGAAACAGCGCCTCCAAGGTTGAGCCATCGACCGCCCAGATTTGGCTGAACTGCGCACGGGCCACCTGCAGCGCAGCCGGGACTGTCCGTTTTTGCCGTTGTTCCCAGTTTGCGCACAGTTGGGGCAGCAACGCTTTGTAGACGCGCTCGAACAAGACGGCGGGAAACACCAGCAGCCGCTCGCTTAAAGACTGCTGGCTGACCTTGACCGCCTGACACCAGAGCAACTCTTCCCGGTTGAGCATGCGGGTTAATTCGCACACGGATGGCACTTGGCGCCACAGAATCGTCAAGATGGCGGCGATCATCAGCGGTAAGGTTAGAATCCGATCCCGCATCCCTAACCCGCGATAATAATTCAATTGGCTGAACACTGCCGGTTTCACCAGCGCCTTAAGCCGATTTTCGATCACTTCGTTACTTTCTGATGGCTGATTGCGCCGTCGCACATGGTCCGGATGCTTTTTTCTTTTGTTCATTCCTTAACTTTATCGGCACCTTATTCAATTTGACAAATTCTCATCATGCTTAACCTGTTACCAATGGCTCAGTCCTTACTAATTCACCCAAAACAAAAAACCCGCCCCCCAAAACGGGGACGGGCTAAGAAGTCCGCGATACCACCCCGGTTCTCGTCGATAAATCCTGGCCTGAAAGCACAGAGAATCAAAGACAAGCACCTTAGCTACAAAGCCAACCAGCAAAGCCAATTGAGTTTGTCATGACGATAACGGGTCACAGCCCGGCGGCGTCTACTCATCAATCAGCGATTGATCAACCAACAGCATGCCGATTAACTTTTGGGCCGCAGCTCCAGAGTGATCTTCGACACTGATGCGTTCATCTGGCTCCCACCATCCCAGATTCGCTGTGCAACAGTTCAGCGCCTACTCGTCTCCATCAAAGCCATTCAAATTTGCCTTCAAGTGTAGCACTGGTCAACCGATCTGTCAATAGTCAAAAGTGCTGTTTCCACCAAATAAAATTGAGTCCGCAGAAAAAACACAGCCTTGCCATTTGCCCAGTTTTGTGGTAAGTCCCATAATAGCATTGCAATCTCTAATACTTTGTATGAGGGTGCATCTGTGATAAAATGAACAAACACTTTTGAGAGGCCGCCCAGCATAAACGCGCAGTTGTTGCAAGGTTCTGGCATCGCTGTGCATGACGATATAAAATACGAGTGTGCGCTTGATCCTAGTTGATAGTCACTGCCATCTTGACCTAGAACAATTTGATCCCGACCGTGACGCGGTGCTCAGGCGAGCGCAGGCCGCTGGTGTACGTTTGATTGTCAACCCTGGCATCGATTTGCAAAGCTGTCGCCAAGCAATTCAAATGGCAGAGGCAAACGCAGAGGTTTATGTTGCGGTTGGCATTCATCCGAATAGCAGCGCCGATTTTGACGGAGCAACCCTGGAAGAGCTGCGCAAGTTGGCCCGGCACCCGAAAGTCGTAGCGATTGGGGAAATCGGCCTGGACTACTATTGGGAAAAGGTGGATCACGAGCAACAGGCGTGGGTCTTTCGAGCGCAATTAAATCTAGCCGCAAAACTAGGGTTGCCGGTGATCATTCACAGCCGTGATTCTAATGCGGATGTCGCCCTCATCTTAGCAGAATGGGTGAATAGCCAAGAATTTCGTCATTCACCGCTCGCAACACGCCCTTTTGCTGGCGTGTTACATGCCTTCAGTGGCGACTTGGCCCTTGCGGAAGCGGCGTACCAGTGGAATTTCTTGTTAAGCCTAGGTGGTCCGACAACCTTTAAAAACGCACACAGCTTGCATGCGCTTGTGCCGCAACTGCGTTTGGATCGTTTGATGTTAGAAACCGATGCGCCCTATTTGACGCCACACCCGTATCGAGGCAAGCGCAACGAGCCCGCCTATGTGGCCTTGGTCTGTGAACAAATTGCTACGCTTTGTGGGTTGGCACCCGCAGAAGTAGCAACGACAACTTCGCTGTTGGCCTATCAATTCTTTGGACTGGAGAATCAGTTTGTTGCTGAATCCCAAAATGCTCACCCAGCCGTCCGTACGTGAAGTAAGTGAACGCCGCCCTGTTATGCAGACAGCCACGCCACCTGCCCCACAGTTTCATCGTCCCGGCCAAGGCTCGGTCGATATCGGCGTCGCTAGTGGTGGCGCCGATATCGGCCAGTTACTAGCGCCGGTGCGGGTCGGACTCCAACGCGTAGAAGTAAAAATGAAGGCGGTGGACTCCGTAATTTTTGCGCCACTCGCCAGTGCATTTTTAGATCTGATCGGCAGTGGGGGCAAACGTTTGCGGCCAGCCTTGGCCTTAATGGCTGCCGAATTTAATGGTTCATTACAGGGTAAGCCTGATTATGACAAGGTAATTGCCCTGGCCGCGTCGGTCGAAATGTTGCATACATCCACCCTCGTCCACGACGATGTGATTGATGGTGCCCTCTTGCGGCGCGGTTCACCCACCCTGAACGCGGCTTGGTCGGGTGGTTCCACCGTGTTGGCCGGCAACTATATGTTTGGCAGTGCGGCCCGTTTTTCGGCAGAAACCCAAAACATCCGTGTTATCCACAAATTTAGCGAGACGATCAAAATCATTGTCGATGGCGAGTTGCGCCAACTGCTGGATCGCAACAACTATCATCAGGAAAAAGATGCTTATTATCAGCGGATCTATGCTAAGACCGCCAGCCTCTTCTGTGCAGCCACCGAAGGCGCGGCGATTCTCTCCGATCTGCCCGATCCATTGATCGCCCAGTTGCGCGACTATGGGTACAATTTTGGCATGGCGTTTCAGATTATCGACGATATTCTCGATTTTACGGGCGATGAAAGTAGCCTGGGTAAACCGGCCGGCAGCGATCTAAGACAAGGCACGCTAACCTTGCCGTTCTTCTATTTTTTGCGCGATCATGCAGACCCCGCGGCATTCATTGCCACCTTGGAAGAAAAATTTAGCCAAGCCGAGATGGGTGAGCCGCATCTTTGGCAGCAGACAGTCGCGCAGTTGGTCGCCGAAGTATGCGCCAGCAACGCCATCGAAGCAGCGCGTGCGGAGGCGAAAGCCTTCCTCAGTCGCGCCCAGGCCAGTTTGGCGCCTTTGCCAGATAATATTTACAAACAGTCTATGCTGGGCTTGTGCGATTTTGTCGT
>JBBQBY010000578.1:0-3906 GCA_038318235.1 Caldilineales bacterium
TTTTCAACGTGTGAACAGAGTTCACCAAAGTATCGTATCCTGCTTCGGCGGGTTATGCGTAGCCACCCTGACACGGTGCATGTTGCTGCCAATGTTGAATTGGCAGAAGCCACTGGGTTTTAACCCACGTGGAGTGTCACAAGGCAATGGTGTTAGGATAAGCGCTTAAGAGCGTGGGGATTGCTCGTTTTCAAGCTCATAAGCGCCATGCTCTAATCTCACCTGCTTATTCAGTGAGTCCCCACTTCCACCGCGCCACCCTGCACATGCCATTGCGTGATACCACCGTCGAGGCTGCGGGCAGGGTAACCATTTTCGATCAGGTAATGGGCGACGCCATAGGAGCGACTGCCATGGGCGCAAAAGACCACAATTGGCGTTACTTGGGGGAGTTCTTGCAAACGGGTCGGGATATCGTTCATAGGAATATGCAGCGCGCTAGGGATCCGCACTTGATTCCATTCATATATTTCGCGTATATCAAGCAGAAGGGGCGGCTGGTCGCCCGTTAGTTCTGTGCGTAGCTCGGCCACATAGACAACAGGCACAACAGGCTCTTCTGGCTCCGGCTCTGGCGGTATTGTAAGCTTGAACGATGGCGGCGCCGGTTTTGCAAATAAGGTTTTCAGCGATTTAAACAGACCCATCAACGATTTTCTCCTCTCACGCACGACTACCGGTCAGGTTCGGCCATCTTCCGGGAGGTGGACACAGCCAATTAGATTTAACCCCAATTTTCTGGCCACCTCCCGGAAGACAATCGGCAACCGGGCTGTGCATCTATACTCAGCAAGTTACGAACAAGGTCAAGTTATGTGGCAACAATTGACAATGCAAAAGTATACCAGAGCACTAGCCAAAGCACCGATTGTTCTGGTATACTAACAGGTAAATAATTCGCTCATCCATCAAAAATGTACGTGGCTATTATTTTCACTGGAACCGTGGGCATTTCGTCCACGTTATCCGGATGGGCTGGCTAATTTCTAGCATAACTTTGGTGGGCAATACCGAATAAAAAGCTTGAGTATGGGAGGACGCGAATTTTATCAAACATAAATTCGCGCAATTTGCGTATTATTTTCAGAGGAGGTTGGCGTGAAGGCCAATTGGAGTCGTAATGCTTTTGTCTACCTGCTGATTTTAGTAGCAGGTGCAGCGCTATTTTTTAACATTTCATGGTCGGCACAGACGCCAGAGCCCATTTCACTGAGCAAGTTGGCGGAACAAGTGCGCGAGGATAAGGTCACTTCGATCTTGGTAAGTGGCGACGAAGTGCGCGTCAAGTTTGCGGATCAACAATTACGCGTTGCCCGGCGTGAGTCTGATATTCCAATCACACAGACCTTAGTTGGTTTAGGTGTACAACCTGCAGAACTAAGTAAAGTTGATATTCAATACGAAGCGCCTGGCAACACAGGCAACTGGCTCGCGCTTCTGATCAACTTGTTACCCTTGATCTTCATTGCCGGGCTATTTTTCATTCTTTTCCGGCAGACGCAGGGCAACAACAACCAAGCGCTCTCGTTTGGCAAGAGCAAGGCGCGCCTCTTTACGGGTGATAAACCGACGATCACGTTTGATGACATTGCCGGTGCGGATGAAGCCAAGCAAGAGTTGGAAGAAGTTGTCGAGTTTCTGAAGGAGCCGCAGAAGTTTGCGGCATTAGGCGCCCGGATTCCCAAAGGTGTCTTGTTGGTCGGCCCGCCTGGTACAGGCAAGACCTTAATGGCCAAAGCGGTTTCTGGGGAAGCTGGCGTACCATTTTTCAGCATCTCTGGCTCGGAATTTGTCGAAATGTTTGTGGGTGTCGGCGCCAGCCGTGTGCGCGACCTCTTTGAACAGGCGAAACGCAACAGCCCGTGTATCATCTTTATTGATGAAATTGATGCAGTGGGTCGTTATCGAGGCACGGGCCTGGGTGGTTCACATGATGAGCGCGAGCAGACGCTTAACCAGATTCTTGTGGAGATGGATGGTTTTGGCACTGACACCAATGTGATCTTGATTGCCGCCACCAATCGCCCGGACATTCTCGACCCCGCTTTGTTGCGCCCTGGTCGCTTTGATCGTCGTGTGACTATGGATCGCCCCGACATTCAAGGCCGGCGCGCCATCCTCAATGTGCATGCCAAAGGCAAGCCGATTGGACCCGACGTTGATCTGGAGGCTATTGCGCGCCAGACGCCTGGTTTTGTTGGCGCCGATCTGGAGAATGTGGTCAACGAAGCGGCGATTCTAGCCGCCCGCCGCAACAAGCGTGCGATCAGCATGCACGAATTGCAAGAAGCAGTCGAGCGCTTAGGCATGGGTGGCCCAGAACGGCGCAGCCGCTTGATCACGCTAAATGATAAGAGTATATTGGCCTATCATGAAGCCGGCCATGCGGTTGTCTCCCGCCTGTGTGAACATTCCGACCCCGTGCAGAAAATCACGATTGTACCGCGTGGCTCAGCAGGTGGTTATGTGTGGCGGGTCTCCCAGCATGATCGGGTGCTGGCCTCGCGCTCTTACTATCTAGATAATATTGCCGTTGCCTTGGGTGGCCGCATCGCCGAAGAACTGATCTTCGGGCATGTATCCACTGGCGCCAGTATGGACATCCAACAGTTGACGCAAACGGCGCGGGCGATGGTCACGAAGTATGGGATGAGTGACAAGATGGGGCCACTCCAATTTGGTCAACAAGAAGAATTAGTCTTTTTGGGACGTGAATTGGCAGAACAACGCGATTACAGCGAAGAAGTTGCCGAGCAGATTGATGAAGAAGTTCATCGAATTGTGGATACGGCGTACCAGCGTGTTCGTCAGTTGCTGGGCAACAACATCAACAAATTGCACGCCGTCGCTAAAACGCTGATCGAAAACGAAACACTGAGCAACGATGAATTCGAAAAAGTATTTGTCGCTGCCTAGATCGCAATAAAGGGTTTACGGTCTAACAGCCGGTCATATTCAAATAAAATGAACCGAAGTTTATCAAGGCACTTACATTAGCCTTGATAAACTTCGGTTCATTTTATTTCGGATGGGATCGAGGGATGAACGGTGGAACTTAACTAAAGTGAAATCAATTTGAAAACGAGTGTTCTGAAGCTTCCTGGAAGCGGACACCGATGGCCTCGTTTACTTAAAAATTTCTGTCCGCTTCCAGGAAGCTGGTTCGACGAAAATCACTGGTCTCTAACTGATTTTACTTTAACCGTCCAAAGTCCGCTCAAGCGAACAGGCAGTTAAATTAACATGTTACGCAGGCCCCTTACCCGCCCCCCTCTTATCCCTCGACAGGCGAGGATCGTCACGGGATCGCTGATTTGTTTCGACTTTCCCATGAGCATTCCCTCCCATTGGGAGGCTAGGGTGGGGCAAAGCTGCCGTGGCGTATGGTGCGTTAAATTGATTAGAGGCAGGTGTAGTGAGCATCTTCCGATGCGCGCCTATCGTCAAAAAAAACAGATCTGGGGATGCGCACTACACACCTTAATTAATTCATATCAAGCATCTTCGCTCTGACTTTAAGACGTTCCGCCACGCGCTGCATGAAGGCTTCCATTGTATAGGGTTTCTGCAAAAACGTAATTGTCGGTTGATTGAGCACATGATCGGCAATGGAATATTCGCTGTACCCAGAACTCAAAATCACATTAATATGGGGGTCGATTATCTTCAATTCACGTAAAGCATCAAGGCCATTCATAACCGGCATATGAATGTCCAACAAGACGAGCGAAATGGTAAGCTGGTGTTGCCTGAAAAGTTCGACGCCTTCCAATCCATTGGTGGCCTTTAGAATACAAAGGCCGGACATTTCTAAAATTTCGCCAAACGAATCGCGCACCGCTTCTTCATCATCGATCACCAACACCGTCCCTTCCAGCTTTTCGGCGACCGTATCTATATCCGGGC
>JBBQBY010000579.1:0-3899 GCA_038318235.1 Caldilineales bacterium
ATGATGCTCAGGCTTACTGCGCCTGGTAAGTCGGCAAAACAACGAAACGGTGCGTTTGCCGACCGAAGCTGAGTGGGAAAAGGCTGCCCGTGGTAGTGATAGCCACATTTATCCTTGGGGTAACGACTTTGATGCCCAACGCTGTAATATGGGCAATACTGGCATTGATACGACCAGTCCGGTTGGCATCTTTGCCACTGGCATCAGTCCTTACGGCGCTTTTGATTTAGCTGGCAATGTTTGGGAATGGACAAATAGCAAGTATATAGGGTATCCTTATGCAGCTGAGGATGGGCGGGAAGCTATAGAGGGGAGTGAAAGTCGCGTGTTGCGGGGCGGCGCGTTCTACCACGATCGTGACGTCGTGCGCTGTGCCTTTCGGAACTACTTCGACCCCGACGACGGGTTCAACTTCATCGGTTTTCGGGTCGTCGCCCCCGGCTCTGGGCCTCTGTTCTCTGGTCGCTCTGAACTCTGAGATACTCTGCTGCTCTGGGGGTTTGGGGCTTGCCCCCATCCGCGGTAGGCGGATGAAATTTTTCTGAGCCTTACGATGGATTTATAGTAAACCTGTTTTCGATTTAATTGGCTAACAGGAATTATGCCAATGGTCACTCAAGTGACGGGCCAATACGCGGATCTCTATACCTGGGAAAACCTCTATCACTAGGTTTCCTCCCTCGGTTTGTATGCTAATGGATAGAGTGGCTTAGGCTGAGATGGCGGCCGGGCAAATATAAAATGGGCCTACACTCTATCCGCAGCCGGTTTACGGGCGGACTGGTATAGGCCCACGCTTTCTAAGTTATAATCTCCAAAAACTGACGTGGCGTCAGAATCGGGATGCCATGATAGCTTTTAAGATTGGTGAGATGTGGGTCGCCAGAAATGATGCAATCTGCTTGTCCTGCCCGTGCGCAAGCTACAAATTTATCGTCATCTGGGTCTTTCTCCACCACTTTGATATTACTTTCTACCTCAATTACTTCACTGGCATCGCGTACTTGGTTCACGTACGCTGCGATTAATCCATCATTGAGGTGATAACGCTTCTGAATCCGCGTATAGTGCAGGACACGCTCTAGCTCTGCCAGGATCTCTTCTGTTGTTACCAAGTCGAATGAACCGTCATAACTTAATAATTGAGCTGGCGCGCCACTCGGTTTGATTAACGCACTTACAAGGACATTGGTATCAACCACAATCTTCATACTGTTTTTCGGACAGCTTGGATTGCTTGTTGGATATCTTGGTCAACTTCTGCTTCGGGAACGTCAGGCAATTGACGATGGGCTTCTGCAAGAAAGGCCCGCAAGCGCGTGCGCGCATCCGCTGCTTTTGCACCGCGTGCCACTTCTTGGATAACCGTATTTGGCAATTCATCACCAGCGATCAGTCGCTCATAATCTTGCATCGGGACAATAGCAACGACGGGAATCCCGGCGCGCTGCACAATGAGATGCTCATCTCGCAAATAAGCATTTTGGATCATTTCACCAAAACGATTTTTGGCTTCCGTGGCCGTCACTATTCTGACTGTTGGTTTGTTCTTCATTTATAAACCCCTTTAGCTAGGATTAACTAACATCAGCTAACCCTAGTCTAACAGATTGATGAAAAATGTCAACTACTTCTTCACCCAACTCATCCCTTCACCACGCACCAGCGAGGCGCGTTCGTCATACCAGCCGGGGCGGGTGACGGGGATCACGCCGGTTTCGACAGCGACATCCAACGGGTTGGCGCGCGTCAGCAACGGCAAATTTACCCGTTCGTGGCAGCGGGCGGATTCGTAGACCGACATCATGATCTCGAGGGCCGCGCGACCATATTTGGCCTGGCCGCGATAATCTTCTTCTTTGCCTTCAATCCAGTTGACAATCCCATACGCCTGATCGACATGCGCCGTGCCGTAGCCGGTGAGAATCTTCTCGGTGGGCTGAAAGGTCTGCCAGCCGTTACTTTTGCTCGTCATATAACGCAGGCGATTGTCGTTGACTTCGAGCATACCGTCGGTGCCATAGACGCAGGCGCCCACTTCGTAACGGGCGTTCATCTCGTTTTCGATCACACCTTCCAGATCATCACCATAACCGATGATGCCCACGCAGCGATCTTCGACGCGGTGGCCGAAGATGTGCTTGTCGGTCTGGCGCTCGACCGCGCCCATCACCCAACGCGCAGGTTGATTGTTCAAGATATATTGTTGGAAATCGATACAGTGCGTGCCGGTGTTCATCATGCCGGAGCGCGTGGCGGACCAAATGCGCACCGGACGCCCGATTTCGCCTTCTTGCACCAATCGCTTGGCTTCGGTCCAGGCCGAATAGAAGCGGCGTTGATGGCCGATCGCTAGCTTGACGCCGTTGCGTTCGCAGGCCGTCATCATGGCATCGGCTTCACCCAGCGACATCGCCATTGGTTTTTCGCAGAGGATCGCCTTCGGTCTGCGCGCCGCCGCGGCGATAGTCATCTCGGCGTGCATCGGGTCCCACGAGCAGACGCTGACGATGTCGAGATTTTCTTTGTCCATCATTTCGCGGTAATCCAGATAGTGATGCTCGGCGGGCACGTCGAAGTCGCGGCCATATTCGATCAAGGCTTGTGGGTGTGAATCGGCAATGGCCACGATTTCGGTGTTTTTACATTCCGTCCAGCCGCGACCATGTTCACGGGCGATGCGACCGCTGGCGATCACGCCAACGCGATATTGTGCAGACATAAAATTCCCCTTCTTTACATTTATTTTGAATTGATTAAATTTGGCACGCGGCAATCTACGTATGGAAAATTAACTTGCAAATTGCCTTTGGTGTATTTTACTCTAATGCAGCCAAACCGCAACCGACGAAAACTTTTGCTCCCTGCAAATTAGACCGATAGCTGGCTAAAATATGGCTGATCGGGCTTGCATGGCGATTGTACAAAACAATTGCCTTCTACTTGTAAGGCAATTGTAACGATTAGGGATAACTTGGAAGCAGTGAAAGCGAGATACAAAGTTTATGACCTACAAAATAACGATTATCATCGAAAAAGATGAAGATGACTACTATGCCTATGCCCCTGAATTAGACGGTTGCCAAACCCAGGGCGATTCTCTAGATGAGGGGCTAGAGAATATCAAAGAGGCAACTGCGTTGTATCTAGAAACCATGAGCCAAGAAGAGATAAAACAGATAGCCAGTAAAACTATTTTGACAACCACGCTAGAGGTGGCGATTGCGTAAATTACCATGGCTTACGGCAAGTGAGGCCGAAACTTTATTAGAAGCAGCCGGATTTCAGTTGATTAGGACTAAAGGCAGTCGAAGATATGTTGAGCGTCGTACCCTGGCGCTGGGAAGTGGTGCAACATTCCTTACACACCGAAAACGGCCACTGGCTCCCCACCGATGCGCCCGGCCTGGGGATTGAGGTGAACGAAGCCGCGGCGGCCAAACATCCGTTTAAACAAGAAGTGATCCACTCGTTGACGGTGCGCGCCCACGACAACGCCATTCTCGATTGGTGACATAGATAACCTTTACCGATGGTTGATGGACATTAACAAAATAAACCGGTGACAGCGTAGGTGCGGTTTTTAACCGCACAGGTTCCGTTCCCCTGGTTGTGCGGTTAAAAACCGCACCTACTGCTACCGAAATCATTCTTGGGTAAGACGCCGCATCGAGCATTCATTTCTGTTTCATTGTTGCTAGCAACTTAGACCTGCCACCAGGTCTCAGGCGCATCCTGCGGTTGCCAGCCAAGCATCCATTCAAGCAAGAAGTGATCCACTCGCTGACGGTGCGCGTCCACGATAATGCGATTTTAGATTGGTAACAGAACGCAAATTTTACCTTATAGATGGTTGAAGGCAGATGGTTGAAACTATCTGCTGATACAGAAAACGTGTT
>JBBQBY010000580.1:0-3873 GCA_038318235.1 Caldilineales bacterium
GACAGCAGCACGTGCTGCTGTCTAATCCCGCCTCCCGACGCCTTGCTTTTGCCTGTTCTGCGATTGTTTGACAAAGTGTTCTATCGCTTTTACACTTGTTGCTGTAGCGATGGCAGATCGAGAGAGGAGTCTAACTATGAATTCTGTTCTAACCGTACACTCAGATGAAACTGATGGGGGCTCCCCCACATTGCGACGCTTACGGGCTTTGCAGCGACTTTACGAGCAGGGGTATCAAGATGACGTTGTTGATTTGGCCGTGTATAAATTGCTTGAGCATCAGGTTCAGAAAGATCAAACACAACTAACCGAACTTGCTAATCAACTGACCGTCTATGAACAACGCTTTGGTATGCCGTCTGAACAATTCTACGAAAAATATCAAGCCGGGCAGCAAGGAGACGACGAAGACAGCTTTGAATGGCAAGTACTTTATCAGATGTATACTCGACTTCGGCATGAACTGGAAACACTTCAAGGGTCGTTCCAGGATTTACCATGACGGTTGAGGCACGTATTAAATCTGAATATGCTGTGTTGCTCAGCCACCGAATCGTCCATTCCGTAGAGATGGTGAAATATATTGTTAATCATTTGAATGGTTATCTTCGTGTACGTTGTATATTGACCAACGATGATTTTCTTGAAGTCGCCCTCCACCTGTGCTCGCAAGCCGGACAAGTTGTGACCGATAGTTATCGTTATCAGTGGATGGATAGCACACATACTACTTTGCGGCGACGCTGGGATAATGCTCCCCATTACCCCGATTTACAGGATTTTCCGCATCACTGCCACGTGGGGCACGAAGACAATGTTGAACCCGCTTCGTTGATGGATATCACTCAATTGCTCAATTTCATCACAGCAAATATCACTTGAGCTTAACCGCCGTTCACCAGGAGGATCGTCCTATCATGCAAATGACCAACCATGTGCCACTGGTTGCCCCAGTGATTGATCCGATCAGCATGCTCCGGCCGCGCCGCAAGATCACGGGGATTTCGGCGATCTTATTGCCTTTTACCGACGATCAGACGATTGATTGGGAGAGTTTTTGTGCCCACACCGCCCGCACCTCAGACGCCGGTCTGGCGCCAGCCGTGAACATGGACACCGGTTATGTTAATTTTTTAGATGATGCCACGCGCCGCGAAGTGTTGGCTCGCACCCAAGAGACGCTGGAAGGCCGACCCTTTGTCGCCGGTGCATTTGTCCCCGACCAACCAGGTGATCCATGGAACCCGGCCGCCTATCAGCGCCAGATCGAGATCATCCAACATTATGGCGGCACGCCGGTCATTTTTCAGTCGTACGGGCTGACGCAACAGCCGGGTGAGCAGATCGTGGCTGCCTATGCCGAATTGGCGCGCACTGCCCCGCGGTTTGTGGCCTTTGAACTGGGCAAAATGTTTGCGCCCTTTGGCCAGATTTACGATCTGGATACCTACGCCGGTCTCTTGTCAATTCCCGAGTGTGTTGGCGCCAAACATTCCTCGCTCAGCCGCGAACTAGAATGGCAACGGCTGGCCCTGCGCGACCAGGTGCGACCGGATTTTCAGGTCTATACGGGCAACGATTTAGCCGTGGACATGATGATGTATGGCAGTGATTATCTGCTTGGCCTGAGTACCTTTGCGCCCGACCTCTTTGCCAAACGCGATGCGCTGTGGGAAGCAGGTGATCCGGCTTTTTATGAGCTAAATGATTTGCTCCAATATCTGGGTTTTCTAGCCTTTCGGCCCCCGGTGCCCGCTTACAAACACAGCGCTGCCATGTTCCTGAAACTGCGTGGCTGGATCACCTCAGACGAGCCCCACCCGCGCGGTGAACGCCGCCCCGCCAGCGACCGCGCGATCTTGGCTGATCTTGCCGAACGCCTTGGCGTGTTGGGAGGCGCATAGATGGCGACGATGCGGCGGGTGGCCGCGCTGAAAACGGCGACCGATTTTCAGGCGTATGTGCATGAACTGGGCATCATATTACCTTTTGACGAAACAGTCGCAGTTGGACCAGATGCACCCTTGGCGCAACCCTATCAGATTGGCGATTGGCGGGTGGGCAACCGGTTTGCGGTTTTGCCGATGGAAGGCTGGGATGGCGGCACGGATGGCCGGCCTACCGATCTGGTGCGGCGGCGCTGGCAACGTTTTGGTCAGAGCGGTGCCAAATTGATCTGGGGTGGCGAGGCCGTGGCTGTGCGCCCGGATGGCCGTGCTAATCCGCATCAATTGATGCTGCTACCCGAGACCGTGGATGAGTTGGCCCAGTTGCGCACCTTACTGGTGCAAGCGCATGAAGCGAGCTTTGCGCGCAGCGATGATCTGTTGATCGGTTTACAATTAACCCATTCTGGCCGTTTTGCGCGGCCTTTGGACAAAAAGTTAGCGCCTTGGATTCTCTACCACCATCCGTTGCTCGACAAGCGCTTTGGGCTGGCCGCCGATTATCCGCTGATGACCGATGACGCAATTGAGGAACTGATTGAAGATTATGTCAAAGCCGCGGTGCTGGCGCAACAGGCCGGTTTTGCCTTTGTGGATGTGAAACATTGTCATGGTTATCTGGGGCACGAATTTCTTACGGCTGTGGATCGGCCAGGAAAATATGGCGGCAGTTTCGAAAACCGCACCCGTTTTCTGCGCGCGTTGGTAGTTGGCATTCGCACGGCCGCGCCCGGTTTAGGCATTGGGGTGCGGCTCAGCGCCTTTGATCTCGTACCTTTCCAACCCGGCCCAGAACCAGAACGCCGTGGGGTGCCAGTGCTGGGCAATGAGCCCAGTTATCGGTACGCTTTCGGCAGCGACGCCAGTGGTTTACAGGTGGATCTGACCGAGCCACTGCAATTCCTCGATCAATTGACGGCCTTAGACATTCGCCTGGTCTGTATCACGGCGGGCAGCCCCTATTACAACCCGCACATTCAGCGCCCAGCCTTTTTCCCGCCCTCCGACGGCTATCAGCCGCCCGAAGACCCGTTGGTCGGCGTCGCGCGCCAGATCGCCGCCGTGGCCGAATTCAAACGGCAGCGGCCCGACCTAGTCTATGTCGGTTCTGGTTATTCGTATTTGCAGGATTGGTTTGCCCAGGTGGCGCAAGGCGCAGTGCGCAGCGGACAGACCGACTTTGTCGGCATCGGGCGCATGGTGCTCTCGTATCCCGACATTTGCGCCGATATTTTGGCTGGTCGCCACGTGCAGCGCAAACGGCTCTGTCGCACCTTTAGCGATTGCACCACCGCGCCGCGCAACGGCATGATTTCTGGCTGTTTCCCGCTCGACGATTTTTATAAAAAACGGCCAGAATTTGAGCAGTTGCGGCTGATTAAAGGTGAACAAAGTGTGTAGTGGTCGAGTTACGGAGGTGTGAATGCGACCACGAACGGTCGATTGGTTGCTTTGTCTCTTTGTCAGCGGCGAAGTGATCACGGGTTTGATCTCGTTTACGATCAGTACATTGGACAAACGATGGCTTTTCGTCGTGCATGGGATGCTGGGGCTGGCGCTCATTGTGCTGGTCTATTGGAAGATGCAACGCGTCTGGCGGCGTTTGACAATCCGCGACCGCTGGGATGATGCTACGCTGGCCGCAGCCACCACGTTCGGCGCGGTGCTGCTGACCTTTGTCACGGGTTTGGTCTGGACCAGTTTTCAATGGCCGCTGGGTTATCCGAACGGTATGATCTTGCACACCCTCTTTGGCCTGCTGCTGTTGTTTTTCATGATCTGGCATATGGTGGTGCGCTATAAACCGTGGCGTTGGCAGGATATTCGTGGTCGGCGCAACGCCTTGCGTTTTCTGGCGATGTTGGGGATTGGCGGTGTGGCCTGGCAGAGTCAACAGACGTTAAATCAGGCATTGGCGGCGCCGGGT
>JBBQBY010000581.1:0-3873 GCA_038318235.1 Caldilineales bacterium
GCCAGCGATCTATTCTGCGCCGCTCCAAGCTTGGCCCGGCCAACCAGAATTTCTGGTGATGGAATATATCACGGGCGGTTCCTTGCGTGATTTTGTCGGCGACAAACGGCTTAGCCTCGAATTAGCGTTGTGGATCGCGCACTATATCGCGCGCGCACTCACCTACATTCATCAACGAAATTGTGCGCATCGTGATATTAAGCCCGAAAATATCTTGTTTCGTACGTTGCCAGAAGCCAGCGCCAATGCGATCAACACCATGCCACTTTTAATTGACTTTGGGGTTGCCGCCGCGATTGGCACCGACAAATTAGTCTCTGGCTCGCGCCTGTGGATGGCACCCGAATTACAAGATGCCTATGAACGCCGGCCTTTGCCGGTCGATCCAAGTTGGGACGTGTATGCTTTAGGCTTAATCCTCTGTTATATGCTCACGGGACGCCGGCCCCGCCACAAAAATTACGAAATTCAAGATTATGAAACATTCCGCACCCAGACCTTCGCTGTTTTGGATCGTGGGCGCTCGGCAACTACAGAGCCGCTGCAAGCAATTACAGAGCGAGTCAAGCAACTGATCACAAAAACGTTGGACCGCAAGCCAGAAAATCGTCCAAGCGCCCAGATTTTTGCCACGGAAACGGCCGCCTTGTTGGCTGAACTCGGTTCGCCTTTACCGCTGCGCGAACGCTTGCGCATGCGGCTGGAACAAAACAACCGCTTGGTCATGATGAAGCGACGTTGGTTGGTGGCGGCGAGCGCGCTGTTTTTGTTGCTCTCGCTGTTTATTCTCGCCGGTTTTGCGGCGCAACGCGGACGATTTTTCATTGGTTTTGCGGTTCCCGATGACCCACCAATCCTGGCGACTGTCGACGCCGCGTTGGCCGTTACCAGGATCAGCGAGGCTGACCCGTTAACGGCAACCGTTCAAACCATTGCCGCGGCCGTATCGAGCGCCACCACTACGCTCGCCCCGCCTACCGCGCGCCCAGCTGCAATTTTCACGCCGACAGCCCTGCTGCCACCGCCAACATTGGCACCCTTTACACCCGACGCGGCCGAACCGGCGCCGACCCTTGTCCCGTTCAGCGCGCCGGCGACGGGCGCACCACCGACTCTGGTGCCTTTCACGCCAACGGCCACGGCCACTGACCTGCCGCCCACACCGACATCCAGCCCAACATTCACACCGTTGCCCACAAAATTGCCACGGCCAATCTTTACACCGCGGCCTAAAGCCACGCAAGTTGTTGCCCTTACGTTGGGCCGCGTGCAATTACTGGCCCCTGCATCTGCGGCTCATTCCGCTGAACCAAAAATTGCGTTTACCTGGCAGATCATTGATCAACCGCTGGCGCCTGATCAGTGCTTTGAGTTGGTCTTTTGGGACCCGCGCAATGCGGCGGATCAACGTTCGCCAGTGGGGGCTAGTAAAGCGACGCAGGCGCGGGTGGATTTCGATCTGCTCATCAGCAATAATGATCGTTTGTTGCGCACATTGGCCCAATCTCGGCAGAATTTTAACTGGGGTGTGCGCATTGTTGCCTGTGCCAAACCCGCCACTATCTTGAAAGCAGTCGAGGAAATTCGGGTCTATCGCTATGACGGTCAATAAAACTCGCCCGCCTATTGCCTCTATCCAACATCACCCTACGGTTGGCACGCGCAGCCGCACCGGCGCCCGCGACCATGATAATGACGACAGTTGTGACTATTTTTCAGTCGAGCGGGCGGATGGCGGTGGCACGGTCTATGTCGCGATTGTCGCCGATGGCGTCACCAATACCGCCGGTGGCGCGCAGGCCAGCCGGATTGCCGTGGAGGCCGTCAAAGCGACGCTCCAAGAGTCACCTGGCCGGCAGGAAACCTTGTCTGAGTGGCTGGAATTTGCGATTGTACACGCCAACGAAGAGATCCTGTTTCAAGCCAAAAGAAATCCTCAATGGCAGGGGATGAGCACGACCATTGTGCTGGCTGCGTTGGCGGGCGAGAAGCTCTATGTCATGCATCTGGGTGACAGCCGCGCCTACTTGATTCGCGGTGATGCGATTTATCAACTGGTGGCTGATCACACCTGGGCTCAAGAAGCGATTAATATGGGCGTGTTGACCCTGGAAGAAGCTGCGCAACACCCGGGGCGTAATCAGTTGCTGCGTTATTTGGGCGCACCCAAAGGTTTGGGCGTCGATCGTGGCGTCATCGTGCCCGCGACAACACAGCGCGAGGAATATTTGCCTGCGCTACCCGGGGATGCGATTCTGCTCTGTAGCGACGGATTGCATAATCGAGTCAGCGATGCCGAACTCAAACAGATTATCCTCGATTATGTCGGCTATCCACAGGATGCTGTAGATGCGCTCCTGGACAAAGCGGTCGAAAAAGGCGAACGTGACGATATTACAGCGATCCTGATGGAACTGCCGCCGGGCCACAAGGAGTTGCCCACCGGGGTGGACGCGCCAACCCAGCGCGTCATACCGGTTGTCACCAAAAATACGGCTAGCCTATGGCTGTTACTGATGCTGGTTGGTGTGCTGGCGTTGCTAGCTGTGCTATTGCTCTGGCTGCGATTCGGCTAGGGTAATTTTGGTGACTGGTTACCCTGTGACCGGCACTTTCCATTGTTACGGGCCTAAATGACCGTTCTAGAGGCTCGCCTATGCGACAGTGCCGGTCACATTGTTCTGCCCAATGAAAGTAAAAAAGGAACCTGCCGAGAGCAGGTTCCTTTTTTGTTTGGTGTGTAGCATGGCTGGGTGTTAGTCACAATCTATCACAATAGACCAGAAATAATAGTAAACTAGCCCGATTTGCTAGACAACACCTGTATATTGGCCCGCGCCAACAAGGTACAATAAGGCCAGGAAGAACAAAGCAACATCACAACCAAATAAGCAAACAACCAACTATCATATTCACAAACAGGAGAAAGTATCATGAACAAGCAAGAATTCGCCGTCGAACAACTGGAAACCCGTCTGGAGCAACTCTGCATTACTGTTCCTTACATCGGCACCTGCTACAAACGGGTCTGGTTCGTCAATATCCCGTATCCGTGCGTCAAGTACTATCGCTTCTGTTTCTAAGTCTGTATTACGCTACACATAATATTTTATTGAAGTCCCAGGTCCATATGTCCGTTGATCGAGGAACCCGCGCCAAGCGGGTTCCTTTTTTATTGGTCACCGATTGAGCCTATCTATCAGCCATCTACCCGAATTTATAGTGATTTGGCCCAAATTCTCAGAATCAACGCTCGAATTAGGGTTCTGAATCGCGTAAACTATGCATAGCGCAACAAATTGAGTTAACACGAACGAAGGAGCCAAACGATGACAATCCAATCAGATACCTGCATAGAACTCTATCCAGGCGCCCAAATCATGGAATTTGATAGCAGCACACGCGACAAAACCTATCGCGTAGAGCTGAGCACGGGTGTTCATTTTCAGATCAATGAGAAACTCTATCACCTGTTAGATTGTCTACAGACGCCGCTGACTTTATCCGACCTGGCGACGACCTTTCAGCAACGCACGGGGCAAACTGTGGATATGGCGCAACTCCAAGCCTTGAGTGAACAGTTAATTGGGCAAGGCTTGATTCGAGAAACCGCCGCCCAGGGACAACCATTGCCAAGCGAGCCGGCCCAACCGGCCAAGCAAGCGGACGCGTATCTGGGGCTCCATTATCGCCGTGATCTTTTTGCCGCGGCCACGCTGGCGCCGCTGGCCCGAGCGCTGCAGATTTTCTTTAACCGTCCGCTAGCCCTGGTGTTGATGACGTTGGTGGCGATTGTCCACGTGTTGGCCTATCGCCAAATTGGTTTTCCACCTCACGTGGATATGGCGACTGTCACCTGGCCGCTTTTCTATG
>JBBQBY010000582.1:0-3848 GCA_038318235.1 Caldilineales bacterium
GACGTTGGCCGCGGCCACTTCCTGATAGTGACTACCGCCCAGTTCGTTGAGCGTATCCCCAACCAGATAGAGCCAATTGCCCGCTTGTTTTAGATCCATCGTCGCTGTTCGGTTGACATCCGGCACGATGCCCAAAGCGGAAATCAGCAACGTGCCAGGGATCGCGTGCGGGCGATTATCAGCACCCAAATACTCATTGTTCAAACTATCTTTGCCCGAGATAAACGGCGCGCCATAGGCCACGGCGGCATCATAACAACCGTGCGCCGCCTGCACCAGGCTACCCAAACGGTCGGGCAAGGTGGGTTTACCCCAACAGAAATTATCCAGCAACGCCACCTGATCGGGGTCGGCCCCGACACAGACCGCATTGCGCATCGCTTCGTCAATCGCAGCCCAGGCCATCGCATACGGATCCAGCTCGCCATAGCGCGGACAGATGCCAACGGATAAGGCTGCGCCCCGGATCGCGCCATTGGTGGTCTGTGTTTTCTGGGCGGGGTAGGTCAAAGGCACGATCACGGCAGCATCGCTCGGCCCGTGGTTGGCGACACCGACAAACGGTTTCACCGCTGTCCCGCCTTGGACTTCATGGTCGTAACGGCGCACGATCGCTTCTTTGCTGCGAATGTTCGGGTGGGCCAGCAAGGCGAGCAGGGCGGGGGTGTGATTGGCCGCTTCCCTGGATCGCTTTCGCTTGGCGGGCAGAGCAGACCCCTCCCTAGCCCTCCCCTGCTGGGAGGGGATAAGATCAGCGTCCATCAGACGTTGGGGGATGCCTTCGTGCAAAAAGTTCATGGAGAGGTCGGCGACCAAAGTTGCACCGTAGTGGAGGCGCAACCGCCCGCTGGCCTCAAACGTGCCAATGCTCACGGCCTCAACATTCTGGCTGGCGCAGATCGCCTGTAAGGCCGGCCAGTCCGCCACGCCTACAGCCATCACCATACGCTCTTGGGCTTCACTCAACCAGATCTCCCAGGGACGCAAGCCTGGATATTTGAGCGGAGCGTGCGCCAGGTCAACCTCGGCACCCAGTTGGCTGCCCATCTCGCCCACCGCCGAGGCCAAGCCACCAGCGCCGCAATCGGTGATCGCATGATAGAGGCGGGCGTCACGCGCCTGCAACACGACTTCCAGCACCTGTTTTTCCTGGATCGGATGACCAATCTGCACGGCACTGCCGGCAATGGTGCTGGTTGTCTGGTCCATTTCCATGCTAGAAAAAGTCGCGCCACGAATGCCGTCGCGCCCCGTGCGCCCGCCGAGCACAATAATCAGATCACTGGGTTTTGCCTCGGTGGGATGGCTATTGCGCGGCAGCAGGCCCAGACAGCCACAAAAGACCAACGGGTTTGACGTGTAACCGTGATGATAGAGGATCGCGCCGTTGACGGTGGGAATACCCATTTTATTGCCATAATCTTCGACGCCATGCGTCACGCCGGCGGCAATCCGTTGTGGGTGGAGCACACCTTTGGGCAGTTCAGCTTCGGCTAGATCAGGAGGGCCAAAACAGAGCACATCGGTATTCGCAATCGGGCGTGCGCTGATACCCAGGATATCGCGCACGACGCCGCCCACGCCGGTATGTGCGCCGCCAAACGGTTCTAGTGCGGAAGGGTGATTGTGGGTTTCGACCTTAAAGGCCAAATCCCACTCGTCGTCGAAGGCAATTACACCGGCGTTGTCGACAAAGGCCGAGCGCACCCACGGCTTGTTAATGCGTTCGGTGGCGCCGCGAATGTAGGTGCGCAGTAGACCATTGATCACTTGCGGGTCATGTGTCTTGTCACCGGCGGTGCGACAGGTGATTTTGGCGCGGAAGGTTTTGTGGACACAATGTTCGCTCCACGTTTGCGCCAGGGTTTCTAGCTCGACATCGGTCGGTTCACGCTCTTCTTGTTGATAATAACGACGAATCGCCTGCATTTCGGCCAGGTCAAGCGCCAGCCGCCGTTCCTGGCTGATCGCAACCAGCCCGGCATCGTCGGCGTCGCAGACGGCAATCTTCTCAACCGTGGCATCAGCCAGTTGCACAGGGACAAAAGGCGCGGCGATTGGCTCATTGATCACAAAGCGTTGAATCACTGGGTTGGCAAAAATGCCCGTGGCGATCTGCTGCAAATCAGAGACGCTGGCCGATCCTGTGAGCCGATAGGCTTGCCCGGTGGCCGCCCGTTCGAGTTGAGCAAAGCCTAATAGACGGGCAGCCCGCACCAAATTATCAGCCACCGGATCGGTCACGCCTGGAATTAGTGTCACCTCGATCCCCTGCTCGGTGGTCGGCGCGGATGTGGCGTCATTCGTCACCACTTCAAAAGTTTCCGTGACCGGGTCAACCAGCAGTTCGCGGCTAATCCGCTGAATATCTTCTGCTGTCAACTGGCCTTGCAGAAAAAAGAGACGAACTTTATGGCACGCTGTGATCCCGCCAATGCCCAGTTGCTGGATCGCCGGCAGGGCTTCGTGGGCGTTGGTATAGGCGGCCTGTGGGCTAATCTCAACGCGATAAACTTGCGTCTGAGCCGCCGACGGATTGGAAATACTGACTGAGTTCATGTTGCCCCTTATGATGATGAAAATGCAGCAACGAATGATATGAATTAAGACGAATGTCAATTTGAAAGTGGAGAATTTAACCCCCTCCTAGGAAGGGGAGGAACTGATCGCTCGTTTACGAAAATACAGTTCCCTCCCTCGTTTGGGGAGGGTTAGGGTGGGGTCTGGATCCGCTAAAAATCATCAATGGGTAACGCAGACCTCTCCCCCCGCCCTCCCCTGCTGGGAGGGAGCCTATCACGGGACACAACGAACTCTCTTCGTTCGTCCACCAATCAGTCCCCTCCCTCGTTTGGGGAGGGCTAGGGTGGGGTCTGGATCCGCTAAGAATCATCAATGGGTAACGCAGACCTCTCCCCCGCCCTCCCCTGCTGGGAGGGAGCCTGTCACGGGACACAACGAACTCACTTTGTTTGTCCACCAATTAGTCCCTCCCCTTTTTAGGGGGGTTAATCGGAGGTGCTCTGCCTCCCGCTCGTCTTAATTCGTCTTAATTCGTCTTAATTCGTTGCGATAGCTTTACAATCCTAACACCTGTTGCAACTCGACCAACCGTTCGGCCAGCACTTGTTGATCATCGGCACGCAAGGTGATGTGGCCAAGTTTACGACCAGCACGCGGCGTTTTATCATACAAATGCAGATGAGCCCCTGGCACCGCCAATACCGCCGCAGAGTCGGGCAAGGTACCAATGAGATTGAGCATGACACTGTGGCCGATCGCTGCGGTCTCACCCAGCGGCAACCCCAAAATCGCGCGCAAGTGGTTGGCAAACTGGCTGGTCGTGGCGCCTTCAATGGTCCAGTGACCAGAATTATGCACGCGCGGCGCCATCTCGTTAGCCAGTAAAGATTGGCCAACCTGAAAAAATTCAATCGCCAGCACCCCCACATAGTCTAAGGCTTCGAGCACGTGGCGCGCATAAGTCTCGGCCAACGCTTGTAAGTCTGCGCTTAGATCCGGCGCCGGGGCGTGCGAGACCCGTAAAATGCCGTCGCGATGTTCATTTTCGATTAATTCATAAAAAGCCAGCGCGCCTGTGCTGGAGCGCACGGCTAACAAGGAGACTTCGCGGTCAAATTTAACCCAACCTTCCAGGATTAAAGGCATGCCTTGCAAATTAACCCAAGCCACCTCGGCGTCCGTGGCCTGCCGGATCACCGCTTGGCCCTTGCCATCATAGCCCATGCGCCGGGTTTTGAGCACGGCAGGCAGCCCCAATTGTGCTAGCGCGGCGTCGAAATCTGCTCGGCTATCGACAGGCAGAAAAGGTGGTGTGGGAATGCCCA
>JBBQBY010000583.1:0-3831 GCA_038318235.1 Caldilineales bacterium
GTGCGGTCTGGGCTGCGCTTGCGCCAGGCGCGCATGTTGCCCAATTTGCCAATCGCCTTGTCTTCGGCTGCCTGACGCACCACGCAGGTGTTGAGCACAACGACATCAGCTTCATCGAGGCGCTCGGTGGGGCCATAGCCAATTTTTTCTAATTCGGCGGCGACATGGTTGCTGTCCGCCACGTTCATCTGGCAGCCAATCGTCCAGATGTGATATTTGCGTTCGGCGCCGGAATTGGTGTCCGTCGCCAGTTCATGAAACAATTTGATCGTTTCGTCTGTCATGTTAGTTCTCCTGTGCTCCGGTGTATGCCGGGCAGGTTGGATAATGGAAAATGTTCGTAAATTTGAGCGTAAGAGGATGAGTGATAAGTGATAAAGGTCAGAGATTGTTCACTTAGGCCATGTCAATGAAATAAGTATCCAGTGTTTGCCGAACAAAATCATGCGTAGGTGCGGCTACAAGCACGCACGTGCTGCGTATACCCCAATTGTGCGGCTACAAGCACGCACCTACTCGATCCTTTATTCTTTGATTGTGCCTCATCACTTATCACTTGTCACCGGTCACTCAGCATCTTCATTCTAGGGAGCGCGCCCGTTTCTGTCAACAAATTATAGCGTCCTTCACTGATTGTGGCTCTTGTGTTATGATGACGAAAATCTACATTCGTTCCTAAACTAAAGAAAGAGAGACCTATGCGAGCACTTGTCTATCAGGGGCCTTGGACCATGACCCTGGAGGATGTACCGGAGCCGGTGGCGCAAGCTGGCGAGGTGGTGATCAGTGTGAAGGCGGTTGGTGTCTGTGGGTCGGACATTCATGGCTTTACCGGCTCAACCGGTCGCCGCATTCCGCCGATGATCATGGGGCACGAGTTCGGCGGTGTGATCACGGCGGTTGGTGAAGGCGTCCAAACGGCGAAGGTGGGCGACGAAGTGGTGGCCACGCCGATTTTCCCGTTTAATGGCATTGGTCAACGCAAGGTATTGGGTGTCTTTAGCACGCAAGGTGCTTATGCGGAACGCGTGGTTGTGCATGAATCGATGTTGCTGCCCAAACCGGCGCATATCAGTTGGCAACAGGCCGCGATGTGCGAACCACTCTCCGTCGTGCTGCATGCGATCAACCGCACGCCGATCCCGTTGATGGGCACGGTTGCGATTGTCGGCGCGGGCTCGATTGGCCTGCTCACGATGATGGCGGCGCGGCTGGCTGGCGCGGGCAAGATCATCATGACCGATCTGAGTGCCCATCGCCTGGAAATGGCCGAAGAGATGGGCGCTGATTTGACGATCAATGTTAAGGACAGCGATCCTGTGCAGACCATCCTTGATCTCACTGGCGGTCGGGGTGTGGATGTTACCCTGGAGGCGGTCGGTCTATCGGCTACGGTGCAGCAGGCGCACAAAATCACCCGCAATGGTGGGCATATCACCTGGATTGGCAATAATGCCAAGCTGATTGAACTAGACATGCAAGAGGTGGTGGCGCGCGAATTGACCATTTGTGGCACCTATGGCTTTAGCACGGAGTTTCCCTTGGCGCTACAAGCAATTGCCAGCGGTCGCATCAACGTCGAACCGTTGATCGAACGCGTCGCCACGCTAGCAGAAGGGCCACAACTGATCCACGATTTTGCCGCCGGCAAGAGTGAATTGGCCAAGGTAATTTTAGAGCCGTAAGCAGGAACCCCACCCTAACCCTCCCCAAACAGGGAGGGGATTGATCAAGGACAGAATACGTTACTTCGCCTGTCCCGTGACGGATCCCTCCCTTACCAGGGGAGGCGGGGGTGGGGCTCCTGCTTACGAAAATTTAGCATCAAAGAAGATCCAGGAGAAAAATAAAATGCGTGCGTTAGTCAAATACGGCCGTCAGAATGGCGACGTAGAAATTCGTGATATCCCCGAACCAGCCAAAATTGGGCCGGACCAAGTGTTGTTGGAGGTAAAGGCGGTTGGCGTCTGTGGTAGTGATATTCATATGTGGCGCGAGCAACAAAGCTGGGCGATCAAATTGCCGTTGGTGCTGGGCCACGAATTTGGCGGCATCGTTGCCGATGTGGGCGAGCGGATCACCGGCTTTAAAGCTGGCGACCGTGTAGTCTGCGAAACTGCCGCCCAAGTTTGCGGGCAATGTGTCTACTGTCTGAGCGGCAACTACAATCTCTGTCCCAACCGGCTGGGGTATGGCGCATTGGCGGACGGTGCATTCACGCAATATGTGGTGGCGCGCCCACAAATTCTGCACCACATACCCGACAACGTACCCTTTGAACATGCCGCGCTTACCGAGCCGATCTGTGTGGCCTACAACGCATTGGTCGAAAAGACCCAGATGAAGCCGGGTGATCTCGTTGTGATTCAAGGGCCAGGGCCGATTGGCATCATGGCTTTGCAGATCGTGCGTTTGCGCGGCGCGGGGACAATTGTCGTCTTAGGCACCGATGCCGATAAACATCGGTTGGAAGTGGCGTCGGAATTGGGCGCCCATTACACGGTCAATATTCAGCATGAAGATGCCGCACAACTGATTCATTCGTTGGGTGATGGCTTTGGCGCTGATCTGGTAGTCGATTGCACTGGCGTGAGCAAGGCGCTCAAACAATCGCTCGACTTGGTCCGCCCCAATGGTCGGATTACCAAGATCGGCTGGGGTCCGCAACCGCTCGACTTTAGTCTCGATCCACTCGTCGGCAAAGCAGTCACCTTGCAAGGCTCGTTCAGCCATACCTACCCCACCTGGGAGCGCGTGTTGGGTCTCCTGTCCACCGGCCAGGTGAATTTAGGGCCGGTCATCGGTGGCGTCTATTCGCTCGATGAGTGGGAAGAGGGTTTTAGCAAGATGGAAGAAGGTCACAATGTGAAGTCGGTGTTGAAATTCTAGAAGTAGGGAGTAAGGAGTAGGGGAGTAGAGAGTAAGGAGTAGGGGGGTAGAGAGTAGGGTGTATGACAAAGATTGCTAGTTTCCGAGATCTGGACGTATGGCGAGAGGCGCATAAGTTGGTTTTGATGGTGTATAAAATTACCCAAAGTTTTCCGACTGATGAACGTTTTGGGTTGATTTCACAAATGCGTCGCTCTGCGCTCTCTGTTCCCGCCAACATTGCCGAAGGGTTTAAACGTCGCGGTATTCAAGACAAAATTCATCGCTATAACATTGCTGAGGCTTCCTTGGAAGAACTTAAGTATTATTTTATTGTGGGCGAAGATTTGGGCTATGCTTCAACCGCCGGACTAGTGGTGCAATCAGAAATTGTCGGTCGTCTTATCAATGGTTTCATTGAAAGCACAGAGCGTCGTCGATGATCCCTACTCCTTACTCCCTACTCCTTACTCCCTACTCCTTACTCCTTACTTCACATTTATTCTATGGAGCATTCATGACTAAAAAATCAATTATTCAAATCTCTTTAGATGTAACCACGATCGAAGAAGCCTTAGCCCTGGCCCACGGTGCGATCAACGCCGGGGTTGACTGGCTGGAAGCGGGCACGCCGCTGATTCTGGCTGAAGGATTGCACGGCGTGCGTGCGTTACGGCGCGATTTCCCCAATGTGCCAATTGTCGCCGACCTCAAGACGATGGACGGCGCGGGGCTGGAAGGCGAGATGATGTTCAATGCTGGCGCCAATATGACCGTGGTGATGGGCCAGGCGCATGATGCCAGCATCATTGAGCAAGTGAAGATGGCGCGCCAATTCAACTGCCAGGTGATGTGCGATATCATGCTCTGCCCAGACAAACCAAAACGGGCGCGTGAAGCCCAAGACCTCGGTGTGGATTATATTATTGTCCACACCGGTTTTGATGAGCGTAACATGATCCA
>JBBQBY010000584.1:0-3802 GCA_038318235.1 Caldilineales bacterium
TAACTGCAACCGCCGTGCCGCTGCGGGCGGAAAATGTCGACACAGACCAAATCATTCCCGCCCGCTTTCTGACCGCTGTCACCAAAGCCGGCATGGGTGATGGCCTTTTTTCTAGTTGGCGTTACAATCCTGATGGTAGCCCAAAGCCTGATTTCCCCTTGAATAAACCCGAATATCAGAACGGCAAAATTTTGATTGCCGGGCGTAACTTTGGTAGTGGCTCAAGCCGCGAACATGCGGTCTGGGCGCTGACCGAATATGGTTTTCGCGCCGTGATCACGCCGGGTTTTGCCGATATTTTCTATAACAACAGCCTCAAAAATGGCCTGTTGCTGGTGGCCCTGCCCGAAGAGACCGTGAACATGCTGCTCGATCTGGTGGAAGAAGATCCCGAGACGCAGATTACGGTCGATCTGGCCAGCCAGACGGTGACTTTGCCCGATGGCCAGCAACTTGGGTTTCCCATCGATCCGTTCCGCAAAATTTGCCTGCTCGAAGGGGTAGATGACCTCGGTTATATTATGAAGCAAGCCGATGCAATTGCGGCCTATGAGGCTGTCCCGGCATATTAATGGCTTGATTATTTTCCGAGCATTGATACAGACGGGCGCAGCAGACTGCGCCCGTCTGTGTTATAATGGGCATATGGAAAGCTTTTGCACGCCTGCTGACATACAAATTGATCTGGAAACAGTGCGCCAATATCATCAAGCACGTAAGGCAAAAGAACACGCACAGCGTGAAGCAGTACGTTTGGCTTGGTTGGTTCAGACGCAGGAAGCGATTCAACGCTTTGCGCCGGATTTTCCAGCGCTTGAACGGGTTTATTTGTTTGGCTCATTGATGCAGTCAGGCCGGTTTAGAGCGGACTCTGATATTGATATTGCGGTCGAATGTCGAACTGTAGAGGCGGAAAGCGCGTTTTGGCGCACGCTGGAACGTGTATTGCAACGCGATATTGATGTGCGCCCATATGTTGGCGCTATTATCGATGCTGTAAGCTGGCATGGTGAAAAAATCTATGAACGAGAAAGCCATCATCTTGATCAGTAGCATCCGGCGTGATGTGGATGCGATTGAGCGGATTTACATCGCATTGGAACGCCATGTGACTTCGCCCAACATTATGTCGGAAACTGATGAAGATACATTGATCGTGATTTCTTATCATTTACATCATCTATACAACACCTTTGAAAATATCTTTCAAGATATTGCTGTGTTGTTCGAAAATTCGATCAAAGATAAAGGCCGTTGGCATTCGCAGTTGTTGGACCGAATGAACCTGGACGCGCTGCCACTCCGCCCAAAAATAATTGACCATATTGCGTATGATGCGTTAAGCGAATTACGGCGCTTTCGGCATGTTTTCCGCCATGCCTATAATGTAGACCTGGATCCAGATCGATTGAGTTTGGTCCTACGCAAAGCGTTAGTATTAAAAGGAATTTATCATCAACAGTTAGCGCAATTTATAGAATTCTTGCAAGCAATTGATTAGAGAGAAGAATCATTCATGAACGCGAAAATTGTCGTATTAGCTGGTGATGGCATCGGCCCGGAAGTGACCGACGAAGCCCGCAAAATTTTGAACGTGGTGGCGCAAAAATTTGGCCACAAATTTGAATTTGACGATCAATTGATGGGCGGGCGCGCAATTGATGAACGCGGCACCAGCCTACCCGACGAAACCGTGGCGGCCTGTAAAAGCGCTGATGCGGTCTTGCTCGGCGCAGTCGGTGGGCCGAAATGGGACAGCCCAGACGCTAAAGATCGCCCAGAACGCGGCTTGCTCGGCATTCGCAAGGCCCTTAATCTGTTTGCCAATTTACGCCCCGTCAAATTGAACGAACATCTGATCAGTGCCAGCACGATCAAGGAAGAGGTCTTGGCCGGCGTGGACATGTTGGTGATCCGCGAATTGACCGGCGGCGCTTACTTTGGCCCGCGCAAAGAAGCGGGCGCTGACGGTGACGAGGCTTTTGACACCATGCTCTACACAACGCCCGAAATTGAGCGTGTGGTGCGCTTGGCTGCGGACGCTGCAATGGGGCGCAGGAAAAAGTTAACCAGTGTGGACAAGGCCAATGTCTTGGCGTCCAGTCGCTTGTGGCGGCGGGTGACGGTTAAGGTGCTGGCTGATTATCCCGAACTGGAAGTCGAACATGTGTTAGTCGATGCGATGGCGATGCATTTAATTCGGCGCCCCGCCGCTTACGATGTGATTGTGGCCGAAAATCTCTTTGGTGACATTCTCACCGATGAGGCGTCGATGTTGGCCGGTTCGATGGGCATGTTGCCCTCGGCCAGCTTGGGTGACGTGATGAATCAGCACAATTTGCCGCTTGGCCTTTATGAACCGATCCACGGCAGCGCGCCGGATATTGCCGGCCAGGGAATTGCCAATCCGTTGGCTACGATTCTTAGTGTTGCCTTATTATTGCGCCATAGCCTGGGCCTGGAAAAGGAAGCCGCGGCTATCGAAGCCGCGGTGGACAGCGTGCTCAATGATGGCGTGCGCACGCGTGATATTGCCAGCACAGGCGTTGAAGTTGTCGGAACTCAGATCATGGGCGATCTGGTGGCGGAGAAATTACGCAATTGAATATAACGCTATAAGCCAGTAGACAGCCCAACAGGAAAGCTGGCAGCGATGACGCGCCACAACTTTCCTGCCTATCTGTTTACCTATTTCCACTCTATCAACACTCATGACCACAGAACCCCAAGACCGCCTGCGTGTTACCATTCGCCTGTTGGGCGATTTGTTGGGCCAGACGATCATCGAACAAGAAGGCCAGGAGATTTTTGACCTGGAAGAGGAAATTCGTGCGCTTTCCAAGACTTGGCGCTCCGGTGATCGCACTGTCTTGAGCAAGATCAATGAATTATTGCCGGCACTCATGGCCGATTTACCGCGGGCCCTGGCCGTGTTAAAAGCCTTTACCGCGTATTTTCAACTGGTCAATTTAGCCGAAGAACAGCAACGCGCCCACATCTTGCGCGAACGTATGCGTGCGGCCTACACCCGCAACGAACCGATGGCAGAGACCATAGCTCGCGCCATTCAACAACTGCATGCCCAAGGCCAGACGGCGGACCAAATGCGTCAACTGCTGGCCGATCTATTTATTGAGCCAGTTTTTACGGCTCATCCCACCGAATCCAGGCGCATTACGATCCTGGCGCGTTTGCGAGCAATGGCCGTGGCTTTAAATGAATTGGATCGGCGTGATCTGTTACCCCCTGAGACCGAAGCTCTAGAGCAACAATTGCGAGAAAATATTGTCTTGCTCTGGCAAAGTGACGAAACGCGCGACCGCCGCCCTACCGTGATGGATGAGGTGCGGCATGGCATGTATTATTTTGCTGATCCAGTCTTTTCGCTCGTGCCCCGCATCTACACGGAATTGGCGCGCGCTCTGGCCGAATATTATCCCGGTGAGTCCTTCACCCTGCCGACATTTTTACGCTATGGCTCGTGGGTGGGCGGCGACCGCGACGGCAACCCGTTTGTGACGCCAGAGATCACAGAAGAGGCTTTGCGCGAGCACAAAGAGACCATTCTGCGGCTTTACAATATCGAAGTCGATAAACTCTACAACCAACTAACCTCGACGGCCACCCGGGTGCAGATTACGCCAACCTTGCGCGACAGCATCGAACAGGATCTAACTCTGGTGCCAGCCAATGAACTCGAAGTATTGGACCGTTTTCGTTGGGAACCTTATCGGCATAAATTGATCATGATGTTCCGCCGTTTACGCGCAACCCGCGCCGAAAATGAACAACCCTGGCGCAC
>JBBQBY010000585.1:0-3773 GCA_038318235.1 Caldilineales bacterium
TTTCAATGAAATAAGGATCCCGCGTTTGCCGAACAAAATCATGCGTAGGTGCGTGCTTTTAGCCGCACCATTGGGGTATACGCAGCACGTGCGGCTACAAGCACGCACCTACTGGATCCTTTATGCTTTGATTGCGCCTTATCAGCGTGATCTGGGGGCGCATTTCCTGACACAAGGAATAGCTTGCGCGCCGCAGAAAAGGCTAGAAGTGTATGCCAGCGAGCAGAGTCATAAGCTGATTGGTTACTATATTCCAGACTTTATCATTGCCGACCAGATCATCGTTGAGATTAAAGCCCTCCGGCCATTGCAAAAAATAAATCATCCATATACCCGTGGAGGGAGCATTCTCTAATGCGGCGTTTACAGGAGTACACCGGCGTAAGAGAACGCCTCCTCCGCGTATACTTATTTTTCTGGAATGGCCTCCATGGCCTCGACAATAGCCATGTTGCTCAAGTGATTGGCTAGCGGGCTGTCACAGGATATAAAGTAGGTTTGCTCATCAATTTCGGCCAGCGAAGCCTGAAATGGCAACGCATCCTAGCGCCTAAAAAGCTTCAGGAGCATCGTGTCAACCGGCAATGGCTGTTAGCGGATTTAAGGAGCTGATTGAACAGATTTATGTTTTGAAATCTGTTCAATCAGCTCCTTAAATCCGCTAACATTATTTCATTTGTAACTTGTAATGCTCCTGTAGACTACGCACGCTTAAGTCCTTCTGGCGCATGGCGCGAATCCCGCTGACCGCCGCCTGAGCAGCTGACAAGGTTGTGATCAAAGGGATGCCCACGCGCGTGGCCAGCGTGCGGATCTTGGCGCCATCTTCACGCGCATTCGGCCCTAATGGTGTGTTGATGATCAAGTGAATCTTGCCGTCACGGATGGCGTCGAGCGTGCCATAGCCGGTTTCGGTCGCTTTACCCAGAATCGTCACCGGCGTCCCTGTGTCCGTAATCAAATCACCCGTGCCTGCCGTGGCATAGATCGTGAAACCCAGCCGGTGTAAGTCGCGCGCGATCTTAACCGCGCCGCCTTTGTCATAATCGTTCACGGTGATCAGCACGCCGCCCTCTAGCGGCAGACCGGTGCCTGCCCCCAACTGGCTTTTGGCAAAGGCGTGACCAAAGCTGGCGGCGTGACCCATCACTTCGCCCGTCGAACGCATTTCTGGGCCCAACAGCGCGTCAATGCCCGTGAATTTCTTCCACGGCAACACAGCTTCCTTGACAAAAAAACCGTCGAGCGTTGGCTCGGTGACAAAATTTAATTCGGCCAACGTCTTGCCCACCATCACCTGGGCGGCGACTTTAGCCAGCGGGATGCCGGTGGCTTTGCTGACAAAGGGCACTGTGCGACTGGCGCGTGGATTGACCTCAAGCACAAAGACAACATCCTCACGGATCGCATATTGCACGTTCATCAAGCCGCGCACGCCCAGCGCCATGCCCAACTTCTCGGTATACTCGCGGATAATGTTGAGGTGATATTGACTGATCTTGTAGGGCGGCAACACGCAGGCGCTGTCACCACTGTGAATGCCCGCCTCTTCAATATGTTGCATAATCCCGCCGATGACCAAGCGTTCCCCGTCGCAGATTGCATCGACATCGATCTCATAGGCATCTTCCAGGAATTGATCGATCAGGATCGGGCGATCTTGCGAGACGCTGACCGCTTCGGCCATGTAGCGGCGTAACGCTGTCTCATCATCGACGACGGCCATCGCCCGCCCACCGAGCACATACGAAGGCCGTACGACCACCGGATAGCCAATGCGCTCGGCGACGATCACTGCTTCGTCGGCGTTGCGCGCCATGCCATGCTCTGGCGAGGGAATGTCCAGTTTTTCCAACAACTCGCCAAATAGATCGCGATCCTCGGCCAGATCAATCGCCTTGGGTTGTGTACCCAGAATTGGCACCCCCGCCGCATGCAAACTCGCCGCCAGATTTAATGGGGTCTGCCCACCAAACTGCACAATCACGCCCAGCAATGGCGAACTGCCTGCCGCCTGGCCTTCGCGATTGCCACTCTCCCGCTCGACAATATTGAGTACGTCCTCAAACGTTAACGGCTCGAAATAGAGCCGGTCGCTTGTGTCGTAGTCGGTGCTGACGGTCTCGGGGTTGCAATTGACCATGATCGTCTCATAGTCTAGGGCTTGTAGGGCAAAGCTAGCGTGACAGCAGCAGTAATCAAACTCAATCCCTTGACCAATCCGGTTAGGGCCACCACCCAGAATAATCACCTTGGGCCGCGCAGTTGGGGCGACTTCGCTCGCGCTTTCGTAGCTGCTGTAGAGATACGGCGTAAACGCTTCAAACTCCGCCGCGCACGTATCCACCTGATGATAGGTCGGCTCAATGCCCAGTTCCTGGCGTTGCTTTCTGATCGTCCGATCCGTGACGGGCACGCCGTTGTCCGTTTTCCACTCACCGGTGTTGGTCTTTTCCTTGATGATGCGCGCCAACTGACTGTCAGAAAAGCCCAGGCGTTTTGCTTGGCGCAATGTGTTGGCATCCAGTTGCTCCAACTCCCGCTCAAATTCAACAATTTCGGCGATCTGGGCGACAAACCAAGGATCATAATGGGTAAGCTGGCAGACCATGGCCGCGTCTTCTGCGCTGTCCGTCCCGCGTTTCAACGTTTCGTAGACGGCGAATAGGCGGTCACGGTTGGGAATGCGCAATAGATCGTGGAGTTCTGTGTTGGCATCGTAACCTTTGAAGTGGCCATCGACATCGCGCTCCATCACACCGAACCCATCGCGGCCAATTTCCAAGCTGCGAATGCCTTTTTGCAGCGCTTCTTTAAAGGTGCGACCCATCGCCATCGCTTCACCCACCGACTTCATCTGCGGGCCCAACTCGCGGTCGACGCCCGGAAACTTTTCAAAAGCCCAGCGGGGGATTTTCACCACCACATAATCGATCGACGGCTCAAAGGCGGCCACGGTCTGCTGGGTGATGTCATTCTTTAACTCGTCCAGCGTATAACCGACAGCCACCTTCGCCGCCAACTTGGCGATTGGAAAGCCGGTGGCTTTGGAAGCCAGCGCGCTCGAACGCGAAACGCGCGGGTTCATCTCGATCACCACCACGCGTCCCGTCAGCGGATCCACGCCAAACTGGACATTGCTGCCGCCCGTCTCCACACCCACCACACGCATCACAATGCGCGCCTGATCGCGCAGGCGTTGATACTCCTTGTCGGTCAGCGTCTGCGCCGGCGCAACGGTGATGCTATCGCCCGTGTGCACGCCCATCGCGTCGAGGTTTTCAATCGTGCAGACCACGACAAAGTTATCGGCGCGGTCACGCATTACTTCGAGTTCATATTCTTTCCAACCGATCAGCGATTCTTCGATCAGCACCGTGTGCACCGGACTTTCCTTCAAGCCCCAGGAGACTTTTTCGTCAAATTCTTCGGGCGTAAAGACCGTGCCCGCGCCGCTGCCACCCAAGGTAAAACTTGGGCGGATGAAAATTGGGTAACGGCCGATCTCTTCACTGGCAATGCGGTGCGCCTCTGCCAAGTTATGCGCAACGCCACTGCGTGGTGATTCCAAGCCGGCCGCGGTCATCGCCTCTTTGAACAGCGCGCGGTCTTCGGCCACTTGTATAGAACGTAAATTCGCGCCGATCAATTCGACGCTATATTTCGCCAGAATGCCAGCCTCGGCCAGCGCCACAGAAAGGTTGAGCCCGGTCTGGCCGCCCACCGTGGGCAAGAGCGCATCGGGGCGTTCTTTGGCAATGATTTTTTCCAAC
>JBBQBY010000586.1:0-3766 GCA_038318235.1 Caldilineales bacterium
CGGGTGTCTGAAATTTTGAATCGGAAACGACCTTTGACAATGACAATGATTCGAAATCTGGAACGGGCGACAGGCATTCCTGCCTCCATCCTGATTCAACCTTATCAGACTGAGCAAGAGCAACATGATGAACACCAACAGTTAGAGTACGGTATCTAGTGGCAATTCCGCTAAACATATAAGAAGAAATGAGCACTTGATGGCAAGCAATTACTACGAAGAGACCTTTGACCAAGACCCCGGCGGCTGGTGGGGTTGGATCAGCAATGCGCAGGGCCCCAAGCCCTTGGAGCATCGTCCTGGCATAGTGACAACGCGCAGTCCCTGGTGGATCGACTACAACCATGCACCGCCGGGCGCAGGCTATTTGCACATGCTCTTTTGCACGTTTACGCGCGGCCCAATTGCCGAGCATTACCGCGAGATCGGCGGTGAGCACAGATTGGTGAGTGGCGGATTCCCGACCGATTATACGAATGCCCGGCTCAGTGTCCGCCTGCGCGGTGAACTCAAGGCAAAGGATGCGCAACTTGTACTGCTTGTGCAATCCACCGTCAACAAGATGACATCGGCCTGGGTGCTCACGGGGCAGCCGATTGCGGTGACGCCCGACTGGTCAGAACAGACGATCACCTGTGTGCCCGATCCAGCCCAGTGGACCTGTATGATGGGTCGTTATGATCGCAAGGATTATTATGGTCATGTAGATCTAGCGACAGTGCTGAGCGATGTCAACGTTGATATCATGCTGATCCTCTTTCCGTTGACCATCGAGCCGATGGGCGAAATTGCGGGGGACATGCATATCTTGCGGCCAGAGAAGGATTACCCTGTCTGGCGCGCGCCGCTGCCCGAAGGGTACGTGACCTTAGACACGATCAAAATCGAATTCGCCACGCCACAATAAGCGAAATTCAGTTTGGACGCGGATTTGCGCGGATGATAAGTCAGTTTACCCTAATGCCAATGCCGCGGTAAAAAGCCCTTAAATCCGCGTTTCTCCGCGTCAATCCGCGTCCATTATCCGCCTAGCGAGACCTTTTTATTTTAAAGCGGCGTCCCCCATGGAAAGTCTGGGAAAAGTTCCGGGTCGCCGCTGGCTTGGATCACCATCATCTTTTCACATTTGCCGGTCGCCTCTGGACTATAGGCGCCGGTTTCGATACAGACCACCATCCCCGCTTGCAAGATCGTCTGATCGGTGGGCACAAACCAGGGTGCTTCGTTGACCGTTGTACCAATCCCATGACCGGCGTAATGGCCAAGTTTGAGATTGTATTTGTCATAGGCGGCGCGCGCCGCTTCGAAAACATCGCTGGCTCGCTTACCTGGCCGCGCCTGACTGACCCCGGCATAGAACGACTCGCGGGCGGCTCGTGCATACTTTTTCTGCACCGCGTTTGGTTCAGTGCCAATCACCATCGTGTTCGCCATATCGGCCCAGTAGCCATTGATGCGCGGGCTGATATCCAGTTCGGCAATGTCACCCGTTTGGGTAATGTAGTCAATTGGCCCACCGGGCGAGACACTTTTATTGCGCGGCCCGCAGACCACTTCACCAGCGATGTAAAACTTGCTACCCACCTGTTCGTGCATGGCTTTTGTGATCCCAGCCCATAATTCAAATTCACTCTGCCCCGATTGACGTGTTAGTCGCATCAACTCTTTGTGGGCAATGTTGACGACCTCGGCAACTTGCTTCAGGCGTTCGACTTCATATCCAGTCTTAACCATGCGGGCGTGAGCAAGTGCTGGCCCAGCCTCGATCAACTCAACATTGGGGAGTTGATCTTTGATCACTTGCAGCGCCACCAGAGGAAGCGTCCTTTCTTCGACCGCCACTTTGCCATGTTGCTGACCAATCCCACTCTGCTGGAGCGCTTGGCGCAACGCGGCGATATAGTTATCACGCGCCACCGGCTTGGCAAAGGGTGTGAAGACTTCAAGGATGCCAAAGCCGATGATCGTCTCAAAATTGCTTTGTCGGCGCGCGGCGTCAGCATAGACCTGATTAGCCACCAGTAGGGTCGCCTCCTCTTCAACACCAAACAACGCGGTCACTGGCCCATAGTTGAGATGCGCCAACGGGCCAAATTCGACGGGCACTTCATAGTGGCTGACGTATGTCACATTTTCTGCTGAAGTCAAAAGCGCCCAGTTCGCCCCGATGGCGTGTAACTCGGCACGGGCGCGGGCCAATTCGTGATTGCTCATTTTGGTCTCCTTCGGGCGTTACTCTGCTCTAGATCGATTGATTGTGATTGGGAAAGCGGGGTTTTATAAGTCAGATTGATTGCGGTATATTATACATTATTATCCAAATTAAATGTATCTTGGCCATGTGTAGTAAACATCCTCAGATGCATCACTTTTGGCCGTCGAGGCGCATCTAAAGATTTTTACCACAAGGAACGCGAAGCGCGCGAAGTTTTTCTTGAAGCGAAACGGCTTTTTCTTTGCGCGCTTCGCGACCTTGGCGGTAAAAATCTTGTTCTGGCCTGTCCAGGCTAGGAAGCAAACAGATGACAACCAACACCACGGCTTCGCTGGCGAATGCCTCTGCTGCCCGGATAGTCGCCTTCATGCAGCGCAATCAAACCCCAGTAACGCAAGACTCCCGCCAGGTATGTCTGATCACCCAAGCGGCGAATCGGTTCGATACAACGCTCAATATAACTGTGTGCTGCCGTGTAGCTGCCGCCAGCGATGGCCAGAATCGTGGCGGAGACAAAGCCATGGGCCGCATCACCTTCCGGCAGCAGGGCTGGATCTTGGTGTAAAAAAATCGAGCAAACGTTGCAAACCTTCACGGTGATGGCCGCGAATGTACCAATATTCTTCCAACTGCAAGGCGAGTTGAAGACCACGCGCCAAGTCTTGCCCGGTTAAACAGCGATCGAGCGCAGCCCGTAGATTCGCATGTTCTTCATCCAAAACGCGCAGCCATTACAGTTGTTCGCCGCCATACAAATGGGCCTTGGCGGTCACAGCCAATTGGTGAGCTACACCGAAGCGGGCGCCAAAAATAAACTAGAGTAGGAAGATGCCCAACAATCAACTATAATAGGTTCAACACTTCTATCGAGTGGCAACGACTAAGCGCGCTTTGCATCAAGCCGGTCTCTTTGCGTTCCACGGCTAACTTTCTGCTTATAGATCAACCTTTTAAAAGGCGCACAATCGTAGGGGCGTGATTGATCACGCCCCTACAGCATTTGTCGATTGTTTAAATGGCTTGCCTATCAGAAGAATGATTCTTTGATCAATGGAGTCCCCGATGAAAGAAAACTGGCGCATCCTGTGCGAGCTTTGGGAGAATTATCGCCGTACATTGCGGCTCGTTTGGGGCGCAAGTCCAAGGTATGCTTTCTTCGCCACCTTCTTCGCCATGCTCAGCGCGGTGGCCGCCCCCGCCCAGATCTGGTTGTCAAAGGTCATCATTGATAGCATCATCAGCACCATTCAGCGGCGCGTGCCAGACGCCGCCATTGAATGGACAATCCTGTTTGTCCCTGTGGGCGCGCTTATTCTGGTGTTGGTGCTCGGTGAAGTCGGGCGCCGGTTGGCAGGGAGTATGGTGCAGATTCTGCGCTTCCAGGTTCAGCACTATGTCGAGTATGTGTTGCTCGAAAAAGCGGCGCAGTTTGACCTTGCCTTCTTTGAATCGGCTACCTTCTATGATCAGCTTGCCTTTGCGCGCCGAGAAAGCTATCGCACCTTCAACCTGGCGCTCTTGGTAACCGATTCGGTTGGACTCTTGCTCTCA
>JBBQBY010000587.1:0-3750 GCA_038318235.1 Caldilineales bacterium
TATTGCCCCAAAACCCGTTGACAGCGGCTGCGTAACCATTACCGATTACCAATGACTTATGTGCTCTATTATCAATTAGCAAACTCAAGCAAACGACTCAACGCTCAACCAGAAAGGAACGAAAATATGCTTACACTAGAACAAATTGATCTGTATCACGAGCAAGGCTACCTTGGCGTCGAAAATGTACTCAGCGCAGAAGAAGTCGCAGAACTGCGGCGCGTCACCGATGAATTTGTCGAGAAATCACGCGCGGTATCGCAGCACACGGATGTCTTCGATCTGGAACCCGGCCACACCGCAGAAAACCCACAGCTACGCCGCTTGAAAGACCCGATCAAACATCACCCGATCTATGAACAAACGCTGAAACACCCGAAAATTCTCGACATTGTCAGCCAGTTGATCGGGCCAGGTTTGCGCAGCAATGGCAACAAGTTGAACTTAAAATATTCGCAATTCGGTAGCCCAGTCGAGTGGCACCAGGATTGGGCCTTCTATCCGCACACCAACGACGATCTGTTGGCGGTCGGCGTGGCCATGGACCCGATGACGTTGGAAAATGGTTGTCTGCTCGTGGTGCCCGGCTCGCATAAGGGTCGCATACTGGATCACAATTCCAAAGGGCGCAATGTCTTCGTCGGCGCGGTGACCGAGGAAGATTTCGATGCCGCCGGGGCGGTGCCAATTTTGGTGGGGGCGGGTGGCATTTCGATCCATCACGTGCGCATGTTGCATGGATCGGCGCCAAACACGTCGCCCAATCCACGCCGTTTGTTGCTCTATCAATACTGTGCGATTGATGCGTGGCCGATCATGGGCTTTGGCAATTGGGATGCCTTTAATGCCACGATTGTGCGCGGTGAACCAACCCAAGTGGCGCGGGTGACCAATGTGCCCGTGCGTATGCCGTTGCCCGCTGGCGAAAAAGGCGGCTCGATCTACGAGACGCAGACGATGATGGAAAAACGGATGTTCAGCGTGCCAGCGGCAGAAAAAGCCCCTGAGCTGGAAAAAGTATTGGTGCGATAAAGTGCGACCCCTCCCGCGCCCATTGGGCTCCCTCTCAGCAGGGGCGCGGGAGGGGTCTGTCATTCCGCATTTAAGAGGAATTTTGATGGAAGACGAACTATACCAACGCGGCATTGAGCAGTTTGCCAAGATGGTGGGTGAAGACAAAATTGATGCACTGCGGGCGCGATTTCGTCATGTGTCGCCAGATTTTGAACGGACTGTGATGGGCGTGGTGGGCGGTGAAATCTGGACTCGGCCTAATCTTGATCTACGCACGCGCAGTTTATGCAGCATTGCGGTTTTAGCGGCGCTGGGCCGCGTCAATGCGTTAGAACTTAATTTACAAATGGCGCTGAACAATGGTGCCACCGAGGAAGAGATTGTCGAGGTCTTTTATCAGGTGGCGGTCTATGCTGGCTTTGCCGCGGCTTGGGATGGATTGGACAAGTTAAAGCGCGTCATCGAGAGCCGATAAACAGACCAAAGGACAAACGTATTGTGGTCAGTCAACCAGCCCCATCAAAAAGCCTTTTGTGGCGGATCATCCACTTTCCGTTGATCCGCATCCTGATCGCCCTGTTCTTTTTAGCGATTGGATTGGTAATTCTGCAAATAATCGCCACGCAATTCAGCAATGTATGGGCATTGCGAATGATCAGCCTGGTTGCCATTGTCGTCGTTTATTTGATCTATCGTGGCTATGTGCAGATGATCGAAAAACGTCCCGTCAGCGAGCTCGCCTTCGCCGGCGCTTTGGTGGAGTTGGGTGGCGGCTTACTCACCGGCGCGCTCTTATTTAGCGTAACCATCGGCATTATTTGGGTGCTTGGTTATTATCAAGTGACGGGCGTCAACGGCACGGCAGCGCTCATGACAAACCTAGGCCTCTCACTCCAATCGGGCTTTTTGGAAGAAGTAATTTTCCGTGGTGTCATTTTTCGCATCTTTGAGGAATGGCTGGGCACCTGGCTGGCCTTGGTGATCTCGGCGCTCTTTTTTGGTTTTGCGCATATTGCCAATCCCAATGCCACCATCATCAGTGCCGCTGCAATTGCCCTAGAAGCGGGCTTGATGCTTGCCGCTGCCTATCTGGTCACCCGCCGGCTCTGGTTTGCGATTGGGTTGCACATTGCCTGGAACTATACGCAGGGCAATATTTTCGGCGTTGCGGTTTCCGGCAACCAAGTCCCCGGTTTTTTACAATCCCAGCTGGTTGGACCACCCTTGCTCTCCGGCGGTAGCTTCGGCGCGGAAGCCTCTGTGATTGCGGTTGTCGTTTGTCTAGTGGCTTTTGCCATCTTCTTTATTCGCGCCGATCAACGCGGCCACATCAAGCCGCCACCTTGGGCGCGTCCAACCCCCATCAACTGAGACAATTCAATGACGAAAATGATCCATACCGCTTTGATTGGTCTAGGCAATGTCAACCGTAATTTTCTAAAACTCTTAGAAATGAAAGGCGAGCGCTTGCGCACGCAATACGGCCTCGAATTTCGGGTGACTTGTGTCGCCGACAGCAGTGGCGTGGCCGTCAATCTGACCGGTTTTGATGCGGTTCAGATGCGCCAATTTAAGGAACAGGGCGGGCGTGTCCAACAATTACCTGGATTTGTACCAGGCCAATCCCCAGCCGCGGTGCTCGCCGAGCTGCCGCGCACACAATGCGATCTGGTATTGGAAGCATCGCCGGTCAATCTTACAACCGGTGAACCCGGGCTTAGCGCCACGCGCGCCGCATTGGCGCGTGGCATCAGCGTTGTGTTGGCCAACAAAGCGCCGCTTGTGCTGGCTTTTCGCGAGTTGCACGAATTGGCGGCGGCTAACCAAGCAGGTTTGGCCTTTAGCGCTACTGTATGCGGCGCGCTGCCCGTGCTCAACATCGGGCGACGAGATTTAATTGCGGCAGAAATTCTGTCGTTGCGCGGGATCTTCAACAGCACCAGTAATTTTATTTTAGAGGAGATGGCGCAAGGTCGTTCTTATGCCGACGCGCTCAGCGAAGCACAGCGGAGGGGCATTGCCGAGACCGACCCGTCACTGGATGTGGAAGGCTGGGACACGGCCAGCAAGTTGGTGATTATTGCCAATAGTTTTCTGGGCATCCATACACGGCTGAGCGATGTGGCCGTTCAAGGCATCACCCAGATTCGTGGCGAAGATTTGGCCGCAGCCTTAGCGGCCGGCACTACGATTAAACTGCTGGCTTCCGCCCAGAAAACGCCGATGGGTTATCAACTGACCGTCGCCCCCGTTGTCCTACCCCAGGCTGAATTTTTGGCCCAGTGTAGCGGCTGGGAAATGGGCGTAGAAATCCACAGTGACATCTATGGCAAGATGTATTACAAAATTTGGGAACGCGAACCGCTACCCACCGCCGCCGCCATGTTGCGCGATGCCGTAAATCTGTTTGCGCCACAGTAAATTAACGTGAGAGCAGTTTATGTTGGACGCGGATAAACGCGGATTTGCGCGGATGAAAGAACAGCGTGGTTTATTCCTAGTGCCAGCTAGAAAGCCCTTAAATCCGCGTTTATCAGCGCAAATCTGCGTCCATTTTCCCCTTGCCACTTTAGTTACCGTCACCACCGCTCGGCTCTTCGCCCAATGCCACCGTGATCTCGCGCGGTTGACCATCATGCAAGTACGTAACCTTTACCGAATCGCCCACTTGATGATGATCTTCCAACCAGGTTTCTAAACCGTCTACCGTGCTAATTGCATTGTCGTCAACTGATA
>JBBQBY010000588.1:0-3702 GCA_038318235.1 Caldilineales bacterium
CGGCATCGGGCGGGCATTGTGGCCAAAGGTGCGGGCAATCGCAAGACATTACAATGTCTATATCATGGTTGGTTATATGGCCTGGATGGCTGCCTGCGCACGACACCTGAATTCGAAGAGGTCGAGAATTTTGACAAGGCCAATTATGGTCTGCTGCCGATTCGGGTTGAAACTTGGGGGCCTTTTGCGTTTGTCAACATGGATCCAGACGGCCCTTCGCTCTTAGAGACGCTGGGCAAGATCCCCGAAGAGACCCAACAGTTTAACTTCGACGGTATGCGCCGCGTCGAGCGCCGTGATTATACCGTGAATGCCAATTGGAAAATCTATATTGATAACTACCTGGAAGGTTACCATGTGCCCGTGGCCCATCCGGGTTTGTATCGCGAACTTGATTATCAACAATATCGCGTCGATACGTTTCGCTATTATTCATCCCAGTACGCGCCGATTCGCCCGGTGCGCACAGAAGACGCCGCCGGTCGCGTGTACACGGCGTTAGAAGGCGACAGTCGAGCCTTCTATTACTGGCTCTTCCCAAACTTCATGCTTAATATCTATATGGGCATGCTGCAAATTAACATTATCGTGCCGCTCAGTTACGACCGCACGTTGACGATTTTTGAATGGTTTTTTGCCGACCCTGGCACACCTGAAACCTGGAATAATCTCCAGAGTTCGATTGACTTTAGCGACCAGATTCAGAAAGAAGATATCGAAATCTGCGAATACGTCTGGCGCAACTTGCAGACTGGCATCTACGAACAAGGGCGTTATTCAGTCAAACGTGAAAACGGCGTGCACCATTTTCACCAATTGTTGTCTGAATTCCTGGCGTGAAACGAGGATATAGTAGATTGTTGGATTGTTGGCTTGTCCTAGACTTTTGGTTGTTACCGCTCGATTATTTTATAATTCAAAGTTAATCACAGGTGAATACCTGTATATTATACAAAATTAGAACAAAAAGCGGTGTTTTGACCTTATGCTACATGCTGCTGGTCGAGAACCTTTTGAGGTCGACGAAGCATCTGTTCCTCCCCAGCAGGGGGAGGTTAGGTGGGGGTCTGGGCCCGCAAGCGCTCAAAACGCCGCTTTTCAAATTGACTTCAGTATAGAAGGCGACCTCAAAGTGAATAAGATGAAATTGGTGCAGGCGTGGATCGAAATTCATCAAGAAGAATTAATGGCTGATTGGGAACTTGCGAGTAAAGGTGAAACAATCTTCAAGATTGATCCCTTAAAATAGGAGGCGTTTATGAATCCACGCGTTAAAAAGGTCAAACCAAACTATGATTATACAATCACCCTAACTTTTATGAATGGGGAAGTTAGAGTTTTTGATGTGAAGCCCTACCTTGAGATTGGCATTTTTAGAGAATTAAAAGAAAAAAGTATGTTTAATTCTGTGAAACCCTTCCTAGGTAGTATCCAATGGCAGAATGGTCAGGATCTTTGCCCCGATACGCTTTATCTGGAAAGCAAGCCGCAGCTTCAAGTGGCGAGTAGGCAAGTTGAGCGTGCAGCAACAGAGTGAGCAAAAGTCACCCCTTGTAAATCCAGGGCTTTTTTGATGGCTGAGCGGCTTGCTCGGCTATCTTTTTGTACAGAAATCATCCTATGAACCAAGCAATTCCTTTAGTTGATCTAAAAGCCCAATATGCCACAATCCGCGCGGAGATTGATGCGGCGATCCAGCGGGTCATTGATACCACCACTTTTATTATGGGGCCAGATGTGCGCACGTTTGAAAGCGCGTTTGCCAACTATTGTGGCGTTGACCAGTGTATTGGCGTCAGCAGCGGCACGGCTGCGCTTGAACTGGCGCTGCGTGCGTTTGGTGTGGGTGCAGGGCATGAAGTAATCACGGTCGCTCACACTTTCATCGCCACCGCCGAAGCGATCAGCGCAGTAGGCGCCACGCCGGTTTTTGTGGACATTGATCCGGCCACGTACACGCTCGATCCCGCTAATTTGGCGGCGGCGATTACGCCAGCCACGCGCGCCGTCATTCCAGTGCATATCTACGGCCAGACGGCTGACATGACGCGCATTAATCAGATCGCCAAAGCCCACAATTTGGTCGTGATCGAAGACGCAGCCCAAGCCCATGGCGCCACTTGGCAAGGGCAGTTGGCGGGTAATCTGGCCGATGCCGGTTGTTTTAGCTTTTATCCAGGGAAAAATTTAGGCGCTTATGGCGATGCCGGCGCGCTGACCACCAATGCGGCCCCAATCGCAGAGCAGGTGCGTTCGTTGCGCAATCATGGACGACGCTCCAAATATCTCCATGATCAGAAGGGATTTGGCGAACGGCTGGACACGTTGCAAGCGGCGATTTTGGGGGCGAAGTTACCCCATTTGGCCGCATGGACAACGGCGCGACGCCGCTTGGCCGCGCGCTATCAAATGCTCTTGGCCGATTGCGAACTCATCTTGCCGGCGGTGGCCGCCGAGGCCAATCCGGCCTGGCATCTCTTTGTCATTCGCACTGCGCACCGAGATGCGTTGCTCGATTCCTTGAAACAAAGCGGCGTCGAAGCGGGCGTGCATTACCCCGTGCCGCTGCATTTGCAACCGGCCTATGCCGACCTCGGTTATCAACCAGGCGCATTGCCTGTCACCGAACGGGTGGCGGATACTTGCCTCAGTTTGCCGCTCTATCCAGAGATGAGCGAGGTGCAACAGGATCGGGTCGTGGCGCTTGTAAAAGCCTTTCTCGAACAATCAAGCTAGCGCATCGCCTTATTTTGTAGAGTTGCCAGATGAGAAAAAGTTGTGAATGAACTTGAAATTTCGGTCGTCATCCCGGCGCGCAATGAAGAAGCGACGATCGCCCAAGTGGTAGAGCGTAGCTTCCAAGCCTTTGCCGATTTGCAATGCGCGGGCGAGGTATTGGTTGTGAATGATGGCAGCACGGATCGCACCGCGGCCATTTTATTGGAGCTAAAGCGCGCCTATCCAAATCTGCGCGTCTTCACCCATCGGCGCAGCCAAGGCATGACGGCTGGGTTGCAAAAGATGTTTGGCGCCAGCCGTGGCAAAATTGTGATTCTAATTCCAGCCGATATGGAATCCGACCCGCTGCTTGATGTGCCAACCTTGGTGCGTTATATGAAAGCACACGATCTAGATGTCGTGGCCGGTTGGCGGCAGGGACGCAAAGACGGCAAAGTGCTGGCCAGTGCGGTTTACAATTTTGTCATGCGCACGCTGGCGAATGTGCCCGTCCACGACGGCAACTGGATTAAGGCGATGCGCCGCGAGGTGATCGAAAGTTTGCCACCATTGCGCAGTGATTGGCACCGTTTCATCTTGATGATCGCGGTTCATCAGGGGTTTCGCCTGGACGAAGTGCAGACTGATTACAAACCGCGCATCGCCGGCAGCAGTAAATTTGGCTGGGAGCGCATTCCCAAGAGTTTTCTCGATGTGCTGGTGCTCAAGTTTTTGCTGACCTTTAGCCAGGCGCCCATGCGCTTTTTTGGTGGCTTGGGCATGGCAGGCATGCTGCTCAGCCTGCTCACTTTTGTCTATCTGACTGTGCTCTATGTTTTTACGGATACGCAACAACGTCCGGTTTTTATTGCGGCTGGCATCCTGGCGGTGATCAGTGTGCTGCTCTTTTTGGTAGGTTTCTTGGCCGAGCTAATTGTTAATCAAGGCGAACGGATTAGCGTGCTGGAGAAAAAATTGGCTGAC
>JBBQBY010000589.1:0-3691 GCA_038318235.1 Caldilineales bacterium
GCACAAGTAGTTGACAAACTTCGTCGCCCCACTGCCCCGCACTTCAATGATCGAGAGGCCGGTCAGGTCAAAGAGCGCCACATTTTCGCGCGTCGCCAGATGCTCGGCACCTTGAATGCGTGACCAATAAGCCCCTGCCCAGCCTGTGCGTTCGGGCACGCGATCTTCATATTGTTCGAGCAGGCGCGCATTTTCGCCAACCCAGTTGGCCAATTCGATGCCGGCAAAGACAGTGTTCTCGACCTTGAGTGCTTGTAAGCGCGGCTGGAATGGTGACAGGCGCACGTTACGCGGTTCGCTCATTGGCTCCGACGGATGGATAATTTCGTAGACTTCGCGGTAATTTTTTAGACAGACCGTGTCCACGTAATTTTGTGTGGTCTGGAATTCATGGAAGCGATTGATATGACATTGGCGCATGTCCCACTCGGCCGCCCCAGTCGCCATCCATTCCGCAATCGACTTGCCCACGCCGCCCGCATGCGTAATCCACGAGGCGACCGCCGTCCAGAAGCCTTTGACCTGCGTCTCACCCATGATCGGATAGCCGTCAATCGAAAAGGCGAACATGCCGTTAAATTTCTTGATGAACTCGGCGCCGCGCAGGGAGGGCACCAGATTCTGCGCTTGTTGCCAGGCCGCTTGAAAATCTTCGGGCGTAAAAGGCCGCATGGCCGTCTTGCCCACGTTGCGCGGGTGGACCATGCGCGGGGTGTGCCAGTAGCTGCCGATGCCGTAGCTGTCCCAATGTTGGCGATAATACATGAACGAATCTAGTTCGCGCATGGTCGGGTAGACAACTTCGTGATCTTTGTTGGCGTGGTTGTGAAACTGGGCTAGTTCGGGCAGTGGTTTGCTGATCGCGTACTGGTGCTCAAAGGCCATCAGCGGAATTTTTACGCCAATCTTTTCGCTGATCGCCGGCGCCCAAATGTTGGCGCAGAGCAACACTTGTTCGCATTCAACGCGCGGCATTATTGGGTTGTTGGTCAAGACCGCGACGACGCGCCCATCCTTCACTTCAATATCGATCACTTCGCTGTCACCCATAAATTGCGCCCCACCGGTGGCCGCGGCGTCACGCTGTAACGCGCTGGTCACATGCGAACCGGCGACAATCGCGCTTTTGGGCACGAACAGGCTGCCGACAATCGCCTTAGGGTTGATCAGTGGCAACTTGTCCTGGGTTTCCTGTGGGCTAAGCAGATGCGCTTCGGCGTGAAAAGCTTGCGCTTCGCCGTGCAGCCGCTTCAAATCTTGCCAGCGTGCCGTCGAGATCGCCACCTCCAGCCCGCCAACCGGGTTGCAGGTGTTCCGATCTTCGGCAAAGGGTTGCAAACTGTTAAAAAGGCCGGATGAATATTGGGCAAACTGCGTCATCAATTTGGAGTGGCTAAGACCGACCACGCCGCCCGGTGCATGCGAGGTCGAGCCATCATTTTCTAGCAAACTGCCTTTGTCCAGCACTAAAATGTCACGCCAGCCCAATTTGGTTAAATGATAGGCCGCACTAGCGCCGACGATGCCAGCGCCGATGATGACCAGACGTGCTGTGGTGATCATGTTTCCCTCTCTTCATTATTATTGGGTGGATTAAATTGATTGATCAACCTGTGCTGCCAATTAATTCAAACCAGCTAAGCGTTTCAAGCGTTCGATTTCATCGCGCATGCGCGCCAGTTCCGCCTCGGATGTTTCGGCGCGCGTTTCGGCCTCTTCTCTTGACTCAATGGCTTCACCCAGCGTCGGCACAGGTTCTCCGGTCACCGGATTGACTAGGCGCAAGAGCTTGCCATCAGGACGCAGGAGCAGACCCAATTCCTCACTGGTGAGCGTGCCATCCTTGGCTAATGGGATTGGCTGATATACAGCTTGGACAAGACGAAATCCTTGGAGCTGAGGCTTGAGATATTCACCCTGTGGATCGAACAAGAAATATTCGCGTACACCCAGTTCGGCATAGAGACCTTTTTTCTCCCCGGTATCTTCCCACCGTGTGCCGCGTGAAGTAATCTCGAAGATTACACTTGGGGGTCTCTTTTCTTCCCACAGTTTATATGTGCGGCGGTCATGCTTCTCGACACCTTTGACAACAAAGACATCTGGCACTTTATAGACAGTTGGATCGCCTTCTTCGTAATAAAAGAGCATGTCAGCCGCGACATAAAGGTCAGGAACGTAACGAAAGTAGGCTTGCAAGGCCCCTAGCAAATAGAGGATTGCGGCAATGTGAACACTAGTTTCACCCATGGGTTTACCATCCGATTCCGGGTAATGGATTATTTGAGAAAATTGGTCTAGTTTTTCCTGAACTACCTTTTCGGTCGTTGCTGCGATCTGCATGATCCTATCTCCTTTGGCTTACAATCTTTCGCCGATCATCTCCCATTGCGCCCAAACGCCGGTCTTGGGTGAGGTGCGTTGGATGACATCCTGATGCAATTCACCGATGATGCGGAAGGCATTTTGGGTAAGCTGCATTAACTCAGCGCGTGAATAAAAGTGAACGAACATCCCACGTTTGGGGCCTTCTTCATACTGAATGGTAAAGCCGCCTTGATCGTTGCGCTCAACGACCGAGTGTGCGTGATAAATTTGTGTGGCGCTCGAATTCACGCGCAAAAAGAACAATCCGCCTGGCTTAAGCAAGGTGGCTACTTTATTGAAATAGCTTGTCACTTCGGTGGTGTTGCCATGTTGGAAAACCTGAAGCGCAATCAGATAACTAAAGCATTGATCAGGTTGAAAGTCATGAAAATTTTCGCAGCGTAGCGCCGACGCCAGCGCTGGCCGTTGTGCCGCCAACTGCTTGAGCGCTTCAGCTGATAAATCCAACCCAACCAACTGTAAGCCTGCATCGACGAGGGGCAAGTATACTAGACACGGGCATAGATGAGAATTTTTACGCTGTACCTACCAGAGAAAAACTGCTGTGAAATTTTATCATCTATGCCCCCAGACGGTATAGTTGCGCCCATTGCCACAGCCGACATACAGCCCCGTCCCATCAAATAAGGAACGTTGGTTTTGCAGCATATCAATAATCTGCTCTACAAAGGGAAGCGGCGGTTCAGCGGTATAGCGCCCTTGTTTATATTCAGTATCCCAACGTAAGCTTGCTAAGGTTTTATCCATATTTCTTATAATAATCGTGCCAAGATATCCGCTGGCACCTGGCTACGCAAAAGCGGATAGGCTTCAAGCAAGCGTGCCATATCAGCCAGATCTTTCTGGCGTTTGCTGGCGCGCCGTTCCGGGTCTTGGAATGCCCAAATTTTACCTTGCAATACATCTTCTACACTGGCCACCGGTAATGGCAACCCAAGCACCGCTTGCGTCTGTGCTCGCTCAACAAAATCGAAGTAACGCGGGTCAGTCTGAATCTGTACACGCAAACTGGAATCTGCCAGCGATACGTTGATGCTATGCGGAAAATGCCGCACTGCAAAACGGCTCTGTAGCTGTTGTTCCGCTTGTTCGATCTGATCGATGGCAATCACCAAATCAAGATCCAGGCTAATCAACGGATCTACATAAGCGTTCACGGCTTGTCCACCAATCACACAATAATGGATTTGGTGTTGGCTGAGCAACTCAATTAGTTGTTCAATTAGGTCAGATTTGTCCATTGTCACAGTTTTCCAGTAGGTGAAAGCTTGCATGATTGTTCCTATTAACGCGCTGTATGCTT
>JBBQBY010000590.1:0-3688 GCA_038318235.1 Caldilineales bacterium
GCTCGGCCAGTGGCGAGTCACCGACCCGTGTCGCGCAAAGCTACAAGTTGTTTTTGGATGACGACCAAGCCACCCCACCCTAACCCTCCCTTACCAGGGAGGGAACCATCAAGGGAAGGACGCTAGGTTCTCTTCTGTCCAACCAGCATTGTCATCCCCGTGACAGTCCCCTCCCTCGTTTGGGGAGGGTTAGGGTGGGGTTAGTAGTTACGTTTTTGGATGCTGGCTAAGGCGTAACACCCTCGCGCACGAGGGACTCCCAGCATTGAACGGGCGCTTCACCAAGCATATGGGGCAGATTCGTTTGCAGATCGGCAATCAGGGGCAGCGGCTCATCGTCTGCCGGGCGCAGGTTGGCAAGCCGCGCCAGTGCATCCATCGCAAACCCAACCGAGATGAGGTTCTTGTCCGCACGCACCACAGCTTCCAGCGCGGCAATCGTCGGCTCCAACGCGCGGCCAAGTAGTTCCGCCCCGTGCGAACAAAGGATGACGATGGACCAGAGCGCATTCTCGCGCACCGCAGAGCGCACCGGCGCATAGCGCTCCAGCCCAAAGTCGACGCCGTCCCCTTCACAAACATCGCACTCGTCGGTGGGCCGTGCAAACTTGATCGAGCGACCCTGCGCCTTGCTCATCGCCAACCGATTTTCCTCTTGGGCGAGGCTTTGCACCAATGCATCCAGACACCTAGGAATCAATTCGGCGCCGATGCCGCTGGCGATGGCGCGGCGACCCAAACAGCCCAGCGTTCCGGCGGCGACCGAACGAATGTAGACGGATGAATCTTCATGCAGGCGGGCAACGACAATTTGCAAGACCGCTTCAGTCAGTGGGCTTGCATCCCCCAGCGCATATACCCCGGCTTTGCGCACCCATTTGATCTCCGAAGTGGCTGCTTCCAGGAGGGTGGCGGTGGCGTCCTCGCCAACCGCAATCAGGCCATAGGTGGCCGCGCGGCGCACGCTCTCCCGATCGGTATAGAGGGCTTTACCGAGGAAGCGCGTGGCGACTTGCGGATCACCAATCGAGGCGAGTTTATACGCTGCGCCGATGCGAATTGGCTCTGCCGCGTCCTGTTTTGTGTGTAGCTGCGCGAAGAGACGGTCAGCCTCTTTTTCGCGTGCTTCCGGCGAAAGCTGCGCAACCTCGGGGCGCGGTGGCGGCGCTTGGCCGGTCTTGATCCAATGATGGTGATAGCGCCAGACGGTCGTTACGTCATCGCCGGCCGTTGCGAGATCAATATTACCCATTGGATCTATGCCCAGGTTGTGCCAACTGATTTTGCTTGCTGAATCATCGTCAGGCGCATCAGGGTCCGTGGTGCGATAGAGCCAGAAACGCCACATAAAGCGCGGATTGTTCTGCCACGTCCGCCAGTCATCGCGACGATGGTTCCCCCGATGAAAGGTGTTATGCGAATAGAGCACGACACTGCCGGCGCGCAGGGGGGCGGCAGCGAATGAGTGGACCAGCGGCCAGCCAGTCTTTGTGACCGCGTCGCGCATCCGGATGTCGTGGGCCGTGCGACCGTGGACGATGTCGTCTAGCTCATATTTCGAGTCGGGGCCGCTGACCGGCGTTCGCTCCATCCCGCTCAACATATAGTCAAAGTCAAGATGATCGGCGCCGGCAAAGTTATCCTGATTCTCTTCGTGATTAAAGGTCCAATACTGTGAGTAGGGCACGGTGGCGGTGGGTCCCATCTGCTCGGTCACGGCTTGCGGGTAGTAGAGCATCTCAATCTGTACAGCCTGATGATGGCGCTGTTTGCGGCTGTTATAGGGACCGTTGTCATCCTTGTGCCAATGCTGATCCCTGGCTCCGCTGATAAAGGAGGCATTGTGGGTGAAGGGAACAATCGCCCAATTTTTGCCGATCAGCTGGTTGCACGCGGCGATCAGTCCGGGCGCGTTGAGCAGATCAAGCACGGCTGGCACATTGGCTGGCGTCACGCGCACACCGGTGTCGTGGACCACCTTTTCCTGCGCATAGACTTGGTCGTGAACGTCCGCCGGGATGCCAAGGCTTTCTGGCGCCAGCACGACAAGCCCCCGGCTGGCAAAGTCCAACACCAGTCGATCTGGCACGGTGTAGGCTAGGGGAAGCGACAATAAGGTAGCCGGAGAAGCTGTCTCTTGGTTGTTCATACTCAATGGGTTCACCTTATCTTAATTTTCTAGTTATCTGTATGCACAATAGATTTAATGCTTGCGCTGAAATCGGGGAAATAGAAATCAGTTCCGCCTCATCCTCTCAATCGGGTGCATTTCAATCGCTGTAGCTCTTCGACAAGCCACGCAAATGATAGAATAGATATTCCGCATCTGCCAAATATCCAGTCCTTTCAGTAGCTCATCCTTGCCTTGCACACGCACCGAGAGCCCGACGCCGTCGCTGCGTCCAGGGTAGACGCGGATCGCCACACACTGCTTATGGAACGAGGATTCTTGTAGTGACATCTGCTCCCCTCTGTCCCAACGGGACACCTGACTTTAATACCCCAATCCCCGTTCCACCAGGTTGTACAGCGGCTCACCGATCCGATAACGGCGTATATTCTCGGCAAAAAGCTCAACCACGTTGTCAAAATGATTTGGGCTATGCCCCGCCATATGCGGTGTAATGATCACATTTTCTTGATGCCACAAGGGGTGATCGGCGGGCAATGGCTCCGGCTCCGTCACATCCAGCACCGCGCCGCCAATGCGCTTCTGTTGCAAAGCGTCGAGCAAGGCGGCCTGATCGATCAACCCACCACGTCCGATGTTGATCAGTAGGGCGTGGGGCTGCATGTGGGCTAACTCCGCAGCCCCGATCAGATGGCGCGTCTGATCAAACAGCGGCACGCCAAGCACCACATAATCACTTTGGCGCAACAAGGCAGGCAACTCAGCCAGGGTAAAATAGGCGTCGGGCAAATTGCCATCCGGGTCACCCAAACCAGGCGGGCTAAACCCGCGATAATCCAATGATCCGCCTGGGCGGCGGGTTGCCACTACACGCATCCCCAATGCCTTGACCATGCGTGCAAGCTCGCGACCAATTGCCCCATACCCCACAATGCCCAGCGTGCGCTGACAGACCGGGCGCGGCCACAGTTGATCAATATCCTGGCCAGAAAACCAATGAGCCTGCGCTTGCAGGGCCAGGAGTTCGGGCAGGCGATGCGCCCAGGCCAACAGCATCGTCAGCACATATTCGGGCAGGTGGGGCAAATGGGCGCCATTGGCGCTGGCAATCGGCAAGGCGCTCTGCCACAATGGCGTGTTATGAATATGATCGATGCCGGCGTTTTCCATCTGTACCCAGCGCAGACCGGTGGCGCGATCGAGTGAAAAATCACCGCGACCGGTGAAGATCACTTCGACTTCGGGCGTCAGAGCCCGTTCGATTTCGTGGCCACTCTGGGCGCGAAAGTGGACAATTTCAGCGTCTGGCACAGCGGTATGTAGCCGTTCGAGCTGATAGGGGGTGAGCAGACGAGTCGATAGAATGTGGATGGTCATGGGCTTGATAGAACGCTTTCTGAAGTCAACAATTTATTGCGGTGGGGATGGATTCATCGGGTTTTGCCCGCTGGGCGGCGCGGCCAGCCTTTACCTATTATCCAGCGGGCGTGATCAATCACGCCCCTACGGCTATACCCCTTCACCATCCGCTTGGTCATCCTCCTCTTCTTCCCAATC
>JBBQBY010000591.1:0-3666 GCA_038318235.1 Caldilineales bacterium
TCGCGATTGACCCCAAAGGGTTGGTTGGCGAACCAGCCTATGAGACTGGCGCACTGTTGCGCAATCCTTTTGACGTGGAGAAGCGTCCGGATCTGGTACAATTTACCACGCGGCGGATCGATCAACTGGCAGCGGAATTAAACCTAGATCGAGCGCGCATTCGGGGCTGGAACGTCGCTCAAGCCGTACTCTCGGTCTGGTGGGATTATGAGGATGGCGGTGATAGTTGGAAAGAAGGGATCGCTTTCGCCGAGCAAATGGCCGCCGTGCAGGAATAAAGTGTGACATATTAAAAAGGAACAATTATGACTGAACTTGCATCGCCCGCGCGTGTAACACCGCACCGCGCCCGTAGTCGTCGTTGGAGCCGGGGAGTACGCCACGATTTGATCAATGGCCTGCTCTTTGTTTCGCCATGGTTGCTTGGATTGCTGATCTTCACGCTTTATCCCCTGCTAGCTTCGCTTTACTACAGCTTCACGGATTTCAACGTGCTACAGCCGCCAAAATTTGTTGGTGCGGCTAACTTTATCGATATGTTTAGTCAGAACCATCTTTTCTGGACTGCCGTTAAGAATACGCTGATCTATGCGTTGATGGCCATTCCGCTCAACATTATCTTTAGCGTCTGCTTGGCGTTATTGTTGAATCTCAAAGTGTCCGGGATGTCGATCTACCGCACGATCTTCTATTTACCAACGATCTTTCCCCAAGTGGTCACAGCGCTTTTGTTTAGTTGGATGTTAAATCCACAATTTGGCCTTGTCAATGCGCTGCTCAAACAGATCGGCATACCAGGCATTGGTTGGCTTACAGACCCAAGTTGGGCCAAACCTTCCCTCGTTGTGCTGGGATTATGGGGTATCGGTGGCAGTATGGTCATTTATCTGGCCGCGCTGCAAGATGTGCCACGCCATCTCTATGAAGCCGCTGACATTGACGGCGCAGGGGCACTGGTCAAAACCTGGGCGATCACCCTACCGATGATCTCACCGACGATTTTCTTTAACCTAGTGCTCGGCACGATTGAAGCGTTTCAATCATTTACCTTTGTCTATGTGATCACCGACGGCAAAGGTGGGCCGCTCGATAGCACCTTGCTCTATGGCTTGTTGCTCTACCGCAATGCGTTTAGCTATCTCCACATGGGCTATGCCAGTGCAATGGCCTGGATGCTTGCACTCTTTGTGATCCTGATTACTCTGATAATTTTCAAAAGTTCAGGGCGTTGGGTATTTTACGGTGGGGAGAGTCACTAATGCTTAAATCCGCGCAACCTGCACCGATCATCGACATGAGCAAGCAGACCAGACATCTGCTCACGCAATTGGCAGCCCATATTCTTTTGGTTTTGTCAGCGATTTTGTTTGCGTTGCCGTTCTTATGGATGCTCTCTACCTCGCTAAAACCAGATGCCCAAATCTTTGTGCTGCCGCCGCGCTGGATTCCGCAGCCATTTATGTGGAACAACTATCCCCGTGCGCTTACCTATATTCCCTATTTCACCTATTTCAATAACACTTTGTACATTGCCGTATTCAATGTGATTGCCACGCTGATTTCATGCACGTTGGTTGCCTATGGTTTTGCCCGCATCAACTGGCCGGGTCGCAACATCCTTTTTAGTGTTTTGTTGGCAACCTTAATGATCCCCTATCCTGTCACTTTGATTCCAACCTTCTTGATCTTTCGCCAGTTGGGTTGGGTGGGCACGGCCAATCCATTAACCTGGCCAGCGTTCTTTGGCAATGCCTTCTTTATTTTCTTGTTGCGTCAGTTCTACATGACCATTCCCACCGAACTTTCCCAAGCCGCCAAAATCGACGGGGCGAGTGAATTCGCCATCTATTGGCGCATCATTATGCCACTGGCCCGTCCTGCCCTCGCGACAGTTGCGCTCTTTACCTTTTTGGCGAACTGGAACGATTTTCTCGGTCCGTTAATCTATCTAGCCGACAAGCAAAACTACACATTAGCCTTAGGTCTATACGGTTTTGCTGGGGCACGTAAGACGGAATGGGGATTGCTGATGGCCGCGGGCACGGTGACGGTTATGCCCATCGTCATTCTGTTTTTCTTGGCGCAGCGCACGTTTATCGAAGGCATTACATTAACCGGCACAAAAGGTTAAATTTCAGGCGATTTTGAAAATCGCACCATAGCAAACGAAAGGTTATGCAAAATTATGGGTCAAATTGGGATTGGCATCATCGGCGGTGGTGGGATTGCTGCCGAAGGGCATATTAGCGGCTATCTAAACGATCCACGCTGCAAGGTGGTTGCCCTGTGGGACATGGACGAGGCAAAAGTGCGAGAGCAAGCACAGCGGCTAGGCGCAACTGAAGCCACATTCTGCACCTCACTAGAAGAATTATTGAGCCGTGATGATATCCAGGCAGTCTCCGTCTGCACGCCCGATCATCTGCACGGCGAGCATGCGCACGCCGCTTTGCGCGCCGGCAAGCATGTGCTCTGCGAGAAGCCGATGACGACCACGCGCGAAGACGCGGCTCGCCTCGTGCAAGATGTGCGCGACACCGGGCTGATCTTCCTGGTCGGGCAAATTGTCCACCACCAACCGGATTATCAGGCCATGGTCGCTGCCTACCAAGCCGGGGAAATTGGCGAGGCCTGGCTGGCAGAAAGTGATTATATCTCTGACATGCGCCGCTATTATGGTTCAGGCGGTGAAACCCCTTGGCGTACGGACCAGCGCGCGCCGCAGGATATTCTGCTCGGCGGCGGCTCTCATTCAATGGGCGTGATGATGTGGGCGCTGGGCTCGAAGGTCAAACAAGTCTTCGCTTATGCCAATCATAAAGCTGAACCAACGCTGCCGATCAACGACTGTTATTTGGTCGCGCTGACCTTTGAGAATGGCACGATTGGCAAGATAATTGCCGCCTCGGGCAGTCGCGGCGCAGCGCCCACCGGGGGCCGGCTCGTGCTCTATGGCACCAAAGGTACGCTCTGGGGCAGTAAAATTTATCGCAATAACCGCGAGCTAAAACAGACGGAAGTGGTGCGCGATTTTAAAGAAGAGTTTAAGGACCACAAGCCGCTCGTGAAGGGCACGCGGCAGGTGCAACATTGGGCGGAACAGTGTACACATTTTCTGGACTGCATCGAAGGTAAGGCGCAACCCGTAACCGCTGTCGAAGAAGGGGCGCGTATTATTGCTGCCCTGTGTGCGGCGATTGAATCGGCGCGCACGGGCAAGCCGGTCGATGTGGATAATGAATTTTAAAGCGGCCTCACCCCCTAGCCCCCTCTCCTGAATCGAAGGGCTGAGTTCAGAAGAGGGGGCCGGGGGGTGAGGCTCCAAGCCAAAAGGAACCAATCAAACTATGAAACCTTACAAAGTTGGCATTGCCGGCTTACGTCGTAGCGTTGGCCCGGCCCAGATTTTTGGTGTGCTACCTGATTGTGAAATCGCCGCCGGTTGTGACCTGGACCCCGTCGCGCTGGAATATTTTGGCCAACACTTTCCGGGTGCTAAACTGTTTACCAACTACCAGGAAATGTTAGAATCCGGGTTGGATATTGTCTATGTCGGCACCCCTATGCCCGCGCACCGCGATCAGACCGTGGCCGCGCTCGAAGCAGGCTGTCATGTCTTGCAAGAGGTTACGCTGGCGACTTCTATGCAGGAATGCCGTGATATTT
>JBBQBY010000592.1:0-3594 GCA_038318235.1 Caldilineales bacterium
GTTGTGCCAATATCGATGGCGGAAATGGTCTCTTGCACGGTAAACCTCATTATGTTACAACTTGTATGTGGTGTGTCCATCCACCTTGAACACGCAAAATCCTTACAACTGATTTGATCGGTTAATCAAACGCGCCAGCAATGATTCCTCAGATTTAAACGAAAATTTTGCTGAAATTCGGGTCACTCCTGACTGGTCTTCTCAGCCTAAGGGATAGAGTAACTTAGTTTTGATCATTTACTATTGTCCACTTACTGAAATATTTACGCGCGATTTTCAATTTCCTGCTGTCTGGGATTAGACACCCGTTACTTAGTTCATGTAAGGCCGTTCAAAGCGGACATCGATGATCTGCGGTTGTTTTTTGCTCGTTCGAATTAACGTTTGAATCGCGGCTAAATTGGCGAATTTTGTGTCTGTGTTGGTTCCGTCACCCCAGTATACCCAAGCACTGCTGCTCGGCAGACGGAAATTCAGGCCATAATCTTTGTTGAACCGCATTTGATCGATTTCGGGCAGTTGTTGCTTGATCGCCAGGGCGCTCTTCAGGATGTTCTGATCGATCGCCAGCCCTTTGCGCGTATCCAACGCTTTGGCCTCTTGCGCACTATCGACAATTTGCGGGATGTCTTCCGGATTTTTGGTTTGGGCGGCCAAAGCTGTCCCATCGGCCAGCAACCACAAGGCGCCCTGATCGGTCATCCACAAGGCGACGGGCTGCGCTTCTTGGACATTGACCGTCACCCCACCGAACAGGCTAGTTTGCACCTGGGCATCCACAATATAAGGCAAGGCCAACAGATGTTGCCGCACTTTTTCGGACTGTAACCAGAAAATGTTCCAACCGTCGATGTCACTCTCGGCATACAGTTGATTCGCATCCAGATAGTGCAAATTGTTAAACTTGACATTTTCGCGATAGATAAACCAACGATCATCCATGTGTACCCAGGCGATGCCGCCAATCGCCGCCATCAGCAACAGCAAACTGAGCACCTTGCTCGGCGACCAACCGCTAAAACCGATTTGCGTCAGACGTGGCATCGACCAATGCCCGCGCCACTGTTTGACCTTGGCGGGCAGAATGGCCAAACCCGTCTCAAAGCGTTTCATCCGCTGGGTAAGCTGACGTTTGCGCCGGGCGGGTGTGTTCGGGCTGGGCCGGTTGCGCCGTGCCGCGCGCGTATCATTGCCTACGGCCAAAGTGGTCGGTGTACTGCGTTTGGTGGTGCGTGCTTTGATTGCCTGTGCCATAGTTAAATTGTTATGCCTCGCGTGTCGTACTATTTTGTAACCGATCTTCGTGGCGTTCTAGCGCCAATTCGAGCAAGCGATTGACCAATTCTGGATAGCTGAGACCGCTCGCCTCCCACAATTTGGGATACATACTAATGCGCGTAAAGCCGGGCATCGTATTGATCTCATTCAGATAGAGCGTTTTGTCGCCATCATCCAACAGAAAATCGATCCGCGCGAGCCCCGCACAATCGGCCACCTGATAGGCCTGACGCGCCATTTTTTGCACCTGCACTGTCAACGCAGGGGTCAGGGCTGCCGGAATTAGCAACTGGCTCGAATTGTCCAGATACTTGGCCGCATAGTCATAAAATTCGCGGCCAGGCACGATTTCGCCGGGTATGCTGACCAAAATGTCGTCATTGCCCAAGACGCTGACTTCGATTTCACGGGCATTTGGCACGGCGGCTTCGATCAAAAGTTTGCGGTCGTAGCGACAGGCCAAGTCCAATGCTATGACGAGTTCTGCGCGGTTATGCGCCTTGCTCACCCCGACGCTGCTGCCCAAATTCGCCGGTTTGACAAAGACTGGATAGGCAAACTGCTGTTCTAAGGCGCTGATTAAGCCTGCTGGCTCACGTTGCCAATGTTTACGCATCACCACCGTAAACGGTGTCTGTAGGATGCCAGCCTGGGCGAAAAGTTGTTTGGCAATTGCCTTGTCCATGGCGACCGCACTGCCCAGCACGCCGCTGCCGACATAGGGCAAATTTGCCAATTCGAGCAGACCTTGCACCGTGCCATCTTCACCGTGTGGGCCATGCAGCACCGGAAAGATCACGTCGATCATCGGCAAAGGGGCATCTTTGCTGGTTTGTGGCAATAGCGCCCAGGCCTCCGCACTGCCATGCTGCCCGTTGATCGTGACGGACGTACTGTTTTCTGGCCGCTCTTTGGCCGAAGCAACTTCCCCTGTTAAAAGAGCGAGTGGATCGTCGCTGGTCAACCAGCGCCCTTGCGGGGTGATCCCAATCGGCACGACCTCATGGCCGGCTTTGCGCAATGCATCCATCACATTGCGCGCGCTGGCCAGCGAAACTTCATGTTCACTGCTGCGTCCGCCAAAGAGCACGCCGACGCGAAGTTGTTTGTGAAGCATGTTTAATCCAATCTGCAGATATTTGATGCGCAAAGGGATATTCACAATGCCCTTGCGCGCTGATTGTGCTGTTGCTTACACCGTCGACCACTCACCAGCCAACTGTACTTCTGGGACTAGCCGTAGGCTAAAGCGTTCTTCGACCACCGTTTGGATCTGCTCGATCAAATCTAGCACATCCTGTGCCGATGCAGCGCCGATTCCGCCAGCATTGATAATAAAATTGGCGTGCAACTGGCTGACTTCTGCGCCGCCAATGCGGGCGCCCTTCAACCCGGCCGCTTCAATTACGCGGCCCGCATAGTCACCGGGTGGGTTGACAAACGTACTGCCTAAACTGGGTTCTACGGGCTGAGTCTGGCGGCGATGGTGGAGAAATCGCTCGGCACGCGCATTTATTTCTACTTGGACACCGCTGTTGAGGCGGAAGTTTGCGCTAAGGACGACAGGCTTCAATGCGGCTTGCAGAGGTCGGAGTTGCTTAAGTTTACTATCTCGATACGCATATTGAAAATCTGAAGCACTATATTCTTGAATATCGCCATATTCGTCGAGCAATAAGGCGTTTTCCAGCGTATCCTTGACCTCACCACCATGCGCACCGGCGTTGCCCACCACTGCACCGCCAACCGTGCCCGGCACACTCACGGCCCACTCTAGCCCGGTCAACCCCGCGCGCACACTGGTGCGGGCCACCCCTGCCACGGCTGCGCCGCTTTCGGCAAAAAGATAGGGGCGATCGTCGAATGAACCAATGCAGCGAATTGGCGCTGCATCCAGCCGCACCTGACGACAACGGTTGTAGACTACCAGACCGCGGATGCCTTGATCGCTGATCAAAATGTTGCTGCCGCCGCCCAAGACGAAATACGGCAACTCAATTTGCCGCGCCCAACGCACCAATTTCAATAACTGATCCGTGGTGTTGACCGTGGCAAAATATTCGGCTGGACCACCCACCTTCATGGTCGTGAACGGCGCCAAACTCACCTGTTGGCGAATCTGGATGCCGAGCGCAGCGGGTATGCTGAAATCGCGTTCTTTAACCGTTAGCATGTTGATGCCTGTATCGTTTGTATCGGATAACTTCGTGATAAAAGGCCATTTCAATTAAATAAGGATCCAGTGTTTGCCGAACAAAATCATGCGTAGGTGCGTGCTTTTAGCCGCACAATTTGGGTACACGCAGCACGTGCGGC
>JBBQBY010000593.1:0-3579 GCA_038318235.1 Caldilineales bacterium
GTCAGCAGGCCATTTTAACGGCCCAGACAAAAGTGTCGGGTTGCTAGACCGACAATCACTATTTACTACTTGCCCTTTACCCTTTACCAACTACCGATAACCATCAGAAAGCGAGTCATACATGGGCATCTTCGGTGCACACAAAGTGATCGATTGCGACATTCATAACGAATTACCTTCGCTCAAAACGCTGTATCCGTATCTGCCCGCGCACTGGGTGGACTATTGCAACGAGTCGGCTTTTGTCGGGCCGGACGCCGATGACTATCCAAAGGGTTCGCCGCTCACCGCCCGGCCAGAGGCAAAACCGGCTTCCGGCAACGCACCTGGTTCGGATTTGGCGTTGCTGCGTGCGCAAACCCTAGACGCTTGGAGCGCCGAATATGGCATTCTCAACTGTGCCTATCGGGTTTCCAGCGTGCATAATCATGATCTGGCGGCGGCGCTGGCCACGGCAATCAACCAGTGGCAGATCGAGGCGTGGTTGAATCAAGAACCCCGTCTGCGCGCCTCACTGGTCTTGCCGAGCCAGAACCCAATTCTGGCCGCCCAGGAGATCGACCGCTTTGGCGATCACCCTGGCTTTGTGCAGGTAATTCTGCCCGTGCGTTCGGAGGCGCCCTATGGCAATCCACGCTATGACCCGATCTATGCCGCGGCGGCGCGCCACAATCTGGTCGTGGGCATTCAATATGGCGGCGCACCCGGCCACCCCTCCACGCCGTCTGGTTGGGCGTTAACTTATCTGGAAGAATACGCGGGCATGGCCCAGGTCTTCCAGTCGCAGGTATTTAGTTTGGTGATCGAAGGTGTGTTTGACCGTTTTCCCAGCCTGCGCGTGGCTCTGATCGAAGGTGGTTTTACCTGGATGCCCTCGCTGATGTGGCGGATGGACAAAGAGTGGAAAGGGTTGCGCCACAACACACCGTGGGTGCGGCGCTTGCCGTCGGACTATGTGCGCGAGCACATTCGCCTAACCGTGCAGCCCGTCGATGCGCCACCGAATCCACAACAACTGTTGCAAATTATCGAACAACTGGATTCCGACGATCTGCTGATGTTTGCGACAGATTATCCGCACTGGCATTTTGACACGCCTGCCGAGGCGTTGCCAGTGACGCTGCCCGAACCATTGTTAACCAAAATTTTGGCTGAAAATGCGCGCGCGTTTTATCGCTTGTGAACCGGATTTTGGCTTTACGAGGGCAAACAACCATCTGAATTCGCCGTAGGGGCGTGATTGATGGTCGTTAACCAATGATTGCCGTAATCGTAGGTGCGGTTTGTAACCGCACCTACGGTAGCTCTTCTGCGTGCTCTGTGTAACCGCTGTATCTGCCTAACCTGACTTAAAAACTGATGTATGCCCACGAAAAAGGAACACTATGCCCGCTCATCGTCCACTTTTGATCTCTGTGATGCAATTTGAAGAAGAACTGAAAAGCGGCGGCCGCACGATTTTTGACGTGATCGATACGGCGCAACGGTTGGGAATTGATGGCGTGGAACTGCGCCGCGAGTGTTGGCCAGCCTGGCAAACCGAACTCGCCACGGCTCGCCGCTATCTGGAAGACCGTCATCTACTTGTCACCTACGCCACGTTTGTTACGCTCTTTAGCAATGATAACCAAGATCAGATCGTCTTGCGCCAGGACATCGACGCCGCCAAGGCACTGGGCGCGCCCCAATTGCGCGTCTTTCCTGGGCCGCTGCCAGCGGAAGCGGACGAAGCTGGCTGGGCAGCCGGTCGGCGCGCGGCCGATTACGCCCAGCAACAAGGCATTGGGCTGGCGCTCGAAAACTTCGCCCGCACCCCTGGCGGCACGCTCGCCGAAGTCCAACAGGTGTTGGCGCGGATTCAGCATCCAGCGCTGGGCACAAACATTGATATTGGCAACTATGTGCGCCACGACGAAGATGTTGTCAGCGCGATCCACGCGTTGGGCCAGCGCGCAATTTCGGCCCATCTCAAAGATCAGCCAATTGATCTGGAACAATTGCCCACCTATTTAGGCGGCGGTGATCAGGAATTAGCACCGATTTTTGCTGCTTTCGATCAACTGCCCCAACGCCTGTTCTACTGTTTTGAATTTCGTAGCGGGGGCGATATCGAGGAGGGCATTCGCCGCAGTGTCGATTATCTACGTAGCCAAGGCATCTAATGTGGCCCAGCGCTGGTTGAGAAGGAGTATGGTATATGAATCGGCTTGATCGGCTGCTGGGCTATCTATTGCTCCTGCAAAGTCGCGACCTTGTGCGCGCCCAGGATTTAGCCGCGCAATTTGAGGTAAGCGAGCGCACCGTCTATCGGGATATGGACGCGCTGGCCGAAATTGGTGTGCCGGTGGTGGGGCAGGCGGGCGAAGGTTATCGGCTGATGGCGGGTTATAGCCTGCTGCCGATTATGTTTAGCGAAACCGAGGCCCAGGCGCTTTTTCTGGCTGTCGCCATGCTCAACGGCTTGACCAGCCCTGGGCCAACCCAAACCGCAGCCACAAGTGCGCTCGCCAAAGTGCGGGCTGTGCTCCCCAAATTGATGCGGGCGCGTGTTGAAGCGTTGCAGACGGTGCTCGGCTTCTACACCATCAGTCGTCCGCGTTTAGACCTGGACGATGAAAAGTTTCTCCAGTTGCAACAAGCGATCAACCAGCGCCAGGTGGTCTATGTTCACTATCATGCGCAACATACCAACCGCATCACCGCCCGTGAGATCGAACCATTGCATTTGGCCTATATCGACAATATCTGGCTTGTGCATGGTTATTGCCGGCTGCGCCAGGATTTACGTAACTTTCGGCTCGATCGCATCGACCATTTGACGGTACGCGCCGAGACCTTTGTCCCGCACAGCATGCGCCTGCGCCGCTTCGCCGATAACGGCACGCGTGTCGTCGTCCGTTTTAATGCCGATGTTGTGCGCTGGGTGCGTGAGGCGCAATATTTTAGCTTTCGTGAGGAGCGACCAGAAGCCGACGATGGCAGTGTCGTCATGGTCTACCAGGTCAGCGAATTGAGCCAACTCACGCGCTGGCTGCTCGGTTGGGGTGACAGTATGGAAGTGCTAGCGCCGCTGGAACTCCGCGCTGCCGTTGCCGAAACGGCCGCGCGGATGGCTACCCAGCATGCGCCAAATGTTCAGGCGTAACCTGCATGGCCTGCATGATCTGGGCAAAATCCTCCCGGCCAATCTGGAACAGGCCGCGCCGAAAAGGAAAGCCCCATTTGCGTTTATCGGTGATAAAGGCGAGTGATGCCAGCAACGGTTGGATCGGCGCCGCTGTACAAGGAAAAAATTCCACCTGTCGTCGCCAAGGGTGGAAAGTTGGCGTCATCTCCGCTTGATAGGGCTGCGTATCCAACACCCGCCCAATCGCCGTAAACTGTTGCAAAGGTTCACCATCGGGGTAACTGGTGCGTGGCGAATAAAAGACGAGCAAGTCATCCTGGGCCAGGTGCCGCAAATTGGTCGCTTTCCCATGATTGGCCTGTGTAAAACCCGCGTCCACGCCGCGCTGCACATGGTCGCGTGAGACGGTATTGATCCAATAATGCATGATTTCCTCGCTTACCTTGTCAGCA
>JBBQBY010000594.1:0-3567 GCA_038318235.1 Caldilineales bacterium
GAACGCCGACGGCACCAACCAGACCCGCCTGACCCATGATGGGGGGAATGACGGCCGCCCGCTCTGGTCACCAGACGGCAAAACGATTATCTTCGACACCGACCGCAGCGGTGAGCCTGCGGAAATCTTTAGCATGAACGCCGATGGCAGCGGCCAGATTAACCTGACCAAGCACAATCTGACCCATAGCGGGAATACCGGTGCCCCCGCCTGGTCGCTGGATGGCAAGCAGATATCCTTCACGACTGACCGCGCTGGCTATGATGAAATTTATGTGATGAACGCCGACGGCACCAACCAGACCCGCCTCACCAACAACCCAGCGGGTGATGGTTGGGCTGCGTGGCTGCCCGCGGCTGGCACACCTTAGGCCGATCCGCCCAGAGGGATCGAGACCAGACAGGTGGGAAAAGCGTCCACCTGTCTGGTCGGTCGCCGATGATGGGTGGCATTCAGAAAAAAGTAACACCCGGTGATCACGCCGACCGACCTGACAGGTTCCGACCTTCCACTAAACTCGCGAACTTCCCGTGACTGGAACCTGTCAGGTCTCGACCCCGTGAGATCGGGGATCGTGGGATCGAGACCTGACAGGTGGGAAAAGCGTCCACCTGTCAGGTCGGTCGGCAATGATGAGTGATATATAAATCGAAAGATACACACTTCTTCATGTCTGCCAACATAAGATTATCCTATGTTTTGATTGCGTCGAGCACTGGCTTTCGGTTCGCTGAATTAATGTAATCCAGCGATTGGTGACGAAAATAGGTGTTATAAAGCTCGGCATAATGACCGCCGCGCGTCATCAATTGATCATGGCTGCCCTCTTCGATAATGCGCCCGCGTTGGAGGACGAGAATGCGGTCGGCGGCTTTGACGGTGGAAAGCCGGTGCGCAATCACAATCGACGTGCGATTGCGCAAGATCAGGCCGAGGGCTGCTTGAATTTGTGATTCGGTAAAGGGGTCAATGCTAGCCGTGGCCTCGTCGAGAATAAAGATGCCAGGATCTTGCGCCAACATACGCGCCAGCACCACCAACTGGCGTTGCCCTAGGCTCAAGCGTCCCCCACGTTCACCCACATGGGTTTGTAAACCCTCTGGCAGCGTTTCGAGCCAGTCGCCTTGCCCAATCTGGCTGGCAATTTGCGCAACTTGCCTATCACTCAGCGTCGGCACTGCATAACGAATGTTATCGGCCACCGTTCCGGCAAACAGAAAAGGCATCTGGCTGACGATGCCCAAATGGCGGCGATAGCTGCGCAGATCCAACGTGCGAATGTCACGATTGTCAATCAACAGCGAGCCATTTTGGAATTCATAAAAACGCGTCACCAATTTGGCAATGCTTGATTTGCCCGCGCCGGTGTGCCCCACCAACGCGACACTTTCGCCAGCGCGGATATGCAAGTTGAAATCCTGCAATACCTGTTCTTTTTCCCCATACCGAAAATCGACGTGCGCAAAATGAATGTCGCCATGCAACTTTTGTACAGGTTCATTCGCCTGTTGGATCACCACCGGCTCGGCGTCCATCAAGGCAAAAATCCGTTCAGTCGCGCTTAAGGCACTTTGAAACTGGCTCCAAAAGGCCGATAGATTGGTCATGGGAAACCAGAAGCGGTCTACACTGTTCATATACAAAAGCCATACACCGGCTGTAATAATCGCCTGATAGGTGCTAAGGCCGCCATAATAGAGAATGAGCGCCGTGCCAGCGCCGCTAAAAAAGTTCAAGGTGGGGAAGAGCATCGCCAACACAAAGCCGCGCTTGACGTTGGTGGCGTAATTCTGCTGATTGACGGCCAGAAATTCGTCGTAGATGCCTTGTTCGCGGCGGAAGTTTTTGGCTACGCCGATGCCGGTGACGGCTTCTTGGATGCTCACATTGACTTCGGCCATGGCCTGCTGGCTCTGGCGTGTGATCCGGCGCGCAATGCTCTGAAAACTTTTACCGATCATAAAAGCCACGGGCGCCAATGCCATCAATAATAGCGTGAGTCGCCAGTTGATCCACAACAGGTAGCCCAATAAAATGAAGACGGTGAGTAATTGCGTGACAATATCCGTAACCAAGACAGCGGCGCGCCCAAATTCGTCGGTGTCGCTGGTAATGCGGCTGACAATGCGCCCAGATTGGTGTTGGTCGAAGAAACTCATGTCATGGTTCATCACTGCACTAAAGGCGGCTTTGCGCATGGTCAGCGTAATATCACCAATCAACATCGCCGTCCAGACGCGCCGCGCCCAGTTGGCGCCCCAATAGAAAATGCGCATGCTGATAACGGCCATCACTAACAAGAGGATGATCCGCGCCGTCTCCTGCGTGGTATTAGCCAGCAGCCCTACACCGCGGGCAATCAGAATGGGTACGAGCGCGTCGATCAAGGCCAACAAAGTCACCACGCCCGTAATCGCTAGGAGACGGTGCCACCACGGGCGAAAATAGACGCCAATGCGACGCACCAATGCCTGATTGCTATACTCGCGGTCATAGGTCTCCGTTGTCAGACTGGCCCGAATCATACCCATATTGCATTTGTCACTTTCTATGCTTGTGCGTTAGACAATCTACGGGCGCAGCACCTGCTGCGCCCGTAGATTGCGGTTTTATATAGATAGTTTACCCGTTTCCTGGCCGGCGTCAAGCTTGGTTGTGGCCAGAAGCTTTCACCACTCATCCACCCACTCCTCTTTTTCACCCACCACTTTGAATTGGCGCTGGGCCCGCGCGATCTCCCGCTCACCAGCCCACCGCTGTTCGGGCCGCAATTCGCGCGGATCCGCATGGGGTGGCAGGCCGTAGCCTGATGGCTGGCCAGCCGCCGGTGCGCCGGTCAATACAATCACGGGTGCTTGTTGTGGATAGGGGGAATAATGACCGCCGGGCAGATAGTGACCGGCCGGCGCGTTGTGGTCGCGTCCCCACGTTGCCCCACGCGCTTCGTCTGAGGAACTGCGCCGTCGTTCCGCCGCCAGCAATAATAACGCTGTTGGCACCCCGGCCAATACGCCAAAGAGCACCCCGATAGCCATGCTCATGGCATCGCTGCTCAAGCTACCGCCCACGCGCCAGCCAACCACGCCCACAAAAACGAGTAGAATCAAGCCGATAAACTTCTTCATCATTCCCCCTAGGCCGGTCGTGATTGCGTTGCACTGGTCCCCTAAGCTTGCAAACTAAAGTAAAATCAGTTTGAAAACGGGTGTTCGGAAGCTGCCTGGAAGCGGACACCCATGGTCTCGTTTACGTGAAAAGCTCTGTCCGCTTCCAGGCAGCTGGCTCGACGAAAACTACTGGTCTCTAGCCGGTTTTACTTTAGCCGCCACCGCCTGACCAGTGCGACTTCGACGTGAGCCGGGTGCCGATTGGGCGCGAACGATGCACTCACCCTCAGCAATCTACTTGTCCGTCATCCTATCCCTCGCCCTGATCTACCATCGTCCGCGCAATCTCAGCCAAATCGGTTTGGCCCAACCAAGCCGCTTGAAAGCGTACCGGTTCCCCTTTGGCGATTAACAAGAAATCACCTTTGCCCTCAAGCTTCTCGGCGCCACTATCCGGGAT
>JBBQBY010000595.1:0-3561 GCA_038318235.1 Caldilineales bacterium
GCTGGGTTAAAAGTAGAAACTTCCTGTTTACATTCGCCGACAAGAATTTTGAACATGAAATACTGGCCTTTCTAGGGCTTCCATCCTTCGTTATTTGTAGATTCCAGGGCACCCCACCCTAACCCTCCCCTAGGAAGGGAGGGAACTGATGAGGGGTAGATAAAAATGGTGACAGCACCAACCACTTTGCCCATCCCGTGACAGTCCCCTCCCTGTTTGGGGAGGGCTAGGGTGGGGTGCGTCGTTACGGTTATTTCAACATCGTCGTCGGCGTATGGCCCCACTTGATCAGATTCTGTTGACTCTCGGTCAACTCGATCCAAGGCGCCGGTGGCGGGTCAGACATGATCGCCATTGGCCGACCATTGACAATCGTCAAGGTGTTGCGCAGCAATTCTTTGCCGACGCGTGGATTCATGTGAATGTCATAAAAGGTAAAACTCCCCTGGTCCACTTTGAACAAGGCGACATCGGCCAACGCACCGGGCCTAAGCGTGCCGATTTCGTTTTGCATGCCCAGCACTGCGGCGGGACGTGTGGTCGCCGCTTCGATCACCTGCGGCAAGGTCATGCCAATCGCCAAAAATTTGCTCATGCAGGTGGGCAGATCAAAGAGCGGACCGTTAATGCTAAATTGATGAATATCCGACGAGATCACATCGGGCAGGTGACCGGTGCTGATCAAGGCTTCGGCGGTCTCAAACGAGAACGAACCGGCGCCATGCCCAATATCCATCACCACGCCCATATCCCAAACTTGTTTGGCGGCGTCGAGCAATTTGCCTTTGTCATCGATAATGCGCATCGAGTGGCCGGTGAAACAATGGGTTAAAATGTCGCCAGCTCGTAACAAGGGCAGCACCTCTTGCAGTTCGGGCGGCGCTTGGCCAATATGCACCATCATCGGCAACTCCGTCTGTTCGGCGGCCTGGCGCGCCCGCCGCAACGGTTCGATGCCCGTGCCGCTGGTGGTATTGGCATCAATGCGCACCTTGACGCCTAAGACAAGATCGCGGTTCAGATCGATCAGTTTGCAGCAGAGATCGACATCGCAATAGTTGAGATTGGACAATTCCCAAGTCGGCGCCGTCAAGCCAATCGACGAAATATTGAGCAGGGCATATAGCCGGGCGTCGGACGGCTTGGCAATAAACTCGCGAAAACCCTGCAAATTATATGCGCCCGCCGAGCCCACATCCAGCCAGGTCGTGACGCCGCTGCGCGCCGCCACCGGGTCGGCCAAGACGCCCCAAGTGGTGACGCTATGGTAGACATGCGTATGTAAATCCACCAGGCCGGGCGTCACAATTTGGCCGCTGGCGTCGATCACGCGGAAAGCGCTTTCAGCAGGAATATTCGCCTCGACAGCGGCGATCCGGTTGCGCTTGATGGCGACATCAAGCCGCCCACTGTAGCCGCTGCCTGGATCGACGACTTCACCACCTTTAATTAAGAGATCAAAATGCATAGTCATAATCCTTTGAATTGTTTTTACTACGATTAGGATTTATGCAACGTATTTTAACGGAGAACAAAGATGTGCGCAATCAGCGAATCAGGGGCGGCGATTGCCTGATGGTTGACCCACTGTAGCGGATCGCTTATACTACTTCGCAAGGTAGAATTTTTAGCGAATTTTTGTGGAGGATATACAGATGGATCAAACTGAAATTTTTCAAGATTTTGCGGCTTTACCACCGGAAGCGCAAAGAATCGTAGCTGATTTGATCATCTTATTGAGCAAGCAAAATGAACAGGCCAAGCGTGTTCGCAAAACGAAATCAACGCGTCTAATTGATGAGAAATTTATTGGCATTTGGCAGGATAGGGAAGAGATGAATGATAGCCACGCCTATGTTCGTGACCTGCGCAATCGCGAATGGGGATAATGAAGATGATTGTGATCATTGATAGCGATATTTTAATTGATGCTGGACGTAATATTCATGATGCGACGGACTTTCTCCAGCGTAATGAGCAAATAGCTACTTTGGCAATCAGTGTTATTACACAAATGGAATTGCTTGTAGGCGCGAGAAATAAAGCTGAGTTACGCACTATCGAAAAATTTCTAGCACGGTTTATTAGCATCAAAGTAACTGAGGCGATTTCAGATATGGCGGTTGAGTTATTACGTCAGTATCGTTTAAGCCACGGATTGTTGATCGCGGATGGGATTATCGCCGCGACGGCAATTGTCATGCAGGAGTCTTTTGCGACAAAAAATCAACGTGATTATCAATTCATTACAGGGTTGAAATTATTACCATACCCGTAGCAAATTCTCCACAAATCTACGCGGCGCTTGCCACAATAGTTCGCTTCGGCTAAGATGGCAGTCAAAAATTCACACGCGCCGAGGCTTGCTCATGACCCAAAGTAACACTTTTCAATTTCAGAAACTCTTCGCCCGCCATTCCGCCGATATGCCATCATGGGGCGCGAGCAAACGCGGCAAATATGATTTTGCCATTGCCTACCCAGATCCAGCTTCGCTCCCTTTGACCGATCTATTAGCTTCGTTACAAACGGCATTGCATGAAGAAGGCCAGAATCTGGCGCTCTATTTGCCTAGCGCTGGTTATCTTCCCCTGCGCGAATTTGTGGCGGCCAAACTGGCGCGCGACCGCAATATCCACGTCACCGCCGATGATCTGGTGCTGACCGCCGGTGCGGGTCAAGCGCTGCACATTATTATTGAGACGCTGATCGATCCGGGCGATGTGGTGCTGACCGAAGATTTTACCTATAGCGGGACGCTCTATCAGATGCGCCGTTTTCGGGCGGATGTGCGCGGCGTGGCCTGTGACAACGAAGGCTTTTTGCCCGACGCGCTGGAAGCAATGATCAAAAAAGTCAACGCAGAAGGCAAACAGCCTAAATTCATCTACTGCGTGCCCACCTTTCAAAATCCCCAAGGCTGGACCATGAGCCTGGCCCGCCGCAAAGCTTTGTTGGCCGTGGCGCAGAAGTATGATCTACCAATTTTAGAAGACGATTGTTATGTTGATTTGCGCTATGATGGGCAGGATGTCCCCTCGCTGCGCGCACTAGACGAGACCGGACGGGTGATGTACGTCGGCTCATTCTCGAAAACGATTGCGCCGGGCATGCGCCTGGGCTACATGACGGCGCCACGCGCCCTGCTCGATCGCGCCCTGCCCGCCAAGAGCGGTGGTGCGGTGAATTTATTTGCGGCGTTTGCCGTGCATCGTTATGCTGTTGAACATCTTGCTTCGCACATTGAGGAGATCACCGACATTCAGCGCGCCAAACGCGACGCGATGTTAATTGGATTAGCCACGCATTTCGCCAACGGGGCCACCTGGACCAAACCCGAAGGTGGGCTTTCACTGTGGGTCACCCTCCCCGCTGGGGTCGATGTAACCGGTGCGCGCGCAAAGATCCTAGATGTGTACGATGTCGGTTATTCTCCAGGCAACAATTTCGCGCCGGATAGGGTATCCGGCAAAAACTCTCTCCGCTTGAGCTTCGGTTATAACACACCGGCAGAAATTCAAGAAGGCATCGGGCGGCTGGCGGAGGCGTTTCGACGCGAGG
>JBBQBY010000596.1:0-3561 GCA_038318235.1 Caldilineales bacterium
CGGCTTTCTCAAAAGCCGTCACGAGGAATTGGCCACCTTGTTCGTCATCGACAGTCTCGACCAATTGCCCGCTTTCCGACAAGATCGCCCTGGCCGCCGCAACGCCACCGGCGGCCAAATAGTTGATCCAATCGACTTCCCCCCGAATCAGATCGGCACTTTTGCGCAGTGTGTGGCCGATGCGCAGAATATAACCGCGCGCCCCGCGTTGAAATTCATAAATAAAACTCTCAAACGCATCGAGAGGGCGAATTTCGTCGTTGGTTATGCCATAACGCTGCATCGCTGCCTGTAGAATGCGGGCACTGTAGCGGTCTTTGATCTGTTGTTCCATATTTTTTGAAGCCTCTATTGAGCTTTGGCCTGTCTGTGACTTGACAGAATGCGTGTATGATAGTCAAAAACTGACGATAACGTTGAAATACTGACGATAACGTTGAAATATAGTATAAAGAGCAATATAGGATAACATGACAGACCTGTCAAGAAATCAAAGCTACCCAGTATGCGCCATATCAGACCGTCTGTTTTCGGTGGCACGCATACTTTGATTTCTGCCAAATTCTAACCCCAAAATTTGGGATTTCCCTAACTTCAGAAACATAATGGAGATCAAAAATTACAACGATTGGAGGTGAGTTTATGTCACGCTTGCAGGCCAAAGAAACGGCCATTATCAACGCCACACCCGAGCAGGTATACGCGGTCTTCAGGGACTATGAGGATAAACACCCGCGCATTTTGCCCAGGGATTATTTTTCTGAACCTGTCCTAGAGCAAGGTGGACAAGGGGCTGGTACGATTTTTCGCGTCAAGGTGCGCGTGATGGGCCAGGAGACGAGTTATCATATGGTCGTCAGCGAACCAGCGCCTGGCCGCACGCTTGTCGAGACCGATTTGGACACGGGGCTGGTCACCACTTTTTCGGTGCTGCCCACTGCGCAACCCCAGCAGGCCCAGGTGGAAATTGCGACCATTTGGGATTCGCAACCCGGGATCGCGGGCCTCTTCGAGCGTTTCTTGGCGCCGCCGGTCATGCGCCAGATCTATCGCAAGGAATTGGCACTGTTGGAAAACTTTCTCCAACAGTAGACGGTAACGGGCTGAGTCAAGACTTTAGGCATTATACAAAACAATATGCGCACGCAAAGGCGCAAAGAACGTAAAGTATAGTAAGTGTGGTAACTGTTCAGGCTAGGCGAAGAAACCGGATTTTTCTGGGTAGAATTAGCCTGGCTTACGCATAAAAAACCCGGTTTCTAGCTGAATGGTTACCCTTTTCAATTGGTATGGTCAGAAGCGGCCTAGGGAAAACGAAAGATGAAGCAAGCGAACAACGATATCGCCAGCCTGGATGTTGAAAATTTAATTGAATTTACACAAGCGCTTGTTCAGCAACAGAGCTTGAGCGGGCAAGAACAAGCGGTGGCGCAACGGGTGCAGGCCGAGATGCAAACATTAGGCTTTGACCAAGTGTTGATCGATGAAAATGGCAGTGTACTTGGCATCATCGAGGGCGCGAAGCCGGGCAAAACGTTGCTGTTGGATGCCCACATCGACACCGTGGGCATTGCACCGGGTGTGCCCTGGACACAAGACCCGTTTGGGGCGAAGATCATTGATGATGCGCTCTATGGGCGCGGCAGTGCGGATATGAAAGGCGCGCTGGCTGCTATGATCCATGCCGCCGCCGCGGTCGACCGGCGTCAATTGCAGGGTCGCGTCGTCGTCAGCGCCTCGACGCTGGAAGAAGTGTTAGAAGGCGTGGCCTTGCGTCCGATCATCGAGCGATTTCACCCCGATTTTGTGGTGATTGGCGAAGCCACCGAACTGAATTTGAATCGCGGCGGCCGCGGTCGCGCCGAGGTGCATTTGGAAACGGTCGGCCGCCCGGCGCATTCCTCGTCTCCGCACCTGGGGCGCAACGCTGTGCTCGAGATGATGAAGGTGATCGGTCTGATCGAGCAGCTTGCGTTGCCCAGCGACCCGCTGCTCGGGCCGGCGATCATGGCGCTGACCGACATTATCTCTGACCCATACCCTGGCTATTCCGTGATCCCCAGCCTCTGTCGCGCGACCTATGACCGGCGTTTGTTGCCTGGCGAAACGGTGGCAGGTGTATTAGCGATGCTTACCGACCATCCGAATTTGCAAGCCGTTGAGTTGCGCGCCAAAATTGCCGAAGGGGAACATACGGCCTATACTGGCGCCACGTTGCGCAGCACAAAATTTTTTCCGGCCTGGCGATTGGACGAGGATGATTGGTTTGTGCAACGCAGCGGGCAAGGCTTGCAGCAGGCTGGGTTGACGCCGAAACTGGGCGCGTATCGTTTCTGCACCAACGCAACGTATAGCGCGGGCGTGGCCAAAATCCCCACGATCGGCTTTGGCCCAGCGCGCGAAAGTGACGCGCATATTGTGGACGAATGCCTGTGCCTGCCCGAGTTGATCGCCGCGGCGCGCGGCTATCTGGGGATCATGGAAGCCGTGTTGTATTGAACTGGCAGGGCGGGGGTAAGCAAGGTGGCAGCGATGGACTATACGTTTACACTAGTCGACAAGGCAGTGATCCAGGCCATTTTATGTTGGCAATATACCGGTGAGTACACGCTCTATAACGCCTTGCTCGACCCTGAAACGGCGGATATTGACGCGATGAGTGCGGAGTTTTTTGTCAATCCGCACAATGCGTATGCAGCGCACGATGAAGCTGGCATTTTGAGCGGTTTTTGTTGCTTCGGGGTGGACGCCCAGGTGCCGGGTGGCGATTACATAAGCGATGCGCTGGATATCGGGCTGGGGTTGCGGCCAGATTTGACGGGCCAGGGTTTGGGGGCAAGTTTTCTCAGCGCGATTCTCGCCTTGGCGCAACAGGAGTTTGATTCGCTGCATCTGCGTGCTACGATTGCTCTCTTCAACACGCGCTGCCAACGGATCTTTGTGAAAAATGGTTTCCAACCGACCCAGCATTTTATGAGTCGCAGTGAACCACCACTTGCGTTTGTGGTGATGGAGCGGCGATTAGCGATTAGAGATTAAAGACTCTTAATCCTAATCGCTAATCACCTAATCTTCCGTTCGCTGCTCATCGCCTATACCCGGCGCTGTTCAATATATTTATACTTGCGATTGATCCGTGGCCAACTCCGTTGTCCGCCAGTCAACCGGTAGGCGGCCAGACCACCGCCAATGAAACCAAATAGATGACCAAGCCAGGAGATATCCGGTTGCAAAGGGAGCACGCCCCAGAGTGTGCCGCCAAACAGAAAAAAGGCAACGACCGCCAGCACGAGTGCCTGGGCACTCTGTTCAAAATAACTGCGCAACAGCAAGAAGCCCATATAACCAAAGATCACGCCGCTGATGCCCAGGTGGATCGTATGGGCGGCGCCGAAGAGCCAGGCACCCAGACCGCTGACTAATCCAGCGACGACGCTGACATAGAAAAATTCGTGGACGCTGCGCAGCATAACAAACCAGCCCAACAGCAGAAAGGGAATGGTGTTGGCGAGCAGATGCCAGAAACTGCGGTGCAAAAATGGCGCAAACAGAATGTTGCGC
>JBBQBY010000597.1:0-3525 GCA_038318235.1 Caldilineales bacterium
CGAGTTGGAAGAAGCGCGCACCTGGACCGATCGCGATGGCAACCAGCGGGCTTCGTTGGAAGTCACCGCCCAAACGGTGAAATTCCTCAGCGGGCGCGGTGATGTAACCGGCGCGAGCGAATCGAGCAGCGGCGGCAGTCATGCTTCAGCGGCTAATAATAATCATGCCGAAAGCCCGGAATTGCGCGACGAGGATATTCCGTTCTAAGCAACCGCCTGCACCATCTGCCCGCCCATCCTGAAGATCTAGATCAGAGCGTCTCAGCAACTTGAGACGCTTTTTTGTTGGTATCGCGCCAGGCAGTATAATGGATCAGGACTTACGATAGTTTGCGTGAGTCCTATGGATTTATTGGGAAGCATATAGTTGACATCATCTTGTCCAAATCTTGTCCAAAAGAGAACAGCCGTGTCACAAGAAAATCTGACCGAAATTGTGGAAGCGATCCGTCAAGAATTTACGCAGATCAATGAACTGCGCGATAAGACCCTCCAACAGAGCCGCACCTTAATTCGTTCCTGCGCCAACAGCATTCGCGCCATCCATCGCCACGAATGGCCGGCGGCGGAAGCAGCACTCGGCCAGGCGCGCGCCGACGCCGAAGCGATGGTGAAGCCGTTAGCTAATTACCCAACTTTGTATCAGGCTGGCTACACGCAAGATGCGCTAAAGGAATTGGTCGAAGCGCATGTCGTCTATGCGGCAGTACGTGGTCAAGCCTGGCCGACGCCCAGCGAGCTTTATGTCACCGGCGCCACCTATCTGAAGGGTTTAAGCGAAGCCGCCAGTGAGATGCGTCGTTTTGTGTTAGATTTGATGCGGCGTGGTCAGGTGCTCGAAGCCGAACCTTATCTCGAATTTATGGACGAAGTGTATAGTTTGCTGATCACGATAGATTTTCCCGATGCGATCACGGATGGTCTGCGCCGCAGCACCGACGTATTGCGGAATGTGCTGGAGCGCACACGCGGCGATCTGACGTTGGGCATTCGCCAAGACCAGATGCGCCAGGCTCTGCATTCATTTGAAACACGGCTCGACACAAATCTGGGAACACAGCTTTCAGCCTCTGAATTGCCCGTGAGCATCGAAGATTTGTCTGATGAATAGCGTTACGAGCAGAACAACTCAATGGCAAAAGACCGAACGTTAGTACGCGCCAGCGATATTGGTGCCTGGTCATTTTGCCAGCGCGCTTGGTGGCTGGCGCATGTGCAGCACATTCCTCATCAAAATCCAGAGGTCTTGCAGCAAGGGAATGCAGCACATGCGGCGCATGGTCGCGCGGTGGTTCAAGCCCACCGGTTGCACAGGGTTGGTCTGTTGCTGCTGGCGATTGGTCTACTGCTGGCAATCTTAATGGGACTATTTTGGTTGTGGGCAGGATAAGGCGAGTGCGCCCTACCCGCTGATTACATACGCAAGGAGTACTTTTGACTGTTTTCCGATCCCCGGTATTTTCGCCTCAATCGAATTCGTCATCTTCAAATCTGGTACAAAGCGCTTTGCAAGCACTAGCTGCGGCTACGAGCGCGCCGCCGTCGGATGAGAAAACCCTTTTCATCGAAGAACGCAGCGTGTGGGAGCCAACCTCCTGGCTGATTCAATGTTGTTGGGAGGCGCTGGCGAAGGTTGGGGCAGGTGACGAGGCATTGAGGGTCGCCCGGCTAGCTACCCTGCGCCAGCCACTAGCGGCACTCCAGGTATTGCATCAACTAGCGCAACAAGCCGAGCAAAGCCCGGCGCTAACCGTGCTGGTGCGCGCTGAATTGGCCGCGCACCAGAGCCGGCTGCTCGATTCAGCGCTTTCGCCGGCGAGCCGGGATATTCTGGCCGATGACTCAAGTCAGATTGAAGGCTTGTTGTTAGGCGCCGCCAGCGCAGCTTTGATCGACGATCTGACCTTTGCCGGTGCTTGTCTAGACCGCCTCGATCAGTCGATGATCTCCTGGCGACGGATTATGGATCAGCCAGAATGGCGCGCCCTCCTCGCCGAAAGTGTCGCCTACATTGGCCTTCAGGCGCAGACCGAACATCTGATCCAAGGGGCGGTGCGCCGTTTTGATGATGCCGGTGTCCAGTTTTTGCATCAGGTGGCTTCGTTATTGGCCAAACGCGCCAAAGCGCAGCTGGGCGAGTCGGCAAGTTCACCCACTACGATCAATTTACTGGCGGCCTGCGTGGAAACGTTGCGCGATGCGGCCTTGACTAATGTGCAAAGTCGCCGGTTGGCGGTGACCGTGCTGGCGCAAGCAGGGATGGTCGATGATCTGTTGGCGCAGTTGACGATTATTGCCAATTTGCTGACCGCCCAGCGCGACAGCGGCATCAATCGCCAAAGCGAAGGGTTGCTCTTGCGCCAGGTGAAACGGCCCAAAGCCAAACCCGATATTGACTTTCAAGTCTACACGCTGCAAGAGGCCGTCGCCGTGATGCCGATCCAGCAGCTTGCACGCGAGCAACGCATTGGCTTGGCGGAACAACTGGCCTGGCTTGGCACGCGCAGCGATGGCTGGACAGCCGCCGGCGCGGCCGCGAGTTTGATCCAATTAGGCGCGCTTGAGTATGCCGTGAATGTAGTGGATAAGATTGCACCGAACGACCCGACCCGGAGTGAGGGGACATTGGCGCTGGTGCGCGGTCTGTTAGCCGCCGGTGAACCCGTCTTGGCCGCCACGCAGGTGAAAAAAGCCCTGGCCTGGGCCCGTTCACTTGAAGGCCGCAATCCCGAGCGGGCGATCACCTGGGGTTTAGCGGAAATTTATCTTAAACTAGGCGAACCAGAACGCGCCCTGCAACTTTTGAATCAATGGCGCACGACTTCGACTAGTTTATTCCAACGTTTGCGGACGCTCGGCAACAAAAAGCTGGACGACGACGCGCTGCGCAACCAAAGCCTGCGTTTGCAAGCCTTGCTACAACTCAACCAGAGCAACAAGGAAATACAGGCGCTCTTTACAGATTTGGCCACTTGGGCGCCGCGGCTGTTGGATGGCGAAGCGCTGATCAATTTTTATATGCAAGGACTGTTACAACCGCTGTTAAACGCCGGGCGCTACAAACCAGCCTTGGATTTATTGCCACAACTTCACGCGGCGCTGGGTAAGCTCAATGGCCACAAACACGCCGTACGTGTGACCGAAGTGACCACTCTGCTCGCCCAACCACTGGCGCCGACTTCACCGCTGTATAATGACCCCGCCACTCGCGACATTTTGGCCAAGTTCTTGGTCAATTTATGGCAGGCGAGCGCGCAACGTGGCATCTGGCAGGTAGTCCACAGTATCGAAGGCAGTTTACCCCTGTTGTTAGCGCTGGAAGGTCCGCAGGCGGCGGTGGAGATTGCGCGCGTCGTGGCACAATTCAATAAGCCGGATTGAATGCACAAGCAATTTGAAATAACAAAAGTCAGAACTTAAAGGTTCTGCCTTTTGTTTATCGAGAAATCATCTACCCTGTAGGGGCGCTGGATGCTGCGCGCTGTTTTTTGCACCGCCGGCGGCGCAAGCAGCGCCCCGACGGGG
>JBBQBY010000598.1:0-3489 GCA_038318235.1 Caldilineales bacterium
ATGTTTGCGGTTTGGGTCGCTTCGACCCACCGCCGCAAAGGCGTTGGCATTGCTTTGATCGACTTTGCCAGCCAATGGGCGAAGGAGCAGGGGGCAAAGTTACTCAAAGTCGGTGTTTTCGCGGATAATGGGGGTGCGCTAAAATTTTATCTGGCGAATGGCTTTCAAGACATCGGTAGGATAAAACCGGAGCTATCCAATGCACAGAGAACCGTGTTATCGCTTGTCAAGCGAGGGTAAAACATGCCAGAAATTGAAACAACCATCCACACTGAACGGCTGGATTTGATCCTAATGACACCCACGTTCTTTGAAGCCGCCATGTGCGGTGACCAAGCAGAAGCGGCGCAATTGCTCGGCGTGCCCATTCCCACGGCGTGGTGGCCGGTCTCCCAGCATAAACAGATGCGGCTGGAACAAGCCCGCCATAACCCAGCACTCGAACCCTGGATGGAGCGGGCGATTGTGCTCCGCGCATCCCAAACGATGGTCGGCACTATCGCTTTTCATATGGCAGCCGAGCCTGAATTCGTGCGCCCGCTGGGGCCGGGTGGCGTCGAATTTGGCTACACCATCTTTCCGCCATTCCGGCGCCAGGGCTATGCCACCGAAGCCAGTGCGGCGCTGATGGCATGGGCGCAGCAACAGCAGGTGACGCGCTTTGTGCTTTCGATCAGCCCAGAGAACCAACCCTCTTTGCGCATGGCCGCGCATTTCGGCTTCGTCAAGATCAGTTCACAGATGGACGAAGAAGACGGGCTTGAGGATATTTATGAACGCTGCATCGTCGCCTAGCTTTGCCAAAACTGGAAAACCGCTGGCCGGTCGCTTGCCGTTAAAAAGAGAGGAAATATGAATCCAACTTATCGTCCCCGTATCCAGGCCATCTGCCCGGATTTATCGATTGAAACCATGGCGCTCAACAACGACGGTCTGTTCAACGACGTGGTGATGGTCAATGACGCACTGGCGTTTCGTTTTACCAAGGGCGAGTATAGTCAGCGGGCGCTGGCCGGCGAAGTGCGCGCCCTCGCACTGATCCGTCCCCACATCACCCTGGCGCTGCCTCAGCCGTTTTATATCAGCGAGGATCTGATGGCCTATGGGTTGCTATCCGGCGAAGCCTTGACGCGCCAAGTGGTGGAGGCGCTGGATGAGGTAGACCAGCAAGCCGTGGCCGATCAACTGGCGACCTTTCTGCGCCAACTCCATGCCACAGCTTGCGACGCAACGATCTCTGCGACCGTTGCCCCCTGTCGCTACGAAGATCAGGCGCGTATCTACGCCAAGGTCAAGGAAAAGGTCTATCCCTTGCTCTTGAAACACCAGATCGCCTGGGCCGAGGCGCTTTATGCCGCGGTGCTGGATGACCCGGCCATTTTTGACTACACGCCCCAACTGATTCACGGCGACCTGGGCTGTTATCATATGTTGTTTGACCCGACGACACGGCGGCTGACCGGTGTCATTGATTTTGGCGTGGCCGGTCTGGGCGATCCAGCACTCGATATAGGTTGTCTGCTTCAATATTACGGAGCAACCTTTGTCAATCGCTTGTATGCTGCTTATCCTGCGGCCCAGGCGTTTGCCAAACGCACCCGTTTCTATGCACAAGCTGGTGCATTGGCTTGGGTGCTCAACGGCCTAGAAAGTGGCGAAACGTTTTGGTTCACGGCCCATATTGGCGCGGCATAAGCAAGCGAACCATGATCCATGAAATCGCTCGTTATTCCAGTCAAGCCTTGTGATCAGCAGGAGGACACCCATGATTTACTTAATCGGCGGCGCACCCAGGGCCGGCAAGAGCATTCTGGGGCAACAAGTCGCGGTGAAGCTGAAGACCAGCTGGATCTCGACCGATGTCCTGCATGAACTGCTGCGCGTCAGGAACACCGAAGATACAAAAACGGAGTGGAACGCCGCACCCGCGGCCATCACGGCGGATGCGGAAAAGTTCTTCCCGTACCTAGAGCGTTTTGTCTGGGGCGTCAATTCCCTCGCCGAGCACTATGTGATCGATGGGGTCGACTTTCTGCCAGCCCAGGTCGCACAGCTTGCGACGCACTATCCGATCCGCGCCGTCTTCCTTGGCTGTTCCCAAATGACGCTTGAACGTTTCGATCAATTCCCCGGGCGTTCGCATGGGTACGCGAGCCTGCCGGAGGCGATGCGACGCCAGATCGTGCATGACGTCCCGCGCTGGAGCGAGCTCATTCGGCAGGAAGCCACCCGTTTCGGCTATCGGTATATCGATACGCGCGACGATTTTTCTGCACGGCTGCAAGAAGCCGAGGCTGTGCTTACCGCCAGTCCAGTTCCCGAAGGGCTTGACCAGCATTTTGTTCATACAAATGCTGGCTAATTGAGATTAAAGTTAAACGGAGAATCTAATGATGAATGATGAACCAGTGGTTTGGCACTATGGCTTGATGGCGGAGCGGTGGGCTGAATTTATCACCGACGCCCGCGAAGTTCCCTTCTTCCTACAGGAAATCGCGCGGTATGGTCAACCTGTGCTTGATGTGGCGTGTGGTACGGGGCGCGTGCTCTTGCCATTACTGCGGGCAGGGATTGACGTGGATGGCAACGACATTTCAGGAGATATGCTGGATCATTGCCGAAGGCAGGCGGCCAGTGAAGGCTTCAATCTGAATTTGTACAATCAGCCCATGCACGAACTTGAACTGGGTCGCAGCTATAAAACAATCTACATGTGCGACTCATTTGGCTTAGCAGGAAGTCAGGAAAAAGATCTTGAAACCCTAAAAAGGTGTTACGCTCACCTGGAAGACGGTGGCGCATTGTTGCTCAATATCGAGGCTGAGTATACATCACCCGAAGCGTGGAATTTATGGCTGAAGGAAACTCGCGACGCATTACCACAGCCGTGGCCTGAAAAGAGCGACGGTCGTATTGCATCTGATGGCAGTGAACATTTCGGTCAATTTCGCCTCCTCCATTTCGATCCGTTGGAGCAGAGGATTACCCGACAAACACGCCTTGAAAAATGGACGAACGGTGCATTAGTGGCGGCTGAAGAGTACACGTTGCGTGGCATGGTTTACTTCAAGAATGAACTACTCCTGATGTTAAAAGTGGCTGGCTTCCGTGAAATCACTGTGCGTGGCGGCTACACGGATGAACCCGCCACAGCCGACCATGCAGACCTTGTTTTTACCGCAATTCGATAAGCGATCTGCCGACCATGTCAGCCACCCAACATTCGTTCGAGCAGAGCGCGCCTAGAAGGCAACCGGCTCAGGGGTTTTGAAGCGCTTTCCTTGTTTAGTCTCAACAAAGTGCGCCAACGCCAATCTGATGGCCTGGTCTGTGGTCATGGCGTAGCCAGCGGCATAGGCGGCGGCATATAAGGTTTCACCCAGTTGGGTGCGGACCACCGACACAGTGCGTTCATAAAGCGGACGATCCATCGAATGTAATGGAGTGCCCAGGAGATTGCGCAAGGCATTTGCTGCGCCTAATAAATTG
>JBBQBY010000599.1:0-3388 GCA_038318235.1 Caldilineales bacterium
GTGATCGCCGGGCCGGTCGAAGCGACGGCCATCGGCAATGTGCTGATGCAAATGGTCGCGCTCGGCCAGCTTTCATCGCTGAGCGAAGGGCGCGCCTTAATTCGTCGCTCATTCGACGTAAAAACCTACGAACCGGCCAGCCAACGTGCGGCGTGGGATGAGGCGTATGGCCAGTTAAATTCAATTCTCGAAAGAACGCAACCAAAACCGTAGGTCAGCGCTTCTAGCGTGACAAGTATACTTTATCCCACCATTCACCTTTTGGCGAGGGTTGTCACCCTACAAGGGATGACCTACGGTCTATAATATAATCCATATAAGGAGAAAAATTTATGTCCAATCACAAAGCCGCTTATGCGGTGCTCGTCGATACGTTAACTGCACAGGGAATTGATGTCGAAACTATCAAGGCGACGCTCAAGCGCCAACAAATTGAAACGCCGAGTTGGGGTTATGCCAACAGCGGCACACGTTTTAAAGCTTTTCCGTGGGCTGGTGCAGCAACAACCACGCGCCAAAAACTAGACGATGGGGCGATGGTGCATAAGATGACGGGCATTGCGCCGTCTGTGGCCGTCCATATTCCGTGGGACAAACCGGAAGATAACGATTATGTGGCGATGTGCCAATATGCCGAAGACCAAGGGATTCGGATTGGTGCGGTCAACCCCAACGTCTTTCAAGACGAAGCCTATCGGCTCGGTTCGCTAGGCAACCCAGATTCTGGGGCGCAGGAACAGGCGCTCGATCATCTACTCGAATGTTGCGAGATCATGACCAAGGTCAAGAGCAATGCACTCAGTTTGTGGTTTGCTGACGGCACCAACTATGCCGGTCAAGACAGTTTACGCGCCCGCAAGCAGCGCTTCGAGCAGCATTTGAGCACGGTCTACAAACATTTGCCCGCCGGTGGCCGCATGTTGCTCGAATATAAATTTTTTGAACCTGCTTTCTACAGCACCGACATTCCCGACTGGGGTACAGCCTATGCCTGGTGTCTGAAACTGGGCGAACAGGCACAGGTGTTGGTCGATCTCGGTCATCATGCGCAAGGTGTCAACATCGAACAGATCGTGGCTTTCCTGCTCGACGAAGGCCGCCTGGGCGGTTTCCATTTTAACAATCGCAAATACGCCGACGACGATCTGATTGTTGGCACGACCAACCCGTATGAACTCTTTTTGATCTATAATGAACTGGCCGATGGCGAACAGAGCAGCGATGCCGCACTGCGCACGACCGCCGAAAATGTGGCCTATATGATTGACCAGTCGCACAATATTGAAGGTAAAATGGAGGCGATGATCTACTCGGTGGTCAACTGCCAAGAAGCCTATGCCAAAGCCCTGTTGACGCCGCGCGCCAAGCTGGCCGACGCCCAGGCGGAAGGTGACGTACTCGGCGCGCACCGCTTGCTCAGTGACACTTTCCGCATTGATGTGCGCCCGCTCTTAGCCCAGGTGCGCGAGGAGATGGGCACGCCGGTTGATCCAGTGGCGGCCTATCGGGCCAGTGGTTACGAGGAAAAGGTGCGCAATGCACGTGGCAAGTCGGCGACGAGTGGGGGATATCAGTAGGTTATAAAAAGGAGTATCCGATGATTGCAGAACCAACTGTACAAATTATTCTAAGACCAGACGTACGTGAAGAACTCGAACGCAATGCGGAGCAAGCGGATAAAAGTATTGATGATTTAATCAATGAGGCGCTCGAAGCATACTTTTATGCGCGTCAAGTTGAAAAACTCAATGACGAGATTGCTGCCTATGAACAAATGCATGGCGATTTATGGCAGAAGTTTGCAGGTCAATGGGTGGCGATTCATCATCAAGAACTTATTGATCATGATGCGGACGATGTTGCCCTCTATCGAAGAGTGCGATCTCGCTATGGCCGCACCTCAGTGTTAATTCGACGAGTCGGTAAAACGCCGGTTGATGAAATCTGGATGCGCACATATAGCAGAGGGAGAATTGATTCGTGAAGTTTGCCTACAATGCCAAGTATTATCCGCCCGCGCCTCACCTCCAGATTAGGCTCGGCATTCCTGACGAATCATTAAAAATTGGCCCTTTAACAGCTTTTCTCGACAGTGGTGCAGACATTACTATAGTCCCGCTTCGTTACATTCGCCGACTGCCCGCCGCTGTCGATAATCTCAGGCACTTACGTAGCCAATGGGGCGAGAATAGAGTTGTTGAGGTTTATCGGCTCGATGTTGGCATTGGCGATATTCGCTTACCGGCTATCCAAATTGTTGCTGATAAGCGTGGTGAGGAAATCATTGTTGGTCGCGATATCCTAAACATGTTGCGCGTCTTGTTGGACGGGCCAAAACAAATTGTCGATATTTCAGAATAAAAAGGAAGCAACCTATGCCTCAAAATTTATGGAACGAAACCGAAGCACAAAAGCTACCCGCCATCGATGGTCTGGTCTATCGCAGCAATTTGCTGGGGAGTGACCGCACCGTCGTCAATATCTATGGTGGCAACACCAGCGCCAAATTGCCAGCAAAAAATCATTTGGGCCAAGAGGTAGAAATCCTGTGGGTCAAAGGGTCGGGCAGTGACGTGGCAACAATCAGCGAGAAAGGCTTTGCTGGTCTGCGCCAGGCCGAGATCATACCGTTGATGGCGCGCGCAGCGATGAGCGATGAGGAGATGGTCGCTTATCTCACGCAGTGTACGCACGCCTTTGATCGCCCGCGCCAGTCGATTGAAACTTTGTTGCACGCCTTTACGCCAGCCAAACATGTCGATCACACGCACCCCGACGCCGTGATCAGCCTGGCTTGCACGCCGAATGGCCGTGAACTGTGCCAGGAACTATGGGGCGAGCGCATGGTCTGGGTCGATTATATCCGCCCTGGTTTCACGCTGAGCAAATGGATCGGCGAAGGCATCCGCGCCAACCCAAAGGCGGAATTGGTGGTGATGGGCAAGCATGGCTTGACGAACTGGGGTGAGACCAGCCACGAATGTTACAACACGACGATTCGCTTGATCCAAGAAGCCGAAGACTTTATCGCCAGCCAGCGTGGTGGCCGCAAGATTTTTACCAGCGCGGGTCTGCCAGTCCTCAGCGCCGACGAGCGCCACAAAATTCTGGCGCAAGTTTTGCCAGGCTTGCGCGCCGCGGTCAGCAAACAACAACCGGCCGTGTTGCAGGTGGATGACAGCGCCAAAGTGCTAGAATTTGTCAATAGCCAGGAAGCGCCGGCCCGTTCGCAAATCGGTGCGGCCTGCCCGGATCATCTGGTACATACCAAACGGCTGCCGTTATTCGTTGACTGGAAACCGGCTGACGGTGTTGATGTGCTCAAGAGCAAATTGGCGGCTGGTGTGGACAGCTTCATCGCCAACTACCGCGCCTATTTTGACGCGTG
>JBBQBY010000600.1:0-3320 GCA_038318235.1 Caldilineales bacterium
GGTGCGCCCGATTATCCAGACCCCGGCGTCATCTGGCAACAGGTGGAGCGTTATGGGGTCAATGTGATGTTCACAGCGCCCACCGCCGTGCGCATGTTTATGAAATTTGGGGCGGATTATCCGCGCAAGTATGACCTCTCCTCGTTACGTTTGATCGCGGTCGCCGGTGAACCGTTGAACCCAGAGGCGCTGCGTTGGGCGCATGAACATCTGGTAGACAATGGCAAGCGCGGCTTTGTGGCCGATAATTGGTGGCAGACAGAACTGGGTGGACCGACGATTGCCACCCCATTGACCATGCCAGCCATTCCAGGCGCGGCGGGGGTTGCCTTGCCTGGGGTCGAGGCCATGATTGTGAATGAAAAAGGCGAACCAGTGCCCAAAGGCAAAGGCGGCTTGCTCGCCTTAAAACGGCCTTTCCCGCATATGATGCGCACGATTTGGCGTGATCACGCCCGTTATGAACAATATTGGAACGAAATTCCCAACGTCTACACCGCGGGTGATGTGGCCAGTTGGGATGAGAATGGCTATATCTCCGTGCTCGGGCGCAGTGACGATGTGCTCAATGTGGCCGGCCATCGGATTGGCACAGCGGATGTCGAATCGGCGCTGATCACCCATGCCGCCGTGGCGGAATCGGCGGTGATCGGTGTGCCGGATGCGATCAAAGGCGAAGCGATCAAGGCATTTGTTGTATTACGCCTGGGCCAGTCGGATGACGAGGCCGTGAAACAGAGCATTATCGAGCATGTGCGCCGCGAGTTGGGGGCGATTGCCACGCCCGGCGCGATTCAATTTGTGGAGAAGTTGCCCAAGACGCGCAGCGGTAAGATTGTACGGCGTCTGCTCAAGGCGCAAGAACTGGGCAAAGATCCTGGTGACTTGAGCACGTTGGAGGATTAAGGACAAGTAATGCGTGATTTGTGCATCACTTGTCACGCATCACCAGCTAAACGCCCAAGGAGACCTATGAACCGCCGTCACCTCACCGGACAACGCCTGATCGCCTTGTTTATCGCTGGCTGTTTGGTACTCAACTATCCGCTGCTTTCACTTTTTAGCCACGATGGCCTGCTGGGCGGCATCCCGATTTTGTATCTTTACAAAACCTTTTTCCACCAAAGAATTGCTGGCGGAAGTACAGCAGCAATTGGCCGAAAACCAAGCTACAATCACCAGTTAGGGTATCTACCTTTTGCCGCTGCGTTTGTTTATTTCTTCGATCAAGCCGCCATCATATGAGTTCCTTAAACTTTAAATTTTGGTTATAATATCAGTATGACGATCCTAAAATCTGCCCCTCCAACCAGCATTGAGCTGCCCGTCGATGCGATCCGGGCGCTTTGTGATAAATACGGTGTTGAGGAATTAGCTCTCTTTGGTTCGATATTGCGTGACGATTTTCGACCAGATAGCGACGTTGATTTTTTGATTAAATTCAAAAACAACGATTATGGACCCTGGATGAGCAAATTTATCGATCTCGAAGAAGAACTTTCTACCTTGCTACATCGCAAGGTCGATTTAGTTAGTAAAAACGGAGTCGAGCAAAGCCGTAATTGGATCAAACGCAAGCATATTCTTCAGTCGGCACAGGTGATCTATGGATCGTGATCTTGGCACAGTCCTTGATAATTGCCCAGTGAAATTCTAATTTTCATCATAGATGAAGGAGAAAGCAAATGTCTGACCGACTTCCCAATGGCGTCCAGATTTTGGGAAAACTCACACCGCAAGTGGATGAAGTGTTGACCGTCGAGGCGCTGACCTTGATTGCCAATCTACACCGCCAATTCAACCCCACGCGCAAAACCCTGCTGGCCCGTCGCGCGCAACGTCAGACAGAGATTGATGCTGGCAAATTACCGGATTTCCTCCCCGAAACGGCGGATGTCCGCAGGAGCGAATGGCAGGTTGCGCCCGCGCCTGCCGATCTGAACGACCGTCGCGTCGAGATTACCGGCCCGACCGAACGCAAAATGATGATCAATGCGCTCAACTCTGGCGCCAAAGTCTTCATGGCCGATTTTGAAGACTCACTCGCGCCCACCTGGGAAAATGTGATCGCGGGCCAGATCAATTGCAGCGATGCGATTCGGCGCACGATTGAATTTCACAATCCGGATGGCCGTGTCTACAAGCTCAACGACCAAATCGCCACCTTGTTAATTCGGCCACGCGGCTGGCACCTGGTCGAAAAGCATGTGACGGTCGACGGCGAACCGATCTCGGCCAGTCTATTTGACTTTGGCCTCTACGTCTTCCACAATGCCCAAGAATTGCTGGCGCGGGGCAGCGGTCCCTATTTCTACCTGCCAAAAATGGAAAGCCACCTGGAAGCGCGGCTCTGGAATGATGTCTTTAATGCCGCTCAGGATGGCGTCGGTGTGCCACGTGGCTCGATTCGCGCCACCGTGCTAATTGAAACGATCCTCGCTTCGTTTGAGATGGAAGAGATCCTCTATGAACTGCGCGACCATGCCGCCGGGCTCAATGCCGGGCGCTGGGATTATATCTTTAGCACAATCAAGAAACTACGCAATCGCGCCGACATGATCGTGCCCGACCGCAGCCAGGTGACAATGACGGTGCCCTTTATGCGCGCCTACACCGAACTGCTCGTACGCACCTGTCACAAGCACGGCGCGCACGCGATCGGCGGTATGGCAGCCTTTATTCCCAACCGGCGCGACCCAGTGGTCACCGAAAACGCGCTGGCCAAGGTGCGTGAAGACAAGACGCGCGAATCCAACGATGGTTGTGATGGCACGTGGGTGGCGCATCCCGATCTCGTCCCCGTGGCGATGGAATGTTTTGATAAGGTGCTGGGCGAGCGACCAAACCAGAAAGAAAGATTGCGCGAGGACGTCCACGTCCAGAGCGCCGATCTGATCAACGTCAAAGCGACCGGCGGCTCGATTACGGAGACGGGTTTGCGCCTGAATATCAGTGTGGGACTGCAATATGTCAACGCCTGGCTCAACGGCAATGGCGCAGCGGCGATTAACAATTTGATGGAAGATGCCGCCACCGCCGAAATTTCGCGTTCGCAGATCTGGCAATGGATTCGTCATGCGGCCAAATTGGACGACGGACGAACAGTGACACGTGAACTTTATCAGCAGATTCGGGATGAGGAATTGACCAAGTTGGGCGGTTCAAGTGTAGAACGCTATGAAGAATCGGCTGAATTATTGGATGGCTTGATCCTCAATGATGAATTTGTTGAATTTCTAACATTTCCGGCCTATGATCTGCTCGACTGATTGAAGGGTCTGCCGTTATTCACAATGCGGGAAAGGCAAGCATATTATGCT
>JBBQBY010000601.1:0-3265 GCA_038318235.1 Caldilineales bacterium
TGTTGCGCCGTGACGATCCGCAGCGCTATTATTTGCCGGTGGTGCTCAGCCTGGGTGCGCTGGCGATCACGCACAATATCACCTTGCTCTTTTCGCCCCTGCTGCTCAGTGGTTTTATTCTGCTTCATTGGTGGCAGGGCGGGCACAAAGCGCTGAACACGCGCTGGGCCATTTTCGCTTTTCTCACGGCGATGGGCATCAGCGCCTTCTTCTGGCTGCCACTGATGTTGGAACGAGGCAACATTGCCGATACGGGTTATGCGATTGCCAAAAACAGTTGGTTGCCGCGCAATGTGTGGACCTGGCAGAATTTTCTCGATTGGCACTTTTTCTACAACTACACCTTTATTCGGCCTGTGCAACTCGGCCTGGTGCAATTGGGGCTGGGTCTGCTCGGCTTTGCCCTAGTCCGGCGTCGCGATGTCGAATGGGTGCTCTTTTTTGTGGGCACGATCTTGATCGGCTGTCTGATCGGCAAATGGGCCTTGCCGATCTGGCTGAACAGCAACATTCTACTGATCGCCCAATTTCCCTGGCGTTTGCTTTCACACATGTCGCTGGCGATTGCGCTCTTCAGCGGCAGCCCAGTATTACGGCTGCGCAAGGGTTGGCCTCAAGTGGCCGGGGCGTTGCTCTTAATCGGGGTAGTGATCGCCGCCCAACGGCCAATCCTCAATTGGATCGATGTCTATTCGACCACGGGCACGGATGTAAAATTGCCAGTGCTCACCCAACTTGAGCTGGGTAAAGGTGCGATCACGGGCGGGGATGACGCCAGTACGATCCAAGAATTCCGCCCGCGTTGGGCCGACAGCAAATTACAACTCGATCCGGTGCCGGATCTCACCGCCCCTAAAATGAATTTGGCGTTGCAGCAGGCCAACGCGTATGAGTTGGCCATGACCGTTACGAATCCGCAAAGCGCGCCCTTGCGCTTTAACAATCTTTATTTTCCCGGCTGGCAGGTGTTGCTCGACAACCAGACCGCGCTGCGCACCTATCCAACGACTAATCTGGGGCTGCTCACCGTCGATCTGCCAGCCGGTGTACACGCGCTACATCTGCGCTGGGTTGGCACGACCACCCAACATGCGGCGGGGGCGACAGGTCTAGTGGCGCTCCTCGTCGCCAGTCTCGTCTATTGGCGACAACGCAGGTGGCGCTGGCTGAGCGTTATCCCAGTTGCCTTGTTAGGGTTTGGCATCGCCGCGACTTTTTGGGTGGGGCCGCTAACGCCTGTTCAGCCGCCAGCCAAATCGGTAAAGGCGAATGGCGTGCAGATGTTGGGCTACCGTTGGACGCGCAGCGATCCTGGTCATCTCTGGGTTTATCCCTATTGGTATGTTAGCGAGTTGCCATCGGCCAACCTGCGAGCGCGTTGGGAATTACAAGACATGACGGGTAAAGTTCAAGCCGAGGTGATTTCAAAGCCGTATTTTAATGCCGTGCCCGCCAATAACTGGCCGCCGGGTACGCTCGTCGATGATGTTTATCAGTTGCCACTGCCGCCCGGTTTAGCCGCGGGCACGTATCAGCTCGCCGTTCGATTAGGCGAAAATGCGACCATCCTAGCCAAACCAGCGATCCCGATTGGCCGTGTGACTTTAGCAGAACCGGCACCCAATCAAAAAGCACCGGCACACGCGCTCGATATCCATTTCGGTGAAGCGATCCGCTTGAATGGTTACCAAGCGACGCGTCAGGGTCAATCACTGGTTTTTTCTGAGCAAAAACCAACGCTGGCGTATAATCAAGATTATCTGGAATATACCTTGTTTTGGCGAGCAACTGCACCAATCGACAAAAATTATCACGGCTCGATTAATCTAACCGATCTGGCCGGCCACGTGATTGCCCAGGAAGATCACACGCCTGGCCCGATGTTTCATCCGCCGACCTTGTGGGATGCCTATTATCTGCAACCGGACACCTATCTACTGCGCGTGCCCAAAACAGCCCCTAGTGGGTTGTATTGGCCGTCCGTGCGCATGTATGACGATCAGAATCAGACGCTTTTGCCGGTCCGTGACAACGCTGCCCAGGATCTGGGCGATAACTTCCAGTTGCCGCCGCTGAAAATCATCAATCGAACTAACCGTTCACCAGAACACAAGGTAACGGCGCAACTAGGCACGTTCGCTTCATTGCTCGGTTATACGTTGTCCACACCAGCCACCAGTCTCCACGCCGGCGACCGGTTCACCGTGACGCTCTATTATCAGAGCACAACCAATCCGCCCGCAGATTACACGCGTTTTGTGCATCTCCATAATCTAGCATTGGGCATGGCAGCCCAATACGACAGTCCGCCGCAAAATGGCGTTAACCCCACCTGGACTTGGCAGCCTGGTGAAGTGATCGTGGATCCAGTCACCTTAACCGTGGCGACCGATGCAAAGCCGGGAAGCTATGCTTTATACGTGGGTTTTTATGAACCAAAAGCCAACAACGCCCGCGTGCCCATTCATGATACTAATGGCAACGCGGTGCCGGATGACCGGATGCCGCTCACAGAGCTGACGATAGAGCCATAGGCAGGGTTCAGGAATTCTCAATTCGGACGCGGAATTTGAAAGGTCGAAAAACCTATTTTTTAGAAAAAAATCCGCGTCTATCTGCGTTTATCCGCGTCCGATTTTTTTGAATTGAGAACTGCTGCGCAGGGTTTAGGGTTGACAACCGATTGGCGCCCTGCAACTTAATTTCTCTTGTTTTATGGTTGTGTAAAAGCAACTCAAAGCTTTTTTAACTGCAAAGAACGCGAAGAGCGCAAAGGGGATTTCCTTCGCGTTCTTCGCGGTTAAAAGCTTTATTTGGCCAACGCCAACCCGAACAGGACAAGCAACTCTGTCACTTCACACAGCGCGCCATAAATATCGCCGGTCAGGCCGCCATTCAGTTGACGCGCCGCCCAGCGCGCCGCGCGCAGGCCAACAAAGGGGCCAAGCAGGCTTAAGACTGCGGTATGATCTACGCTCACGCCAAGGATGAAGATGATCAAAGTACTGACGGTCGCAATCTTCAGATGACGCGCATCTAGCCCCTGCCGCATGGCGCCCCCGAGCGACACGGTGGGCTGATCGGCGCGGGCATAGGGATAACGCTGCGCCGCCCAGACCAACATCCAACGTCCCCATACTGGTGCCAATAATAAGCCACTCCAAAGCGCCGGGCTATGTTGGGTGACCAACTGAGCTAACAAGGCCCACTTCATCCCTACCACCACCAATAACCCAATCGCCCCAAAGGCGCCCATATGCACATC
>JBBQBY010000602.1:0-3258 GCA_038318235.1 Caldilineales bacterium
AGACTTAAGCAGGACATCGGCTTTGAGATGGTTGCCATCTTTGGCATAGAAGCCATCACTGCCCATCACATAACCCTTCTTTTCGAAGATCGCCTTGGCCTTGGCTGGATCAAAGACGGTTGAGTCATACTTGTCCATCAGATCTTTGTTTTCGGTCAGCCAGGATTGGAGCGCTGGGTAGTCGGGGAAGTTGTAGTGCGAAACCTGACCATGACCACCGGTTTGCGCATCGCCGATCTTTTGATTGGGGATCGCATACGCCACCGCCCAACGCATTTCCGCATCGTCCCACGGGGCAACGCGCGTGTTGAAGCCAAGCATGCCGGGACACGGATCGATCCAGGCATGGGGCGGTGTATCAGTCCACCCAATCGCTTTGGGGTTCTTCTTCAGCGCATCCTCAAAGGTGTCAATGCGCAGGCTCGGTTCACCGTCCACCTCATTCGCGCTGAGGGCCGCGGCCTTGCGCTCGTCTGGGCCAGCGTCGACAAAGATAATGCGTTCGGGGGCTGGCAGTTTTTGGAAGCCAGTTGTCGCGCCCCACCAATCATCACGGCGGTCGAAGACGAATTCACTCGCGGTCGCCTTGACCAGCTTGTAGGGGCCAGTCCAGACCGGCCAGCCTTTGGCTAAGTCAAAGTTGCCGAAGGTGTTGGGATCCTGGCCGTCCCAAATATGCTTGGGCACAATGCGGACCGCGCCCCAAATGCGCACGCCGAAGGCATTGACGACAAAGCGCGGGTCGGGTGCCTTCAACTTGATCTTCACTGTGGTCGCATCTACCGCGGTAACGTCGGTTACATCGACAACATTGCTAGCAAAGATCAAAGTAGGATTCGCTTTAAGCATGTTAATGGAGAAGACAATGTCGTCAGCCGTGAAGGCGACGCCGTCATTCCACTTGATGCCAGGGCGCAGCTTAATCACCACCTCGGTAAAATCAGCATTCCACTCCGGCGGGCCAGCCGCCAACCAGGGCATCAGCTCACCAGTCTGATAGTTCAGATAGTAAAGCGATTCAATCATGACCTGATGCGGGCCCTGTGAATTTAGAGCGCCGGGGTTTAAGCCGAATTGTTCCGGCGCGGCCGCGGGGCCGCCTTCAAAGCCGATGATCAACGTTTTGTCGCGTGAGACGGTGGTCGCGAGCCCAGCGCCCGCCGGTGCGGCGGCGCCGGCATCTGCGGCCGCGGGCGCAGCGGGTGCGCCCGATGGTGGTGGGACAGCCGGCGCGGCGCAGGCAGCCATAACAATAGCCAATGCGGCGGCCAGCGTGAAGAGCATAAACTTACTTCGCATTCGATTCCTCCTAGATATTTGCTTTAGATGGTAAAGGGGCGCTGCGTGGGGCGCGCGTACTTCGAGCAAGCGATGACAAACGTAGAGGTTTACTGCTTCTTAGGCCTCCTTATGGGTTCAATCAATTATAGGTGTTTAATCAATTAATGGTGCCGAAAAATCAATCTTTACTGCAAAGCGCGACCAGTTGCCAGAGTAAGCTTATTTTATGTAGCCCATCAACTGGGCAGCCGAACAGTGGTCTTGGCTTGCTAGGGAGTTACGGTGTTTACAGGTAAAGATAGATGCGTGCAGATCATACACGATGTTCTTTTTTATGTCAAACGCTTTTTTAGTGCCGGGTGCATCCCAAATTTCAGGATGCTACCGATCTTCCTGGAAGCGGTCAGGCGCTCGCTGGTTAACGAACCAAGTTTTGACCGCTTCCAGGAAGATTTTTCCTTAACATCTGGGATCCACCCTTTTGCGCCTAGCGCGCGTTCAACTCGGCCTGCACATTTAGAGATTGGGCAGCATCCAAGGCGTTTGGCGTTGGCCCAAGCGCGTGCGGATACGCCGCGTATCAATCATGGGCAGATGCTGCTCAACCAGCGTCACGGTGTCGCCAATCAATTGCTCAAGTTCGTTGATCGCAGTTCGGGGTTCCTGTGTAAAGCAGGCTTCGAGCCGCGTGACGAAGTGCGCAGGTTTAAGGGCCAGGCGATCAGCGAAGAATCCCACGCGCTTAAATTGGAAGGACGAGAAATAGACATGGTTGAGGCCGGCTAACACAGCCAGCAAATGCTGGCCGCTTTCGACCAAAATTTGTTGGCGCCAGAGTGTTGTAACAGGGTGATGCACAAATCAACTACGGAAGGCACCGGCGCCATCTTCATATCAGCATTGGGAATTCCATTTTCCATATACCAGTCGATCGCAGCTTGCGCGCGGGGGGCGCCCCCTTGGCCCGAAAGCGATTTCACGGCTTGCTTTTGAGCGTCAAAAATAAGGACAGGCACTTCACCGCCAATCGAGCAGGCGCCGTGATCCGTGACATTGAGCGCTAGAATGGTGGCGGCCGCGGCATCGGCCGCGTTGCCACCGCGCGCTAGGATCTCAATTCCCGCGGCCACGGCCTCCGCGGCCCCAGCCGCGACAATGCCTGTCTTGCTAGCGGCATTCCAGCCGATCGATTGGGCGCGCATAGCTTGTATAATTATGTCCCCTTGTATAACAAAAATGGTAGAAACAATTTGATGCGAAAGTTGCAAGAGAACAGTATAAGGCGATTTCAATGAAATAAGGATCCAGTGTTTGCCGAACAAAATCATGCGTATGGATCCTTTATGCTTTGATGGCGCCTAACTGAAAGCTGGAAAGGAACCCAACCCTTGCAAAAAGAGCCAATCTTCCAAGAAGCTGGCTTGGGCGCACAGCAATAAACCTTAAATCCAATAAGGCAACTCATCGCCTAAATTTCATGTCAATTTCATGTTGCTCTCCTACTCTATAACTCAGATCGCCATATGGCTCATCCTCTGGGCTTTTTTGGGTTATTTTCTTACAACAAAAACGCCAGCAAAGTCAGACACATCACCGAATCAGGCACATCACCGAATCAGGCACATCACCGAATCAGATAGACCTCGAAGGGAAGCAGCACCATGATCAAATCGAATCGCACCGTTGCTAAATCGAATATCAATACCTTAGATTTAGACAACAGAGTGGAAATAGAGGCGCAAATTACCGATGCACGCAGCCAGGCGCTTGATGCCGAACATTTCAGCCGCATCGAAACCCGCCTCAGCAAATATGCCACAACCTGTCCTTGGCGCACCTATCTTTTCGAATTTTTAGGCTCGCTGCAAGACAAAGTAGTGTTGGATATCGCTTGTGGCTATTCCATGACTCCTGTGATCTTTGCCTTGGCCGGCGCCAAAAAAGTTTGTGCGATTGACGTCGCCCCCAAGACCATTG
>JBBQBY010000603.1:0-3217 GCA_038318235.1 Caldilineales bacterium
TCGGCGCTCAAACCGGATATAACCGCGCCAGGGTATCGGATCATTTCGGCTGGCCAAGGCACCGGCAACAACAGCGCCCTCAATTCGGGCACATCAATGGCCGCACCGCATGTGGCGGGCGCGATGGCGCTCTTACGCCAATTGCACCCAGACTGGCGCGTCGAAGAATTAAAAGCGCTGGTGATGAACTCGGCGATGGCACAAATTCGAACAACGGAAATAACTACTGCCCCAGTTTATAGCCCTATGCGGATTGGCGCTGGCCAACTTGATCTGGAAAAAGCGCAGAAAACGAATGTGCTGGCCTATAACGCCGACAACCCAGGGCTGGTGAGCGTATCTTTTGGGGCGCCAGAAGTGCTAAATAACACAACGGCGCTGAAAAATATCCGCGTGGCCAATAAAAGCAACCAAGCACTGGTGTACACGCTCACCTATGCCGGGGTCACGGATACACCTGGTGTGGCGTTCATTCTGCCCACGCAGTTGATTACGATCACGGCCGGGGGGGTTAATAACGTGCCCGTCATGCTTAGCGCCAATGCGGCGCAGATGCAGCACACGCGTGACCAAACGTTGGCCGCAACGCAAGGTGGGCGAGCGCGCCAGTCGCTCAATGAAAAAAGTGGCTATCTACTCTTCTGGCCGGCCGCCGGTCTCTTCACTGCGACCTTAACTGGCGCCAATGTTACACCGGCAGTCACCACCGATCTGCAAGGCGCGGCGACTTTTCATTATGATCCGCAGACGCATATGCTCAGCTACACCATCCAAATCAGCGGTAGCCCGATAACCGACGTTACCAGCATAAGCATCAATCGCGGTCCGGCTGGCATCGATGGAACATCCGCCTACACCCTCGCCACGGGCATCACCAACACGACGAACCCGCTCACCGGCACACTTAGCCTGAACCCTAGCGACGAACCTTTATGGCGTGCCGGCGAACTATCCGTCAATGTCGCCACGCCGGCGCACCCCAAAGGAGCAATCCGCGGCCAGATCAATAGCACTGCGCCCATATTGGCCGTGCCGATCTATGCCGCCCCGCGCCCCGCCGCCGCCATGCACGCCGCGCAAAGCGAGCTAGATTTTGGTAAAAACCAACCGGCAACCCAAGTGCTTAGTTTGCAAGGCCTAGGGCTTACGAGCAACCAAGCGCCGACTACGAGTGTTCCATTGGTGAGCTTTGTCGAACTACAGTGGAGTAGTCTAGATTTGCCGCCAGCGAATATTATCACGGCCACAGAGGGTAGTCAGATTGATTTGTATGATCACGCGGATCTAAAGTATGTAGGCGTTACCAGTGATTTTGGCGCAACCCTTGACAATACAACGCCGAGCGGCGCGGTGGACAAAAGCACCCTCTATTTTGGTGTCGCCACCTATGGCAACTGGGCCACGCCCAACGAAGTTAAGTTTGAGATTTATATTGACTTTGACCGCGATGGGATTGATGATTTTATGCTGTTCAACACCGACCAGCTTGGCTACAATTCTGATAACGTGATGAGCGATGCTTTTATAACGGCGTTAAAAGATCTCCACACGGGCAAGATTACGCCGCAAGCGACTTTAAACGCGGCTGACACCACCGCGACAACGCGAGACATGGCGCCGTTTAACAGCAATGTGATGTTGCTGCCCATCCGCGCGAGCTTATTAGGTTTAACCAACCTCAAGGCTAATTTTGATTATCATGTGGAAAGCTATAGCAATGACCGGCCACGGGTCGGCGATGGGGCACGACGCTATGTCGATCACAGTCCACACCTGTATTATGATCTGCTGCATAGCGGGCTGGATTTGAGTGGTGGCAAAGTGGGTGCGCCACAAGTTCCAGATTTAAATGGGGAACAAATTATCGTAAAATTCGATCAGCAAGGCGCCAGCCAAAATAACAGCCAGGGTATTCTCCTACTGCATCATCATAATGTGAGTGGACAGCGCGATCAAGTAGTGGCGATCCAAGCCAGCTGGCCAGCTACACTGTATCTGCCGCTGATTGGCAAGCGATAAATTAGCGAGGCGGACGAAAGTGTCGATGCCAGACCTTGGCTTACGGCGCTCTCGTCCGCTACAGGCAAAGACTAAAGCCGAGCCACAAAGCCAGGAATGCTGAGCATTCTATCAACCTGCAAACAGGATTCGGCCACAGCTGGGGCAAATGGCCAAATTGGCTTCGGGGTTGCGCGCGGTACTCGCTACACCAGTCGGCACTTGGACATGGCAAGCACCACACATGCTTTGTTGAATTGGCGCCACGGCAACGCCACCTTTGCGTTGGCGCAAGTGTTCATAACGCTTTAAAAAATCTTCGCTAAGTGAAGCCGCGGAAGCTTCACGTTGTTTCTTCAGCTGCATATAGGCCCGTTTCATTTTGGTCTCTTCGTCGGTCAACACCTGTTGACCAGCCGACCATTTTGTTTGAAGCTGTTGCAGGACGCTCTGTTCTTGGGCAAGGCGGGCAGTCAATTCTTCTACTTTCAGTAGCGCTTCGACGCCCTGGCCTTCGACAAGCGAGCGTTGGCGTTGCAAGGCTTCCAGATTGGCCTGCAAAGCTTCCAATTCTTTGAGGTTGCGTACTTCGCCCCCCATCAAACGCTGCTCGGTACTGACAATCCGGCTGGCTAACGATTCTGATTCAAGCTCTGCATTGGTCTGTTGCGCGTGCCATTCGTGCATTTCTGCCTCAGAGGCAGCCACTTGTTGGCGTTGGGCCTGCAATTCAGCGCTCTCCACCAACAGCAATTTGATCTGGCCCAAACGCCGCCGCACTTTTTCCCAAGTCAAATCAACTTTTTGTAATTCATACATTTTGGCAATATCGGCCACAAGCTCACCTTCTTCCCTTAATATAGCAAGATCCAGCATTAATCTCTGGGTAGCTTAGAAAATTGTAACATGAATTACAAATAGACTAGCAATTACAGTGTAACACAGCTTTAGTATAGCATTTCTATTGCGCTAGCCCAAAGCAAAGTCATCCACATCTGCTTTGAAGATAAATTTGCATGACGTAAGGCTACCGACCAGCCTTCAAACGACCCAACAATACCATAACGATCTAGCAATTCTCAATTCAAAAAATCGGACGCGGATAAACGCAGATAGACGCGGATTTTTTTCTAAACAATCGGTTTTTCGACCTTTCACATAGCGTATGCCATCGGCAAACCGTTTGCTCTGCGCAAATCCGCGTTTATCCGCGTCCGAA
>JBBQBY010000604.1:0-3192 GCA_038318235.1 Caldilineales bacterium
TTTCGCTGGGCGTACGAATGGATCTGCGCAGGGCCACGCGCAGTCTAGCCAACAACTCACCCATGCCAAATGGCTTGGTCAGATAATCATCCGCGCCGGCGTCCAGCGCGGCAATTTTATCGTCCTCGCGCCCGCGTGCTGAGAGGACGATAATCGGCATGGTTGTCCATTCGCGCAGGCGTTTTGTCACTTCGAGGCCATCTATATCGGGTAGACCTAGGTCGAGGATCACCAAATCTGGTTTGTGCATGGCGGCCTGGCGTAGCCCATTTTCCCCAGTATCGGCCTCTTCCAAGTGATATCCATGGCCAGGCAGCGAAGCCCGCAAAAAGCGTCGAATAGGCGCTTCATCTTCAATCACCAAAATTTTGAGCGCCATCATATTTGTCATCCTGTTTCACCCCTGAAAATTATTTCTCCCTGAGCAGCCGCCACTTTCTATCTGCAAGGTCAAGTGGGTAGCTCATCGCCCAGCGTCGGCGGTTCGCCGTCAAGCGGCAACGTAAACGCAAAAACTGCGCCTGGCCCATCGGTACGGTTTGTCGCCCAAATGTGGCCCCCGTGGGCTTCGATGATGCCGCGGCAAATCGTGAGTCCTAGACCAGAGCCATGCTGCGGCTCATTGGGTTGGAGGCGATAAAACTTATCGAAAACCCGTTGTTGCATCGCAACCGGCAAACCAGGCCCATGATCGGCGATCTGCAACGTCACAGCATTGCCGGTCTGCTGGGCGCTAATATCAAGCGGACTGCCTGGCGGCGTGTATTTAATGGCATTTTCGAGTAGATTGGTCAACACTTGCTCGATCAACACGCTGTCCAGTGCCACAAGCGGCAGATCGGCTGGCAACGCGGTTTGCACGCAACGACCCTGTAATTGCGTGTTCAGATGGGTCAAGGCCGCCCCAATTACCTCTTCTACTGGTTGCCATTCCTTATGGATGTTGATCGTGCCAGCTTCCAAGCGCGTCATGTCCAATAGATTGGTCAGGAGGTGGTTGAGGCGTTCGGACTCATCGACAATCGTTGTCATCAATTCCTGCTGGGTTGCCAGTGGCAGGGTGCCGCCGTTATCGAGCAGCGTGCTAGCCGCACCTGTGATCGAGGCCAATGGGGTGCGCAGATCGTGTGAAACGGAGCTGAGCAAGGTATTGCGTAACCGTTCAGTTTCCATTTGCACTGTAACTGCCTGGGCTTCAGTGGCTAACTGGGCGCGTTCGATAGCGACGCTGATCTGATTGGCTAAGGTTTCTAACCAATGCACCTGATCCGGATCGAGGAGACGGCGTGGATCGGCCGGTTTGATCGCCAAGACGCCGACGGGGCCGCGGGTTGCCGTCAAGGGTACATAGGTGGCGCCGCTGCTGGGCAGTGTATCTGTATTCATCCCGGCCATTTGTTTATGCTCATAAACCCATTGCGCGATTGCTAACTCGCGCTCGTGATCGTCGCTGCTAAACAGTGTCCCAGCCGCCATTGCCAGCTGACCTTGTGCATTCGGTAAGAGGATCTCGGTGGTGCTGGCGAACACATCGTTAATTTGGTCGGTGGCAATCCGCACTAGGTTCGTTATGTCGCGCGTGTTCGCCAATGCCCGGGTCAAGGCATAGAGCGCAGCGGTGCGCCGCTCGCGTTGCCGCGCCGTATCGGCTTGAGCACGAATGCGCACCGCCAAGGTGCTGATTACCAGGGCCACAATGAGCATGCTGACAAAGGTCAACCCGTATTGCACATCGGAAACGGCAAAGGTGAAGTAGGGTTGGACAAAGAAGAAGTCGAAGGCGCCAACACTCAACAACGCGGCTAGAATCGATGGGCCACGGCCATAGCGGAAAGCGACGAAAGTGACGCCGAGTAGATAGAGCATGATCAAATTGGAAAGTTCCAATCGACGAAAAATCCCTTCCGCGATCAGCGTACAGAACCCCACGATTAAGATCGTTTTGGCATAAGCCGACCAGGGACTGGTGCGCACAAAAGTCGGCCGCGCGGGTAGGCTGGCATCTTCCTTTTCGCCGCTGATCACATAGATATCGATGTCGTGGCTGGCCCGGACTAAACTTTCTAGCACGGAGCCAAAGAGCAGATCGCGCCAGCGCGAGCGATCTGGTTTGCCGATCACAATTTTATTGACGTTACGCTGGCGGGCGTAGCGCAAAATCTCTTCACTGGCCTCTGTCCCGTTCAAGGTGACCGTCTCCGCGCCCAGTTTTTCGGCCAGCCGCAATGTTTGAATCACACGATTGCGCTCCGTTTCGGTCAGGCGGGTGTGCGCGGGTGTTTCTACATAGACGACCAACCACTCGGCGCGTAAACGGGCTGCAATCCGGCGGGCGGCGCGCACCAATCGTGCCGCCAACGGGCTGGCACTGATGCCAACCAACAGGCGCTCTTGCGTGGGCCAAACGGTCGGGATAGCGTGATCTTGCATATAGCGCTGCATCTGATCGTCAACCCGATCCGCCGTACGCCGCAACGCCAGTTCACGCAAGGCGATTAAGTTGCCTTTGCGGAAGAAATTGTCGATCGCATGTTTGGCGTGCTCAGACACATAAACTTTTCCTTCGCGTAGTCATTGTAGTAACTCATCTGGCGGCAAATCGATCAGCTCGACTTCATCGGCCTGCTCCAAGATGCGGTCAGGTACGGTTTCGCGCACAATAATGTTGGTGATCTGCGCCACGACATCGTTCAAGCTTTCTAGATGTTGAACGTTGACCGTGGTGTAGACATCAATGCCGGCGCCCAGCAACTCTTCTACATCTTGCCAGCGTTTTGTGTGACGTGGCAGTCCGCCTGGCGTAGGCGTGTTGGTGTGCGCTAATTCGTCGACTAAAAGTAACGTGGGGTGGCGCTGCAAGGCGGCTTCCAGATCAAGCTCGCGCAGCGTCGCCCCGCGATAATTGACCAGCAAAGGTGGCAACAGTTCGAGGCCTTCTAGCAACGCATCGGTTTCTGCGCGCTTGTGGGTCTCTACATAACCCACAACGGTATCGATGCCTTCGGCTTTGCGTTGTTGGGCCGCTTCGAGCATGGCATAGGTTTTGCCCACACCCGCGGCGAAGCCAAAGAAGATTTTTAATTGGCCGCGCGCCAATTTTGCTTCTTCAGCTTGCACACGTTCTAATAATTTGTCGGGGTTTGGTCGTTGATTTGGCATAGGGTTTGCGATTTTTGATTGATGATTTACGAA
>JBBQBY010000605.1:0-3090 GCA_038318235.1 Caldilineales bacterium
ACATCTTCTTCAACGATGGTCGCAACAAGCTGATTATCGGGCACTTGGAAGACCATCCCGACCGTTGAGCGAATTTCGCGCGTATGGGCGCGCGCTTTCGTGTTCCAGATTTTTACCCAGACATCGCCTTGGGTTGGCAACAGCAGAGCGTTCAGATGCCTGGCCAATGTCGATTTGCCCGAGCCGTTATGGCCCAAGATGGCGACATATTCACCTTTAGCAACGGTCAAATTGACATCGCGCAGTGCTTGAACGGGTTGGGGGCTTTCAGGTTGGTAGGTGTGGTAGAGATGCTCAACGCGGATAATCGCTTCCAAAAATGGCCTCAGCGCTTAATCGTTTAATAAGATCATGTCATTGCGATGGACGGCGGCCGGACCATAGGTGTAACCAAGACGTTCGGTAATTAGTTCAGACTGGCGACCAGCAATTTGGCGCATGTCGCTACTGGCATAGGCCGTCAGGCCGCGCGCAAGTTCATGGCGTTCAAGATTCATGATCATCACCGTATCGCCGCGCAGAAATTCGCCTTCAACGTGGACAATGCCCGCCGGTAAAAGGCTGCGCCCTTTCTCGCACAGGGCACGCGCCGCGCCGGTGTCAACCAACAATCGGCCAGCCGGTTTCGGGCCAGCCAAGATCCAACTTTTGCGACTTTCCAGGCGCGTCTCTAGTGCAGGGAAACGCGTCCCCAGCGCCTCGCCCGCGACCACACGCGTGATCACATTCGGCTCGCGGCCAGAAGTAATTACCACATCGGTGCCGGCGCGCCGAGCAATGTTGGCGGCCTGTACTTTGGTCGTCATGCCGCCCACACCTAGCCCACTGACGCTGCCACCGGCTTGGGCGCGCAAGGTTTCGTCAATGTGGCGGACTTCGGCGATCAGTTGCGCATCGGGATTTGTGCGCGGGTCTGCGGTAAACAATCCCGACTGGTCGGTGAGCAGAATTAACAGATCGGCATTGACGAGCGTCGCCACCAGCGCCGATAAGTTATCATTGTCGCCAACCTTGATCTCTTCCGTAGCCAGCGCATCGTTTTCATTCACAACCGGGACAATGCGATGTTCTAACAAGGCCGAAAAGGCATCGCGCGCATTGAGAAAACGCTGACGATTCTCTACATCGGCACGGGTGAGCAGAATCTGACCCACATGGATGCCATAAATCTCAAAGAAACGCTCCCACGTGAGCATTAGGCGGCTCTGGCCCACAGCCGCCAGCAGTTGTTTACTGGCAATTGTCGGCGGCAGTTCGGGGAAATTGAGCCGGGCGCGACCCACGGCAATCGCGCCGGATGTACACAAAATAATATCGTGATTTTGATGATAGAGTTCGGCGCACTGGCGGACTAATTCGACCATGCGCGGGTGGTCAAGGTTACGTCCACCACCGGTGAGCACACTCGTGCCCAACTTGACGACAATCCTTTTATACATAAGCCCCGTTTACTTTTTACACTCAGATAATTGCTCTATTCTAGCCTGAAGACAATTTCTGGTTGCGCCGTCTGCATCTCCAACGGCGGCAGACCAGCCAACATCGCTTCCAAGTCGTTGACCACCATGCGCCCAATATGGCGCAGATCCTTGGGTACACTGCCCGCCCGATGCGCCGAAAGCACAACCCCTGGGGCATGCCGGATCGGGTGATCTTTGGGCAATGGCTCTTCTGGGAAAACGTCAATCGCCGCTTTGAAACGACCGGCGCTGACCAGGTCGGTTAACGCTGCAAAATCGACCAGATGGGAACGACTGATCAGGACAAACACAGCCCCTTGTTGAATCAATTCCAGGTGTTCGCGGTCTAAGAGCGCCTTGTTGGCAGCCGAGGGAATGGCCAATACAAAGATAACTTTGGAGGTTTCTAAAAGTGGCTTAAGTTCAACTCGCGTCATCCCTTGGCTGGCCAGATAGGCCGCTGGTAGCCAGGGATCGTACACTTGAAGTTTACATTGGAAGGGCGCTAATAAAGGTTTCAAGGCCCGCGCAAGACCGCCAAAGCCAATCAAACCGACAGGCTGGTTATAGAGCGTGAAGGTGTCAACATTGCCCGCATGGAGCCAACGTTCTTCGCCTGTTGTAAAGGCAACATGACCATCGACGATCTCACGGGCTGCGGCCAACGCCATGCCGAGCGCCATTTCCGCGACCATTGGCCCAAAGGCTGGGGCGCAACTCAACACCCGAATGTTACGCGCAAAGCAGCTTTGATAGTCCAAAACTTGCGGACTCGGATGGCGGCCCCCCACTTCCAGAATAGCGCGCAAGTTGGGTATTTCATTGACCGCGCCATAACGCCAGCGCCCCGTTATAATCGCAAAGGCATCTGCTTTGGCTTGCGCAAACGCTGTATCCGGCATCGGTTCATCGCGCCCCCAAACCACGTCGGTTAAACTATAAAGTTGCTGTAGATCGGCCGGCTCGAAGATCTCGTCCAGTTTACGCCCATAGGGATCCAGAATAATCTTTTGCTGCATAACGCTTGCTCACTCTTTGGTTGGTTGACCAAACATTGTATAGTAGGGTTCAGGCATGCCTGAACCCTACTATACAAGGCCCAGTTTAAACGAACAAAATCTTTTTAGGCTTTCATCGAAGTACGCACCCGCTCTGCGACGCCGGCGGCATCCAAGCCATAATATTGATAGAGATGGTACGGCGAAGCGATCACCGAATATTCGTCGGGTGGGAAGCCAATCCGCACCAGTTTGACCCCATCGACCCGGGCATCAATAATCGCATCGGCGACCGCCGTGGCGACACCGCCGCGTGTATTGTGTTCTTCCGCCACAAAGACATTGCGCGATTCTTCGATCAAGGAGAGCACACCCTCGGTATCAAAGGGTTGAATCGTGTGTAGATCAGCCACGGTGAGACTAATGCCCTCACTGGCCAGCGATTCCGCTGCCTGCCGGGCGGCGCTCACCATGATGCCATTGGCAAACAAGACGCCATCGGTTCCTTTACGCAAGACACTGATCTTGCCATATTCCCACGGCTCGCCCGGCAGATAAGCGTCTGCCTCGCGCCCACGGCCTAAGCGAAAATAAATCGGCCCTTCCACATCCACGGTCTGGCGCAAGGCTTG
>JBBQBY010000606.1:0-3089 GCA_038318235.1 Caldilineales bacterium
ACGCGCATCGGGTTCCAAGGCAGATCATAGTTGATCAATTGATGACAAAACTGTAGATTACGACCCTCCGCGCCACTTTCGGTGCTGACCATCACGCGCACGCCCTTGCGCCCATGCCCGTCACCCCGAAAATCAGCCACGGCTGCCTCTTTTTGTTCGATGTTCAGGCCGCCGTGGAAGCCAATTGTATTGACGCCCCAGGCGCGTAACTGGTTGACCATTGTTTCGAGGGTCTGGCGATATTCGGTAAAGATCAGAAATTTACCCGGATGGCGTTCCAGAATTTCGCGCACGGCAAGCAGCTTACGGCCAATCGGGATCGATTCGGCCAGGGCTAGAAATTTTTGCAACTCGGCGCGGGTGCCTTCACCGTGGGCCCGATCTTGTGCCATCTTGCGCAAGGTGGCGGCGACCGCTTGTGGGCTGCTGCTCAGCTCTTTTTGCAGTGTGATCAAGGTTAGCCGCAAGTGTTTGTCACTATCAATACTGCGAAAACGCCGGCGAATGTAATCCGTCACATCGCTATAGAGCAGCCATTCCGGCTCGCTGAGTTTGAGGTGATAAATCGCTGCCTGCCGGCGTGGAAAGGTGATGTTGACTTTGCTGCGCCGGTTGCGGATCATCACATCGTTAAGTAGACGCCGCAGTGAGCGGGCATTTTTGGGTTGGCGCTCATCCGCCTGTTCCAGAAAATGATTGCGAAAGGCGCGCACTGTACCCAACTGGCCCGGCGACAAAATGGTGATCAGGCTATAAAGTTCCATCAGATCGTTTTGCACGGGGGTGGCCGTTAACAATAAGACGTAGCGTTTGCGAATCTGGTTGACAAATTGCCAGGCCAACGTGCTGCGATTTTTTAATTTATGCGCTTCGTCAATCACCAATAAATCATATTCGCGTTCCAGAATGGGTTCGCTGTGTTGTTTTAACTTGGCGCGATCCAGGCTGGCCAACCAGCGTCCGCTTTCGACGTTGCGCAGGTCACGCCATTGTTTGGGCGTCTCGATCACCGTAAATTCTTCGTGAAACTTGTTGGATAATTCTTCGCGCCACTGTTCGGTCAGGGAAGCTGGCGTCAGGACAAGCACACTGCGCACCAGCCCGCGCTGGATCAACTCTTTCATGACGATCCCGGCTTCAATCGTCTTGCCCAGCCCAACTTCGTCGGCCAATAAGGCGCGCCCGCGCATGTCACGCAACGCGCGGATCGCGGTTTCGAGCTGGTGTTCATAATGCTCAACCGCTAGATCTTCCAGACAGATCAACTGGTCGAAACCTTTGCTCAGCCGCAGTTTGTCTGCCTGTGTGCGCAATTGGTAGATCGGCAGCGGTTCTGGCAGGCGGGCGCGACCGTGGATGCGGAAGAAATTTTCTAGATTTTGCTCGGTCTCCAGCACACGCGGCGGCAAGGTGACACCCAACTCAGCAATCCGGCCCGCCATCTCATAGTCAAGGTTGTAGCGATAGCCGCAGCGGAAACAGCGCATCGCCGTCTCTTCGTCCAGCCAACCACACTGTGGGCAACGTTTACCGACCACTGCTTCTGGGGTTTTATCTTTTTTAAATTTAGGTTTGATGGTCTCGTCTGGAATTTCGAGCCACTCGAAGCGTTCTTGCGTCATAGGAGGACAATCTACCACAAAAGCGCTCTATTTTCAAGCGCCGCACCTTAGATTTTACTAACGCCTGTTACGCCGGCACAGCGGTTACACAGAGAAGTCACAGAGGGAAAAAAACTTGCTTTGATTTTTGCTCCGTGTGCTCTGTGTCAGCGCCGCTTCAGTAGAAGCGTATTCCTCTGCGGCCTCTGTGTAACTGTTTTTTTAGTGTTCCTGCGTAATATGAATTACCCACTATGAAGCTACGCCCTACAGATAGGGCAAGCCTAACACAGCAGACGCAAATAACTTGACCACTCTATGCTGATTGGCTGGCAAAAAGCTGACCAGGATGTTTGGCCCATTACGTTAACGCGGCTATCTTAGGCTATTTTACCCGAAGCAAGCCGCGCTCGTTGCCGTGCCCAACTGCGCAGTTCCTCGATCTCCTCGGCCATCATTTGGCTGAGCGGAACGGTCTCGTGTAACACATCTAATAGATCGCTCTCTGTAAGTGGCCGATTTTTATCGAATGCTTCATATAAACCGGCAATCACGGCTTGTTCGATCTCTGCGCCTGAGAGCCCATCTGAAGCCATGGCTAAGGCTTGTAGATTAAATTGACCAGGGTCACGGTTGCGCCTCAGTAGATGAATTTTCCAAATATCAGCGCGCTCGGCGGTGGAAGGCAGATCGACGAAAAAGATCTCATCAAAGCGGCCCTTGCGCACCAATTCGGGGGGTAAGTGATGTACCTGGTTGGCCGTGGCGATCACAAAGACCGGCGCTTTTTTCTCTTGGAGCCAGGTAATAAAGCTACCGAAAACGCGCGCGGACGTGCCCGCATCGCTGACATGGCTGGAGCCAATCCCGGCAAAACCTTTTTCAATTTCGTCCACCCAGAGCACCACGGGCGCAATACTTTCCGCCACCTTGATCGCGTTGCGTAAATTCTCTTCACTGGAACCGACCAGCGAAGAGAAGAGGCGGCCCACATCCAGCCGCAGCAAGGGCAGACGCCATGAATTGGCCACCGCTTTCGCCACCAATGACTTGCCGCAACCCTGCACGCCGACCAGCAGAATACCTTTGGGTTCGGGCAGGCCAAAAGCCCGCGCCTCATCGCTAAAGGCGCGCACGCGTTTCCGCAGCCAATCTTTGAGCGTTTCCAGGCCGCCCACATTGGTCAGCCGTTCTTCGCTGGCGTAGAACTCTAACAGGCCACTTTTGCGAATGATCTGCTGCTTTTCGGCAGTCACAGCTTCAACGGCGTCGCCATCCAAACGACCACGCGCCTGGACGATCGCCTTGGCAATCGCATCGCTAGCCTCGTTTTCGGTCAGACCTAAGCAGGCTTGCACCAAGCGCGTACGCTGGCGTTTGTCGAGTGCCACGTCGATTTTACCGTTGCGTTGCGTGCTTTCGATCACGGCGGTCAACGCCTGATTCAGTTGTTCGGCACTGGGCAAGGCAAAATCGATCACCGTGACT
>JBBQBY010000607.1:0-3082 GCA_038318235.1 Caldilineales bacterium
GCAGTGTGGGTTTGATTGACAAAGGCCAAGGCCGATTGGCGTTGGCGTTCGCCGGACATCCGCAACGCATGTTCTGCCGGTTTGTCCGCTGCGGTTTCAGGGGCTTGCGCGCCAAGCGTGTAAAGCGCGGTGTAGACCGCAGCCAGTTCTAATTTGGCCGCTTCTGGGTTGCTGGCGGTCGCCCGGTCCACGCCAGAGAGATCCAACGTACCGGTTTCGCCCATCAAGCCGGTCAAATACGTTTGGAAGAGCACCGTTTGTCGCCGTTGGCGTTCGGCGTCCGCTTGCGGATCATTCTGTTGGTAGTAGTGATTGACGATTTTGACGATCTGTTTGATGTTTTTGCCAATTGCCACATTGGTGCTATCTTTCACCACGGCCCGAATGTAATCGCCTTCTACCGTCAGATTGCTGCCGATCTGGCTCAAGCCACGCCGTAGGATATTTTCAAACCACTCTTTGTCATCCGCGCCGAGCTTGTCGCGCACAGTCTGAGGCGCGGCCAATTCATGCAACAACGCATCCAAGGCGGCGCGCAGTTTGTCATCGTGCTTGGCCTGCGCGCTCAATGTGTTGGCTAGTTGCGGCTCGGTGTGGTCATTCCAGGCTTGCAACTGATTGGCGAGCAAATTGCCGCCCACGCCGCCAATCAAACCGACCAGCGCAATCCGGGCATCCGCTTGGCTCGCCGCCGTCGCCAAAGGCAACAGCGCGGCTGCCGACAACGCGCCATAGATCATGCCCGGCGCAAAGTCATTAATCTGTTCGGCCAGTCGCACTAGATTTTTGTGTGCAGTGGCTTTCCACGCGTTCAGATCCATCGGCGCACCTTGTTTTCACTTGTCTGTTCTGCAAAAATGACCGTGCCAGGGCGAGTGTCGAGCATTCCGGGAATGGGCCAGGCTCAGACCGGTTATACGAAGTTCGTGTGGCCCATTCCCGGAATGCGGGGTGGTGTACCTATTTTTGCGCCACAGCCTTATCAGACACAAACCCTGTGGTTGATCAAGTCGTCAGAAAATTTTAGCATACTTATGATAATTCACAAACCAACTTGTCAACACGGTAGGTCGTTCCGAAAAATAAGTACAAGACCCGCCTTCCGGGAATGGGCCAAACGTAGTTGGTTAACGAAACACTTGGTGGCCCATTCCCGGAAGGCGAGCCCCGTGGATCAGCCCTATTCGCTTCTGTCTGCATTCGTTGTTGCATGATTCCACCAACAAAAAACCGCCGCCGGCAGAACGCCGCGACGGTTTAGCCGAGCACGCGAACAATTACCCAGCGCCGCCGGCCCCTTTCTCATCCCGCCCGCTTTGACCGCCCGCCTCTGGGGCTTTGCCCGCATAAGTTTTCGGGTCACGCCCGTAAATCGTGGTTGTTTCCAGTAGACGAGCCACCAAATAGCCGGTGATCTGGGCTGGCACAAAGCGCCAGGTCCAGTTGCCGTCGGCGCGGCCGGGCAGATTCATGCGCGCTTCGCTGCCCAAATTGAGCAGATCTTGCAGCGGTACAATCGCCAGATAGGCGACGCTGCGGAAGGCTTCGTCGATCAGCGTCCAGGCGGGATCGTGGCCGTCGGTGCGCAAATAGCGGCGGAAGTGATCGCGCTCATGGTCGGTAGCGCTGGTTTGATACCAGCCGACGGTGGTGTCGTTGTCATGCGTGCCGGTGTAGACGATAAAATTGCGCCGGTAGTTGTGTGGCAAGAATTTGTCACTGGCATCGCTGCTAAAGGCGAATTGCAGGATCTTCATGCCAGGTAGGTCAAATTGATCGCGTAACTCGATCACATCCGGTGTAATTTCGCCCAAGTCTTCGGCGATAATTGGCAGATCGCCCAGTTCGCTTTGCACCGCGTTAAAGAGATCCGGGCCTGGCCCTTTGACCCATTGGCCTTTTTCGGCGGTTTTTTCGCCAGCCGGCACTTCCCAATAAGCGGCAAAACCGCGGAAGTGGTCGATGCGGACAATATCATAGAGGCGCAGCGCGGCTTTGATGCGCCGCAGCCACCAGGCATAATGGCTGCGTTTCATCACATCCCAGCGATAGAGCGGGTTGCCCCATAATTGGCCGGTGACGCTAAAATAGTCGGGCGGCACACCGGCGACGACCGTGGGCTGAAACGCCGCGTCGAGGAAAAATTCTGTGGGATTGGTCCAACTGTCACTGCTGTCCATCGCCACAAAGATCGGGATGTCACCGACAATTTGAATGTTCAGGGCGTTGGCATAGCCCTTTAGCCGCAACCATTGGCGATAGAAAAGCCATTGATTGAACTTGTGGGCGTGAATGGTGGTCGCATGGGTTTGGGTGGCCGCGGTCAGGGCCTGGGGTTGGCGGCTGCGTAAATCCATCGGCCATTGATTCCAGGCGGCGCCGTTGTGGGCATCTTTTAAGGCCATAAAGAGCGCATAATCATCGAGCCAACTGGCATGCTCTTGGCTGAATTGGGCAAACTCCGCTTGTTGATCGGGCGTGGCGTGCATTTGGAAGGCGTCGGCAGCTTGGCGCAACACGGCGAATTTCCAGTGATAGAGCGCCCCAAAATCCACGCGCTCGGCGGGGAAACTGGGCGCTTGATCCAGCACTTGTTGGTCAAGCAACCCCATCTGCACCACTTCTTCCAGGCTGATCAAATACGGATTGCCGGCAAAGGAGCTAAAACTTTGGTACGGGCTATCACCATAACCAGTGGGGCCCAGCGGCAACACTTGCCAGAGACTCTGGCGCGTTTTATCCAAGAAATCAACCCAGTCATAGGCGGCTTGGTTGAATGAACCGACGCCGTATCGCCCAGGCAGCGAAGTTGGGTGTAATAAGATGCCGCTTTTGCGTTGGTATTCCATAAATCAGGAACTCCAGAAATTGTGTTAGGATGGCAGAATGAAGGATAGAGTGAAGAGGTGGCAAGGTAACGGCTCGTAGTGACGACTTCAGTCGTGCTTGGCTGCACAACGAACGACTCAAGTCGTCACTACGCGTTATTCATATTCATTAACAAAATAAATCGGTAACCCTGTAGATGAGATTTTTAACCATACAGGTCTTGCTCACCTTGCTTGTGCGGTTAAAAACCGCA
>JBBQBY010000608.1:0-3071 GCA_038318235.1 Caldilineales bacterium
ATTTTCAACGTGTGAACAGAGTTCACCAAAGTATCGTATCCTGCTTCGGCGGGTTATGCGTAGCCACCCTGACACGGTGCATGTTGCTGCCAATGTTGAATTGGCAGAAGCCACTGGGTTTTAACCCACGTGGAGTGTCACTGAAATGAGTGCTGATGTCATGCTAGGTCACTATTGACAGGCAGATAAAGCGGCGTCTATAATCAAGCCATCGTAGTCATCTGGCGCATGCGTAAAAAATTGCATTCGGCATGTTGCACCAAGGTGACGGTTCAGAAAAGAGGGTAATTATGGCGCGCATGGTCAACTGTGTCAAACTTGGACGTGAACTACCTGGTCTGGAACGCAAGCCCTATAGCGGCGAACTGGGTCAACGCATCTACGACAATGTCTCTCAGCAAGCCTGGGACATGTGGAAACAGCACTCGGTCATTTTGATCAATCATCATGGCTTGAGCTTGGCCGATCCCAATGCCCAGGATTTTCTCAAGCAACAGATGGAAGAGTTCTTTTTCGGGGCCGAGGCGGCCATGCCCGAAGGTTGGACGCCACAAGGCGCCCCAGCCAAAGGCGCCCCGCGCAAGTAATCTTCATGATCGACTGGCACCAATATCCCAAAACCGTTGACGCAGCTATTGCGTTCAATGTGTCGCGCTTGATCAATTGGGCGTTAGGCGCGCGCGTAATTCATTGGCTAGTTCACGCTACGATCACTGCTTCTCATGACAGCCTAGTTGCCCAAATATCAAACCAACAATCTCCTCAAATTTATTATAGCAGAAAAGCCAGCAGGCATATACTCAGTGGGCTTGGGTGGCTGTGCTATCTAACTTGCGCTTGCTTCCTTGCTTTTGCCCCCTATAACCGCTATAATTGCCCTACTATGCGCCGAAAACAGAGATGCTTTGACCCTTTTCGCTTTGCCCGCAGTTTGGAGGGGCAACTGGTCATCGGGTTTTTCCTGGTGCTTTATGGGGTCGGCGGCGGGTTGATCTGGATTTTCTACGGCAAAGCGGCGGCGCTGCTCGGTATGGTCTGCATGACCGGCGGGCTTTTCTTTTTTCTACTGCTCTACGCCATTGTCTGGCTGATCGGCTGGTGGGCGGGGGAATGAGGGGATTTACGATTTTTGATTGACGATTTACGAGGGCTTGGTGATCGTAGGCTGTGGCTTCTTCTCGCCCACCTTGGACAGCGGAACCACCATCGAGCGCCTCTTCATTTCGTCAATCAAAAATCGTAAATCGTAAATCAACAAAGGTGATATGATGAGTTCAGCGAAAAAAATTCTGGTCGGCGTGGCCTGGCCTTATTGCAATGGCGAAAAACATATTGGGCAGATTGCGGGCGCTTATTTGCCGCCGGATATCTTTGCGCGCTATCAGCGGATGGTGGGCAATGATGTGTTGATGGTGAGCGGTTCTGACACGCACGGCACGCCGATTGTGCTCAAAGCCGACGCCGAAGGGATTACACCCGAAGCGGTGGTCGAGAAATATCACAAGCTCTTTATCGATGGCTGTTTGCAGATGGGCATCACCTTTGATCTGTACACACATACCGAGACGCAAAATCACTGGGACGTGACCCAGATGATGTTCAAGCGCCACATGGAGACTGGTTATATCTATCGCGACACGCAAAACCAGATCTATGATCCACAGGCCAAACGCTTTCTCGCCGACCGCTATGTCGAAGGCACTTGTCCCTTCTGCGGTTACCCAGACGCACGCGGCGATCAATGTGATAATTGTGGCCGTTTGTATGACGCGTTGGAGCTAAAAAATCCACGCTCTAAGATCACGGGCAACACGCAATTAGAGATCCGCGCCACCGAGCACTTCTTCCTCGACATGGGCAAGATGAATCAGCCTCTGCTGGATTGGATTTATACCGGCAAGGAAGATTGGCGGCCGAATGTGCTCAACTTTACGCGTGGTCAGTTGGAACTGCGCGAATTGCGCGGTCGCGCCATCACGCGTGATATCGACTGGGGCATCCCGATCCCGGTGGAAGGTGTGCCGGAGACCAAGCGCATTTACGTCTGGTATGACGCCGTGATCGGCTATCTCAGCGCCGCCGTCGAATGGGCCAACCTGACCGGTGAAGCCGAAGCGTGGCGCGCCTGGTGGGATCACAGTGTCAACCCCGATTCGCTGATCTATAATTTCATTGGCAAGGATAACATTCCCTTCCACTGCATCATCTGGCCCGGCATGTTGATCGGGTATAACGCCGGGCCAGGGCCGCATCTCAATTTGCCCTACGATGTGCCCGCCAACGAATATTTGACGCTGGGCGCGGGCAAATTCAGCACCAGTCGCGGCAACGTAATTGGCTGGAACACGGTGCTGGAACAATTCCAGGCCGATGCCTGGCGCTACGTGTTGACCGCCCAAGCCCCCGAAACGGCCGATGTGGAGTTTACCTGGCAAGATTTTATGGATCGCATCAACAATGAACTAGTGGCGAACTGGGGCAACTTGGTCAATCGCATGTTGAGTTTTACCTACAAGCGCTTTAACGGGGCCGTGCCCACGCCAGGACCATTGGATGCGGCGAGTCAACAGTTATTAGACGAGATTCAGGCTGGCTTTACCACCGTGGGCGAATTGTACAATGCGACCAAACTGAAGGCGGCCTTGACCGAAGTGCGTAAGTTGAGCCAACGCGTCAATCAATATTTGAATGATAAAGCGCCGTGGAAGGCCATCAACGACGATCCAACCGGCGCGGCGACCTCGGTCTATGTGGCATTGCAAGCGATTGACTGGCTCAAATTATTGTGGAGCCCGATCTTGCCGCACAGCAGCGAACAGATTCACCAGATGCTTGGCTATGAGGCACCGCTCTTTGGCCGCCAATATACCGAAGAGATCGATGATGCACGTGGCACACATCGCGTTTTGCGCTATGATCACGGCGCGGCTAGTGCGCGCTGGGCCATCAATCCGTTGCCGGCTGGCCAGGCCATGCGCGAGCCGAAAGCACTCTTTGTGAAGCTGGACGAGACCAATATGCACGGTTGGATCTGACGTGGGCAAATACGAAAAATTGTTATTGCGGATTTT
>JBBQBY010000609.1:0-3067 GCA_038318235.1 Caldilineales bacterium
CAAAGCAAAAAAAGTTGCACTCGTTGCGGCTGCCCGCAAAATTCTCGTTTGGGCTTGGACCATTTTCTCTCGCCAACTTGATTGGAATCCTGATTTTCATCAAATTGGGGCTTGACAAATATGAGAGAATCTTTGGGCGCGCCTCCAGCATGGCTGGCTCTATCTGGTCGCCGTGTTGGATTGGTGCTCACGCTATGTCGTGAGTTGGCAACTGGATGATAGCTTGGACATCGATTTCGTCTTGCTTGCGGTCGATGGTGCCTTGCTGCATCACCAACCACTCATCTGGAATAGTGATCAGGGCAGTCATTTCACGAGTCGCACAGTACACCCAACGCCTGTTGGTGGCTGATGTACAAATCAGTATGGACGGCAAAGGCCGTGCCCTCGACAACATTTTCACCGAACGCTTATGGCGTACCATCAAATATGAGGAGGTCTATCTGCACGATTATCAGACACCCAAACAGGCACATGCTCAACTGACAGCTTACTTTGACTTCTATAATAGTCATCGACCGCATCAGTCGCTAGGCTATTTGACGCCGGCCGAGGTCTATTTTGCCAACACCATTACCATACCTAATCCACAACAACAGCTTCTTTAAAGAAAGGAAGGAGGGACTTTATTTTTCACCCGCTCACTGTCTTGACATTGGGGTCCACCGCAACCCGTTGTGTGAAAGGATTGTTCAACAGGCGCAAAGCGTTGTTCAGTTATATGCGTAAAGCATGGGCCGCATTTCAATTGGGGGCGGAATTTATTCCCGCGGTAGTTTAATGGCGGAAATGGCGGGCGCCGGTAAAGGCCATGACCAAACCCAGTTTGTTGACCGCGGCGATCACTTCATCATCGCGCACCGAGCCGCCCGGTTGCACCACGGCCGCAATCCCATCGTGCGCGGCTGCTTCGATGCCATCGGCAAACGGGAAAAAAGCATCGGAGGCCATTGCCGCGCCTTTTGCCTTGTCGCCCGCCTTATGACCGGCCACCATCACCGAATCAACCCGGCTCATCTGGCCGGCCCCGATGCCCACGGTGGCTTGGTCGCTTACATAGACAATCGCATTGCTCTTTACAAAGCGCGCGACGCGCCAGGCAAAGGCCAGATCGGCCAATTGTTCGGCGGTGGGTTGGCGTTCGCTGACAATCTTCCAGTTGACGGGATTCATATCCTCTTGGCTTTGGTCGATCTCTTGCACCAAGACGCCACCGTAGATGCTGCGCAGCGTGATTGGGCGCAATTTTGTGCCGGTGGCTTTGAGGATGCGTAAATTCTTCTTCTTGCGCAGAATTTCCCAGGCTTCGGGCGTATACTCGGCGGCGGCGACGACCTCGACAAACAGATCGCCCATGCGCCGGGCTAAACTAGCATCGAACGGACGATTGACCGTAATAATACTCCCAAAGGCACTCACTGGGTCAGAGGCTAACGCCTTTTCGTAGGCCGCCAGCAAGGTCGGTGCGCTGGCGAGCCCACATGGATTGCCATGTTTGATGATCGCCACGGTCGGTTCAGGAAAATCTTGGGCCGCTTGCCATGCGCCATCCAGATCCAGCCAATTGTTATAGCTCATCTCTTTGCCATGCAACACTTCAAACGGTGGTTGTTCACCAGCATAACCGTAAAGACCGCCTTGTTGGTGCGGATTTTCGCCATAGCGATTTAGTTGAATTTGGACCAAATCCAAATTGAGTTGCGCTGGCAAGTTGGTCGGTGCTGCGGGAGATTCTTGCTCAGCCAGATAAGTTGAAATGGCGGTGTCATATTCAGCCGTGTGCCGGAAAGCTTTGAGCGCCAATGCTTGCCGTTGCGTTGCCGTCGTGCCGCCGGCGGCGAAGGCAGCGGCAACCGCGGCGTAATCGGTCGGGTCGCAGACCACCGTCACCGATTCAAAGTTCTTGGCGGCCGCGCGCAGCAGGGTCACACCGCCGATATCGATCTGTTCGATCGCGGCGGCAACCGTCACGCCGGGCTGGACAATCGTATTTTGGAACGGATAAAGATTGGAAACCACCAAGTCAATTGGCGCGAGATCGTGTTGCGCTAATTCAGCCAGGTGTTCGGGCGTACGCCGGGCCAGGATGCCACCGTGGATCGCCGGGTGCAAGGTCTTGACGCGCCCGCCCAAGATTTCTGGGAAACCAGTCACGTCTTCGACCGTCATCACGGGTAATCCTGCGTCCGCTAGTTGGCGCGCCGTGCCGCCGCTGGCGATCAACTGGACGTTGGCCGTATGAAGCTGGCGGGCAAAATCGACCAGGCCAGCCTTGTCGGAAACGGAAAGTAGGGCTCGGGATTGGGACATCGTAAATTCTCCTTGTGTTGATAAAAATGCACCAATTAAAAAGGCAGCCGGACATCAATGTGTCCGACTGCCCAGCCCAGGCGTACGACTGTAGAGTCAAAAATCAACTCTTCTCCCTTGTGGTTTCGCTCCACGTTTGCACCCAGCTTGCCGCGTGCAAATTCGCCAGTCGAAGAGGATTTATATTCAAAAGTACCATTAAAGTATAGGGACAAGCCAATTCATTGTCAAAATTAAGCGTATGCTAATTGCGGTTGATTGATGAATTCTCATCAATTCACATGTTACGTTCTCTTTGCAAATAGAACAAATGTTTTGTGTTGTTTATGACTAACGCGCTTTTTGTTGTAAAATTGAATCGTCCTTAAACATTCATGTGACGACGAATGCTGAAGCGCATCCATGCCAGGAGGAAAATAACCTTGGATAACGAACAGAGACTCTACGAAGCGCGGCAATACTGGGACAGTCAGGCCGCTGTTTTTGATCATGAACCCGATCATGGTCTACGCGACCCAGTCGTACGGCGCGCATCCTGGATATCGGCTGCGGAACGGGGTCGCTCAGCCTCTTATTGGCTGAGCTTGGGCATAAGGTTACGGGGATCGATCTGTCACCGCTGATGATTGCCCAGGCTGAAACGAAAGCAAAAGCGGCTGGGCAGTTGATCATGTTCAAAGTCATGGATGCTGCTGATCCGCGGCTTGCCGTGCCACCTTTTGATCTGATCCTCGGTCGGCATCTCCTTTGGGCGCTG
>JBBQBY010000610.1:0-3008 GCA_038318235.1 Caldilineales bacterium
GACAATGTCAATCCCATTCGGCCCATGCAGCGCCACAGCGTCCCCCAGCGGCGTGGGCCCTTCGGCGAACATCTGTGTGGCGCCGCGCGCAATCTTGCCTACCTTCACCCGAATATCCACCGGATCGCCAGACATCGGCCCCATTTTGCCGCCAATCCGCAAATCTAATTCGACGCCTTCACCCACTTCCATCGCCACGGCGACGGCAATCGGATCCCAGATACAACCAATCGCGGCGTTCCCAATGCCGCTCTCCAACATAGCGCGCAAAAGAAAGGTGGAATCATTCGGCGCGCCGCCACCGGCATTGTCCGCCACATCAGCCAGCACTACCGGTTGACCAGGGAAAGCCAACGCTTCATCCAGCGCCTCTTCCAGTTGACGATACGCAGGCTGCACACGATCACGCATGGCATAAAATTGATCACCAAGCGCTTTCGCCAACGCCGCGCCTTTCTCTGGCTGGTTATTGGTGACAACCAGCATACGCGTGCCCAAATCTGGCACATCGCCCCACGGAAAGCCATGCCCAAGTGAAACCGAAAGCACATCGTCTTTGCCTTCGAGCGCCTGCATCTGCGCCACAAAACTTTTCACCGGCTCGGTTGTGGTGTGATAGACGCCGATCATTTTGCAATCGTACAAGCTGGTGACCGGTTTGCTCTTGCCTTCAACGGCGTCGGCGATGATCTGGAAAAGCTCCTCAGCCCGTTCTGGCGGGTCGACATGCGGATATTCCTTATAAGTAACGACGGCATCGGCATTGTCCACCAACGTCTGTGATAAATGGCAGTGCAAATCTAGTTCGATACCAATCGGTACGTCTGGCCCGACAATCGCGCGCGCGCGTTGCACGGTGTCACCTTCGCAATCGTCATACCCTTCTGCCACCATCGCGCCATGCATCAAGAGCAATATCGCGTCAACCGGCATTGCCTTCGCCAAATCGGCCAAAATTTCATCACGCAATTCCTCATAAACGGACCGCAACGTGATGCCCGCAGGCATGGCAAACGTGGTCAGGCTTTCGACAACCGTCCAGCCGCGGGCGTGGCCCATGTCACGCCAGCGCACCGGCACCACCGCTTCGGACTCAGGCGGATCACCATGTTCGCCATTGCGAACTTTATAGTTTTGTTCAAAGTTCTGCATCCCTGTTAAGAACGGGGAGAAGGTGTTGGTTTCTGTACTCAGCAAAGCGGTGAAAAGTTTCAAGGAAGAACTCCAGCTAGTTTGGGATTGACGATTTTTGATTTTTGATTTACGAAGTATTTTCAACGCCATAGATTTTTCTGCTTTCTACCATCATTTGTCGAAAGTAGGATCGTCTACGCTATCGAGTCAACCTCGTAAATCGTCAATCAAAAATCGTCAATCATTTAAAGTGTTCATAAACCAGTCGCCCAATATGACCAAAGGCGCTGTCGAGGGCGTTAATGCGATCCCATTCGGCCACAGGATCATCTTTGACGGCGGCCGCATCCCAGGTGCAGAACACGGTAACAGCGACGTGCGAATGTTCGTTGCAATAGATGATGCCGCTGTCATTGCGAATACCGCCAAGCGTGCCGGTCTTGTGGGCAACCGGTGTGCCTTCGGGCAGGAGACGGGGTAGACGCAAATTCAACTGTTGTTGCAATAGGATATGGAGCATTTGGTCACACGCTGCGCGATTGACAACTTTGCCTCGAAAGATTAGTTCTACCAGGCGATTCAGTTCGCGCGGAGTGCCAACGTCGTTGTCCGACCCCAGGCTGTAGGCATGGCCGTTGCGGTTTGATGGTTCTTCTGGTTGGGGTTTATCCAGATTGGTAAAGGCCAGGCGTGGATCAGACCTAGCTTCCCCCATGATGTCGTTGAACAGATCGCGCACGGTCATGGGCACATGGATGTTGGTTAGCCCTAATTCGTGCATGAACTTGGTGGTATTCGGCACGCCCAGGCGGTGCATAACGATATCGGTGGCCGTGTTGTCGCTGATGATGATCATCAGGGTAAGCAGATCGCGCACGGTAGGCATGAGGCCATCTTGTAGAAAGACCAGGATGCCGCTGGGCAAATTCTTTTCGGCCAACGTCAATTCCCAGCGATCATCTAGCGTAAAACGACCTTGATCGATCTGGTGAAAGGCTTCGGCCAAGACCGGAATTTTGAAGACGCTACACAGGGGAAAGGACTGATCGGCATCATGATAAATCTCTTCACCCGATTCTAAATGTTTAACGGCGACGCCCATGGCGGTTGCGCCGCTGGCGGCGATCACGGCTTCGATAGAGTTCGTTATTATGCTCAATTCAAACCTCGTCTTTAGCTTTATTTTCGTCAAAACTATCCAGGCGTTCTGCCGGTTTGACAATTTGTATAGCCAATTCAGCAGCAATGAATGTATCAATACTTTGTCGAATCAGGGCAGCCACAGACTTTTGATACTGCCCTGATATTTCCTTTAGTCGAGCAGACTGAGTTTCGGTCAAATTGACTTTTAGTCCGAGCAAAGGTGATTGATTTTTCATATTTCTAGCTCGCGTCTAACCATTATTTTGCCTGTTGCTTCGGGTCGAGGGCATCCCGCAGACCGTCACCGACAAAGTTGAACGCCAGCACGGTTAGCACAATCATAATGCCCGGTGGAATCGCAATATGCGGATAATATTCGAGATATTGGCGGCCATCCGAGAGGATAATGCCCCAGGAAGGCGTGGGCGGGCGCACCCCCAACCCCAAAAAGGAGAGGGCTGATTCTAGGATAATGATGCTGCCAATCCCCAGCGAGGCCAAGACAATGATCGGGCCAAGCACATTGGGCAACATATGGCGAAAGATAATCCGTGCGTTGGTCACGCCGGAGGCGCGGGCCGCCAGTACATAATCACTCGTCTTCAGGCTGAGAATATCGGCGCGAATCACCCGTGCAAAACGCGCCCAGCCGGTGAAACCAATCACCAGGATCGTGAGCAATACGCTCGGGATTTTCTTGTCGCCAAGGATCGAGGCCAGCAGCAATAATA
>JBBQBY010000611.1:0-2956 GCA_038318235.1 Caldilineales bacterium
ATTTAATCTGGAAGATTGGACGCGTGAGTGGGATCGCGTTGAGGCAGAGATGAAGGCGAATTCACTGGCACATGAGGAAGCCGAACGCCAGGAATGGGCGCAATGAGCAGATATTTGCTTGATACCAACCATGCAGCAGGCTAGATCAGGGCCAAACTTGATTACTCGTTTGATGCTTTCAGTACTGCATCGACCACGCTCTGGCTAAGCATGAACCCCAAGCGCCGCAATTTCTCCACTTCAGGGCGTAGCTGTGGAATGAGGCCAACCTGTTTGGCTTTTAACAAAAGACCGGCTGTGACAAGCTTGTTTAAGCCCAGTTGGGTGAGTTTGCGCCAGCCTTTCTTTTCGTCCATCAAGACCCAGTCGGCGTTTATCTCGCGCGCTAATACGATGGTTTCGGCCTCCCCTAAATCCAGTTCATCTAGCAAAACCTCGACGGCCAGACGATCCTGAACTTGCACGATCTTGATCCAGGGTGCGGTGGAGACTTCGCGTTTGGCGCCACCTGCCTCGCGTCCAGCAACGACCGCTTCGTGGTATACCGCTTGGGCAATCCACAACTCACCAAATAACTGCTGCAACAAAGGGAATTGTTGAATCGTAGCCAACCCGATCAATGGCGTCGTATTGGAGACCACAATCATTGGATCGGGTTAACCTGTAGGGTTTCGACGGCGGCCAATTCATCGGCAATTTCATCGGGGGAGTAATCGATGTAAGCGATGCCCCGCGTGCGCAACAAATTTAAAAATTCGATACGCGTACAATTAAGCAGGCGCGCAGCTTTGCCAGAAGAGATGCGGCCTTCGGTAAAGAGCGACAATACAAGCCACTCGGTGACCCGGTGTTGGATTTCGGTTTGGTCTAGACCCAATTGCAGCAATGGTGTGGGAATAGTCACTGCAAACGTTGTTTCTGTTATCATACTGCTCGCTTCTCCTTCTACTAAACTGTTTATCACATGGATCTATTTTACTCGAAGCGTGCTGATTTTATAACTTTCCGAACTTACGCAACACATGCTCATGCTGGCCGAACCTCGCCTTAAATCTGAAATACACCGGGTGCAATATATCTCCTGGTCGATTGCGCCACCAAATGCTATACTTTCTCCGACGTATATTTCTGGATTTAGCACAGTAGGAGACAAAACATGACAACACTTGAGAAAACCCAGCTAGCCATCCACGGCGGGGAAAAGGCCGTGCAATCTGATCCTGGCGACATGTTCAAATGGCCGATTGTGACCCAAGAGGACGAGGAGGCGGTGCTGGATGTGTTGCGACGCGGGGCGATGTCAGGCCTGGATATCACCCTGCAATTTGAGCAGGAATTTGCGGCCTGGCAAGGGACGCAATATGCCCTGGCGACCAATAACGGCACCTCCGCCTTGCACTGTGCCATGTTCGGCGTGGGTCTGGGCGTGGGCGACGAAGTGATCTGTCCGTCGCTGACCTTTTGGGCGTCGGTGTTGCAAAGTTTTTCCTTGGGCGCGAGCATAGTCTTTGCCGATATCGACCCGAACACGCTCTGCATTGACCCAGCGGACATTGAACACCGGATCAGCGAGCGCACCAAGGCGATCATTGCCGTCCATTATCTGGGCCACCCCGCCGACATGGACCCGATTCTCGCCATCGCACGACGGCACAATTTGCAGGTGATCGAGGATGTGTCACATGCGCAGGGTGGGCTGTACAAGGGTAAAAAGCTGGGCACCATGGGCGATGTGGGAGCAATGTCGTTGATGAGCGGCAAGTCGTTTGCGATTGGCGAAGGCGGCATGTTGGTGACCAACGACCGCACGATCTATGATCGGGCGATTGCCTTCGGCCATTATGAGCGCTATGACAACCGCATCGAGACGGAAGCGTTGCAACCGTTCAAAGGGTTGCCCTTGGGTGGCTACAAATATCGCATGCACCAGATGAGCTCGGCGGTGGGCCGCGTGCAGTTAAAATATTATGACCAACGCATCACCGAAATCCGCCAGGCGATGAACTATTTCTGGGATCTGCTGGCCGATGTGCCGGGGATCAAACCGCACCGCACGCCCGCTGGCACGAGCAATATGGCCGGCTGGTATGAGCCGGCTGGCCTCTATCAGCCAGATGCACTAGGTGGGCTTTCGGCCACACGCTTTGCCGAGGCGGTGCGCGCCGAAGGGTCACTCTGCCGGCCCGGCATCAACAAACCCTTGCACACCCACAAGCTGTTGACCGAAGCCGATGTCTACGGCCATGACCGGCCCACGCGCATCGCCTTTGCGCAGCGCGATCTGATCCATGAACAAGGTCAGTTGCCTGTGAGTGAAACGATCAATGAGCTAACCTTGCATGTACCCTGGTTTCGCCATTACCGACCCAGTTTGATCGAGGAACACGCCAACGCCTTCCGCAAAGTGGCGACCAATTATGCCGAATTGCTCAAGGATGATCCGGGGAATGCGCCCGCCTTGACGCAGTGGCCGGCGTAGAAAAGTGATAAGTGATGAGTGACAAGTGAAGGATGATTTCACTTATCACTCATCACTCATCAGCTTTTAATACCCCAACTTCTTATCCACCACGTTTGTCAACGTTTCCCCGGCCAGATAATGGGCCAAATTTTCCTTGACCAAGGCGACCACATTGCCGTGCGTCTGCTGCGAGGAAGGCGAACTGTGCGGCGTGATGATCACATTGGGTGCGGTCCACAGTTCGTTGTCGGCGGGCAGCGGCTCGACGGCGGTGACATCAAAGCCAGCGCCGGCCAGATGCCCATCTTTCAACATCTGCACCACGGTTGGTTCGTGGACAATGCCCCCGCGCGACATCACCATCAAGAACGAGCCTTTTTTCATCAGGCCAAGCTGCTCCGGCCCGAGCATACCGCGCGTCTCTGGCGTAATTGGGATGGCGACGACGACGACATCCGAACGGCTCATCAGATCGTTGAGGCCATCTAGCAAACG
>JBBQBY010000612.1:0-2935 GCA_038318235.1 Caldilineales bacterium
GGCGATCATCTGTTTTATTTGTGGGCGCAGATGATTGGGCACCCGTTCAATTTGGCGTCTGACTTCATTAGAAATTTCAAGCCAGTACCTTTTCATCTGCACCCAGCCATTCATCGATCTCTTCGTCAGCCATTCGTTCAAGCTTGGTCTTGCCGCTGGCGATGTCCAATTCAGCCTGCAACACTTCAATTAGATCAGCTTGATCGTCTAAACGCTCCATCAAACGATCCCATTGCGCAACGGATACAAGCACAGCAGCAGGTCGGCTTCGTTGCGCGAGAATGACCGGTCCTTTGCCTAACATGTCAAACACTTGGACGTGCTTCATTCTTAAATCCGTGACAGGAACAATTTGCGGTGTCTTCATAGTCTAGCCTTTTTATCATCCAACTATCGTTTGAACGCTAGTTTAGCGTAAGATGAATCGCCTGTCAATATGACTCAGGGGATACAGGATACGGAATCAATCTAATCCCGTATCCCAAGCTTTATTCACAGTCCAAATAAACGTAATTTCAAGACTGCCTTGGTATAATCGCGGAAGATATCCCAAAAACCCGTCTTGCTCACGCCGTGGCGACGCAAAATATAAAAGACTGGGACTTCGAGAATTTTCCAGTTGCTCCGCCAGGCCATCAACAAGAGACGGATAAAATAATCGCCATAACCATAGAAAATTTTGTCGAATTTTGGTGCCAGTTGGAAGAAACGATCTTGACGCACGGCAAAAAAACCGCTTAAATTATCTTGAATCTGGGTTTGAAAGAGTAGGCGGATAAAGACATTGTAGAGCAGGCTGGCGCGATAGCGCGTCATATCTTCCATGCCACCGCGCATGACAAAACGACTGCCGATCACCAGATCATAGTAGCGCAACAGATCCACCATTTGCGGAATCATCGCCGGATCATGGTTAAAATCCGTATCCATCACCACCAACGTCTGACCATGCGCCCGCTCCAAACCGTCACGGATTGAGTTCGCCAACCCTTTGTTTTGGGTGCGCACACAGAGGCGGACAATACTGTTATCAGCCACCACCAATTCCTCAGCGCCAGTTGCCAGCTTAAAGCGATCGCGCACCACCTGCGCCGTGCCATCAGGACTGTTATCGTCCATAATCAGCACTTCGTAAGCCAAGCCCGATGGTCTTAGCTTTTGATGGATCGCTTCGACCAGATCACAAATATTATCGCGTTCGTTATAGGTGGGCAGGATAATCGACACATCAATGTTGGGTAATTTCGACATAATCTCTAAATAACGGTTAATGCTGAATGGTTAATGCTGAATGGTTAACCGTTACCCATTAACCATTCAGCATTAACCGTTGAAGTTCTATTTTGCCAGTGCCCATAACACGTCACAAATATAAGCAACTTGCTCGTCGGTTAGCGAAGGTGCGCTGGGCAAATTGAGCCCCTGTTGGCTCAAGCGCAAGGCCACTGGCTGGGGCGTTGCACTGTAATAGGGCGGCAATGTATCTAACGGATGGAAAAATGGCCGGCTGTCAATCCCCCGTTCGCGCAACGCGGGAATTAATTGATCACGGGTTAGCCCATACGCTTCGCCAATTAAGACCGAATACATCCAATAGACATTCGTGTAACCGGGCAGTTCAACGGGCAACGTGACGCCAGCCAGGTTCGCCAATGCCGCCGTGTATTGCTGGGCGATCTGGCGTTTGCGCTGGATAAATTCATCGATGCGCGCCATCTGGGCCACGCCCACGGCCGCTTGCAAATTGGTCATGCGGTAATTAAAGCCGACCTCAGGGTGCCAATAACGCCGTTCGGGCGGCATTGCGTGATCGCGCAACAGGCGGCAACGGGCGGCCAAGGTCGCATCGTCGGTGGTCAACATCCCACCTTCACCTGTCGTGATAATCTTGTTCGCCATAAAGCTGAAGGCGGCAATCTGTCCAAAACCACCAGTCCGTTGTGTACCAATCGCAGCCCCATGCGCTTCGGCACTGTCCTCCACGATCAAGAGTGAATGCGCCTGCGCCAAGGCTTTGAGTTCTTGCATCGGGGCCGGATGCCCATAGACATGCACCGGCATAATCGCCCGCGTGCGCGGCGTAATCAAGCGTTCAACCGAAGCGGGGTCTATGTTCCAGGTTACCGGATCCACGTCGGCAAAAATTGGCGTCGCGCCGGTATAATGGACGGCGTTGGCCGAAGCGATAAAAGTTAAGGTCGGCACAATTACCTCATCACCCGCGCCAATGCCCAAGGCGTGCAAGGCCAAGTGCAGGGCAATTGTGCCATTACAGACGGCAATGCCTTCGCGCACCCCGCAGAAATCGGCAAATTCTTGCTCAAATTGATTGATATACTTGCCCTGGCTGCTGATCCAGCCGCTGCGCACGGCTTCCACGACCAGGGCCTCTTCGCGTTCACCCAAAGAAGGTTCATAGATCGGGATGAAATTGCGCGGTCGTTGCGCCAGTTGATGATCAAAAAAAGGTAGTTTTTCGGGTTGAATCAATGACATAAGTTATTTCTCGGCAATTATTTCTCGGCGATGCGAATCGAGCCTAAAGTAGCTTCCTGGCCCGCGGGATTACCAGCCTGATCGACCAACGTCAATGGCGCTAGCGTGTCGGCATCATAGACAAGCAGGCGCACGGCATAGTCACCCGCCGCCAAATCTTCCGGCACATCAAGCAGATAAACGTTCAGCGGCTGATCCGCCTGGCGCCACTCATGGGGCATCACATGGCGATCATTGAGCAGACGTTCGTCGGCCTGGGCCAGCCGGTTATTATTTTGGTCATAATACGCCACCCGCGCCTTGAGCAGTTGCTTAGCGCCTGCTTCGCGTGAACGCTGCCACCGGATGACAACTGGCACATGACCACCGGGTGCAATCGGCTGTTCGGGCAACGAAACCGCAACCGTCTCTACCGCGGGCGGAAATGCAAAATGCATGG
>JBBQBY010000613.1:0-2877 GCA_038318235.1 Caldilineales bacterium
TGCTTGGCGTGACAATGCCTGCTGGCCGTGGGCTTGAAGACGGGGAACAAGTGTTGGATCTGCTCGCCCAGCATCCCGCCACCGCGCACTTTATCGCCACCAAACTCTGTCGTCGTTTCGTGGCGGATGCACCACCGGACGCACTCGTTGCGCAAATCGCTACCGTCTTTCAGACTACTGACGGCGATTTGCGCCAGGTGATGCGCGCGATCTTGGGCGCGCCGGAGTTTGCGGCAGCTAAAAATCAGAAGTTCCGGAGACCTGCCGAATTCGCGATTGCGGCAGCCCGCGCGGTGGGTGCGCAAACGGACGGTAAACAACTCGCTCAGCAAATCAAGCAATTGGGCCAGCCGTTTTTTGGCGAACCAGCGCCAAACGGTTATCCCGATGTTGCACCGGCGTGGCTCAGTACATCTGGGTTATTGGGCCGCTGGAATTATGCCTTGAGCCTGGCCGCCGGCCAATTACCCAATCTTCCGGTGGATTTGTCTGATCTGACCAACGCAGACACCGCCACCGGTGTAGCCAACAAACTCGTCGCTGCGCTTTTGCCGGGTCACGTAGACAGTAAGCTGATCGCCTATCTGGCCGACTTTCTGGGCGGCGATCAGGCTTCAGCCCAGCAGCTTACGCAGCGGGCGAACGTTGCGGCTGGTTTGTTACTAGCTGCGCCAATCTTTCAGTGGCACTAAATTACGTTGCAGGCTGATCGCGGTTATTTTTGTACCTATTTATGTAGGATTGATAAGGATTGACGTAGGATTGATAAGGAGAATTTGCTCATGCTAACCGAAACATTGACGCGTCGCAATCTGCTTGGTGGTCATTTATGGCAAGTGGGTAACGCCGCCCAAGTTCAACCCCAATCGGCACCCGTTACCGCTACCAGCCGCGATCTGCTGCTGTGTGTCTTCTTGCGCGGGGGTGCGGATGGCCTTAACATGGTGGTGCCCCACGGTGACGCCGATTATTACAGCGCGCGCAGCACGATTGCGATCCCTCAACCAGGCAAGGGTGACGGCGCAACACTGGATCTTGATGGCTATTTCGGTCTGCATCCTGCGTTGGCCTCGTTTCAACGGCTGTATAATGCCAAACTACTGGCACCCATCCATGCTTGTGGCTCGCCCGACCCGACCCACTCGCACTTTGACGCCATGGATTATATGGAGCGCGGGATGCCCGGTGATAAGCGCACCGCAACGGGTTGGTTGGGGCGTCATCTGCAATTGACCGCCAATACGAACGATTCACCATTGCGTGCTGTGAGCATGGGCGGTCAGACACAACTGTCGATGCGCGGTTCCCAGGCAACCGCCATCAGTTCGATCGCCGCTTTCCATCTGCGCGTACCGCAAGGGGATAATCAAGTTGTCGCCGCTGCCCTGCGCGAATTGTATGGCAGTGATAACTTGCTCAATGGCATGGCCATGCAAACCTTTAGCGTGTTAGAGCAGATCGACCAAAAGATCCAGCCGGATTATGCACCAGCCCATGGGGCAAAGTACCCAGAATCGCCATTTGGCCGCAACTTGCAACAAATTGCGCAACTGACGCGTGGTGATTTAGGCATGGAGGTGGCCTGTGCCGATATTGGCGGCTGGGACACGCATGCCAACCAGGGCAATCAAGCCGGCCAGCAAGCGCAACTCCTGGCTGATCTAGGCCAGTCGTTGGAGGCCTTTGTCACCGATCTGGAAGATCGTTTGGATCGACTTACCGTTGTCACGATGTCTGAGTTTGGCCGGCGGGTGAGCGAAAATGCCAGCGGCGGCACCGATCATGGGCACGGTAATTGCATGTTTGTGCTGGGTGGCAATATCAATGGGGGCAAGATGTATGGCGAATGGCCCGGCTTGCAACAGGAACAACGTTATGGCCCCGGCGATCTCCAGGTGACAACCGACTTCCGCGCTGTGCTAAGTGAAATTATGAGTAAGCGGCTTGGTAATGCGGAGATCCAGCAAATTTTCCCCGACTATCAACCGCATCAACTGGGCTTAGCGCGTACAAGCGGCTAAACTTCAGGCATTCGTAGGGGTCAGGCATGCCTGGACCCCTACGAATGCAATGGCGTCAATGATGGGCAAATCTTTGAAGCTGCACGCGATTTAGAGGATGTTAAATTTTACCTGCTCATAATGTTCAACCGTCGGAAAGGGATCGTAAAAGTGATGCAGCCGGCGCTTCCATTCTTGATATTCGGGCGATGTGCGAAAACCAACCGTATGATCTTCGAGCGTCTGCCACCAGACAAGCAATAAATAACGGTGATTAACTTCCAGACAGTGTTGAAGTTCATGCCGACTATAGCCGTGCATCGAAGCAATAATCGGCGCTGCCTGCGCAAATGCTGCCTCAAAGGCCGCTTCCTGGCCGGGCCGGACGTTGAGAATGGCAACTTCAAGAATCATTTAATTTTCCTTGTTTTCCCGCATGTTAATGCGCCCGCATGTTAATGCGCCCGCATCACATCGCGAATTTCGCGGAAGCCAATCGGGGTGATCCGTTCGGCGGCCAGAAAAACACGCAACCGCTGAGACTGGAAGTATTCATATTCAAAGGTGCGCCAATCGCCATGCAGCGGATCAATCGTTTCGATATCGCCGGGCGCATTTGGGTGCAAACTAAAATAGGTGATGCCTGGTTGCAAATTGTGTAAAATATTCTCGTATAAAACAGCCCGATCGCCTAGCCCACTTGTTCCATCATAGCCGGGTGTAATGCGAAACCAATCGACCAGACCCATGCCTTTGGCTTCCAAGGTTGTAATGAAGGCCGACCAGTACGGGTCATCCACTCTTTGCAAACCCATCTGGCGCATAGGCTCATCCATTTGCCGATAGACCAATAAGGGGACGCGATAAGTCAGGGCTA
>JBBQBY010000614.1:0-2695 GCA_038318235.1 Caldilineales bacterium
GCGCGGTAACGGTCCAGAAAGCTGCCAGTCAGGTGCAAAGCGAGGGGCAGATCGCCCAGTTCCGCCGCAATCGCGTCCAACACGGGCAGGGTCGCGGCGATGACAGCTTGATCCACGCTGGCTGAATCGCCATACAAGAAATTGCGCAGCAGCGCCACGCTCGCCGGGCGGGGCAGCACATCCAACGCCAGCGGCTGGACGTTCAACATTCTATCCCAGTGGGCGCGGCGGCTGGTGACCAGGATGCGACAGGCCCCGGCGGGCGGTCGCCAGCGTTGCAGCAAGGTTGGCTCTTCGCAGTTGTCAAAGATCAGCAGGCGTGGCAAGCCGCTTTGCCAGGCCGCCAGCACGGCCTGTACCTGGTCGGCCAAAGGTAGATGGGCGTAATCGGGGCGCAGCTCCAGATAACCAACGCCGCCGCAACTGGCAATCTCCGCCGCAACGCCCGCCGCGTTTTCAAAGTTCAGCCAGAAAACCCCACCCGTAAAATATTGACCATAACGATGGGCAAATTCCACCGCCAGTTGCGTCTTGCCAAAGCCACCGCCACCGGTCGCCGCCAACGTGGGCGGGCCAACGGCCATCGTCTGCCCACCTTTCAGCGTGCGCGCCAGCGTTTGCAGCGCCGCTTCGCGCCCGACAAAGAGCGGGTTCGGCGTCAACGGCATGCGTGAGCCGGCAGGCAAAATTGCCACCTGGGGAATTTCATCCAATGGCAGTTCGGCCAACCGCGCGGTGGCGGCGCGCTGCGTCTCGGCGTCGAGCGGGCGCGCCGGTGCAAAATGATAGATAGTTTGGGTGATATTTTTGCCGACATTGTTGTAGCTGGCCCCTGGCCCAATGTCCGCTTTGATCTCGTCACCGGAGGGATGCGGTTCGGTCATAGTTGATTGACTTTGGCTTAAAGGATGTTGGCGCGGGTCGAACAGTTGCGGCGATAACAATCACAGACAGCACAGGCGCACGGTGCGTCATTTAGGCCAATCCAAATAAATAATGATCCAGGGATCGAGACCAGACAGGTGGAAAAGGCCCCACCTGTCTGGTCGGTCGCCAGGCTCAGCTCGTATCCTTATTTATTTGGATTGGCCTTATCCACCTTGCGCGTTGTTGCCCATCAAGTTTATCATTGGCCCTGATCCCGTGCAAACGAAACAAAATGAATCAAGGAGAAATCATGTCCGACCAATCGATCCAAGCGATGCTCGCCGAACTGCGCCAGTTCGATACACCGTCGATCACTAACGTTGTCGCCACCTATCCGGGCGCGGCGACCTGTCTAGGTTTATACAATCCGTGGACGGAGAACTGGTACACCGACCAGACCTTGCGCTGCATGTACCCCGAACTAGGGCCGCTCGTTGGCTATGCAGTCACTTGTGTCTACAGTCTGCCCGACCCTGGCTTTAACCGCTTGACCTTTGCCGATGTGCTCGACGCGCTCGATGCCATGCCCAAGCCGACCGTGCTGGTCTTGCAACAGAAATTCCCACCCCATTTGGCGGGCAAAGTCGGCTTGGCTGGCGGCAACATGGTCTCGGCGATGAAGGCGATTGGCTGCGTGGGGCTGATCTCGAACGGGCCGTCGCGCGATGTGGACGAAGTGCGGCCAATGCAGTTCCAATATATGCTCACCGGCATCACGCCGGGGCATGGCGGACAGGCGGTGCAAGCGGTCAACGTGCCGGTTTCGGTCTGTGGCATGGATGTCGCGCCCGGTGAGATCATTCACATGGACGCAAACGGCGCGGTCAAGTTCCCGGCAGATAAGTTGGCGGCGGTGCTCGAAAACGTGCGCAAATTACGCGACGAAGAAGCTGATCGTATGGGTAAGTTGCAGAAGGCGACCTCGGCCGAAGAGTTGCGGGCGATCTTTGGTGGGCATAGCTATGTGAGTAAGAAGTAAGAAGTAGGAAGTAGGGAGTAGGGAGTAAAAACAAGGTACACAGAGCACACAGAGAAAAAGCATTTCTTCTCCGCGCGCCCTGTGACCCCTCTGTGTGCTCTGTGTAACCCACGCAAAAGACGAAAAAACCTCCTGACATAACGGTGTCAGGAGGGGCATGGTATGCTGAGAGGGTCATTTGAAAACAAAAGATGGATCAAAAACAGGAGAAAATAAAATGATCAAGCAAATGAACTATCTCGGCATTGTCGTCAAAGATATCGCCGCCGCCACCGCTTTTTATTGTGACACGCTGGGTATAACAGTCGATGAAGCGGAAAGCACCCCCGGCTATTTTACGCAGTTTAAGTTGGATGGCGGCGCGATCTTGGCCTTACAGACCAACACCATATCGCCCGACAATTTAGCCTTCGTGCCGGGTTTGCTTGTGGATGATGTAGATGCCACCTATGCGACGTGGCAAGCCAAAGGCGTGCAAATGATTGACGAGCCGAACGACAGACCGTTCGGGCGCACCTTCCTCTTTCGCGCGCCGGAGGGACATGTGTTGCGAGCGTACCAGGCTCCGAAACCGTAAGCGCTAGGCAATGGTGAATGGTGTAACGGTTAACCATTAAGCCTTAACCGTTACACCCCAGGATATTTTGGTGCTGACAAGGTAAGCGAGGAAATCATGCATTATTGGATCAATACCGTCTCACGCGACCATGTGCAGCGCGGCGTGGACGCGGGTTTTACACAGGCCAATCATGGGAAAGCGACCAATTTGCGGCACCTGGCCCAGGATGA
>JBBQBY010000615.1:0-2646 GCA_038318235.1 Caldilineales bacterium
GCGATCATGCAACGCAGTCTAGCCTATCAAGTTGAATGGCCAGACGGCGCTGACCAACCGGCGCAGGCCACCGTAGCAGTGACCTATCAGCATCCGTTACAAATGGCAAATTCCGACTGTGACCCGCGTCCGCATTATGGGCAGACGTATGATGACATGATGGCGCGCTGCTATTTTGATTACGTACGGCTCTTTACCCCAGCAGGCAGCCAATTGCTTCACATTGAAGGTGTTGAAGCCGATTCAGTCGACAGTCAACGCGGGGAGGGTGGTACAGAGTTTTTTGCCGGCCACTTTATTGTAAAACCAGGCGAACAGAAGACGATCATTTTCCGCTATCAATTGCCCGATTTTATCAAACCCACTGGCTACAGGTTAATTGTGCAGAAACAATCCGGCGCCCAACCACTGCCCTTTAGCGCCCAGGTGGGCAATGCCAAACAAGCGACGACGCTGCAATCTGGACAATTTGTGTGGCAACCGGTGGACGATCAGTAATCCAGAGAGGCAACGATAAGGGCAATGCCTTGTCTATAGGGTTGATCGTGGAACGACAAGCCTTCCGGGAAGGGTATTAGCGCTCATTACCTGAACGAATAAACCCTTCCCGGAAGGAGGATGACCACCCATCAGTCGCTTGTGGGAAGGCTCACTTTGTTCAGGTGCTGATCGATCACATCCTTCCGGAAGGTAGTAGACCAGCAATCAAGCATACCTTTCACGATTTATTTCAAGCTGCAGGCGGCATAAATTACGCCACGATGACCCGCAAAACAGGCTCAATGTGGCCACAGTTGGCACGAAGCTCTGATTCATTTTAACCTACGAAGACTGTAAGGCGCTTATCTATGAAAACTTCTCCCGAACTGCGCGCCGGGCCAGGTTTACCAGGCGACATACCATTCGACATCACGATCCTTGCCGGAACTCGCTCACCGAACGCGATTGCCCAGTATGCCCACTACTTTCGCCAATATCTGGCCTATGCCGACAACTTTGCCCAGGCGCTGGACCCGGCGACCTTAGTGCGCTGGCGTGGGGATCTCGTCAACACGCCCTATGTCACCAAGGCCGGCCCGCATCATTATAGTGTCAATGCGATCAACGTACGTTTGTCGGCGATCCGATCGGTGATGTATGAGGCCGCCGCGCAAGGCTACATAGCCGCCAGTTTGGCCCAGGCTTTTGGCGCGATCGAAGGGATTAAAGCCGGCGTTATGCAAGAACGCTGCAACCCGAACGCGCGCGTCCCGATCACCCCGCCGCAGATGCGGGCGATCTGTGATGCGCCCGACCTCAAGAGCCTAGCCGGCACCATGCACCGGGCCTTTCTCAGCACGCTCGCCGGGTCCGGATTGCGCGTCAGCGAGGCCGTTACGCTGATGACATCGCAGATTGAATGGGGCGTCGACAAACAACAGCGCGCCGGCTTTACCGTGTTGGTGATGAACAAGAATAGCGCGCAACACGAACAGCGCCCGCTTTCGTTGGAAGCCTATTTGCGCATTCAGCAATGGCTCAACGCACGTACGGTCACCTCTAGTTATATTTTTACGGGCTTTTCGGGGCGGGGCGATCGCGGCCCGTTAAACACGTCGATTCGCCCCGTTTCGGCGTGGGAGATGGTGCGCCGGTATGCGCGCCAGGTGGGGATTGAACATGTGAAGCCCCACGACTTTCGACGTTTCGTCGCCACGCAACTGGCCGAACATGATAGTGGTCTGGTGCAAAAAGCATTGGGTCATAAACGGCTGGCGACCACCGTGCACCCCTATGGCCATGAGGAATTGGCGCGCGGGATTACGGATAATTTGTATTAGGGTTAGTGGTTAGTGGTTAGTGGTTAATGGTTAGTGGTAAATAGTCAATGGTAAATGGTGGGTTATAATCGACTATTTATGATTGACCTACAGGAGAGAGCGTCATGTTTATTCACATTCGGAAGACCGGCGTATGGCTGATGCGCTATTGGATCATCAGCACGGTGATTGCTTTTGTGCTGCTGACGGCGTATACCAGCCTGCCGATCTTTGGGCAGTCGCCCGAGGCCACGCCCAACATTCAAACGGTGCCCAAGCCGGAGGCCGTTTTTACGCCGACCAACACGCCTTTTCCTATGGCCACCGCAGTGGTGGCTCTGCCCTCGGTGCCTGAGATCCCGCAGGTGCCGACTCCTATGCCAACCGACGCACCAACGGCAAGGCCGACACGCGCTAGCCAAACCGGTGGTAACCAAGGTGGTGGCTCTGGTGGTGGAGCAGACAACCCCGCCGCTCATTCAGGCGGCGCAGGCCAAGCCGATCAGCCAGCCGCCGATGGTCCGCTGACGGGCACGGTGCTCGTCGCTGTACTCAATCTGCGCAAAGGGCCGGGCACAGGCGACGCGATTATCGACACACTCTTTCGCAATGACCAGGTGCAAATTCTGGCACGCAACGGCGATGGCAGTTGGTGGTTGGTCTGCTGCGGCGCCGACGCCAAAAAGCAGGGCTGGGTGACAGCCCAATTATTGCAACCCGACTTCGACCCAGCCCTGGCCAACGCCCGCCTGCCAGTCGCTGGTGGCACAAGCGCCGCCCCTTCGGTGGCCGGAACTGCGCCGCTCACCAGCACTGTGCCCATCACCAGTAGCCAAGGCGTCACGCT
>JBBQBY010000616.1:0-2563 GCA_038318235.1 Caldilineales bacterium
AGTATGTGTTCATATTACAGTCGATTCCAGGCGCGGCGCAACAGGCCAAAGCCCAGCACCCCGATTACAAGCACAATGAAAAAGAGCAGCGTGGCGACGGCCGAGGCATAACCGAAATTGAGCACACGGAAGCCTTGCAAATAGACCACGTAGGAGAGCAGCGACGTGGAAGAACCGGGTCCGCCACCGGTCAGCGCATAGACGATTTCAAAGGACAAGACGCGAAAGATCGTAATAAAGATCGCCATCGAGAGGATCAACGGCATCAGCAGCGGCAGCGTGATATACCAATAGGAACGGAACCCATGTGAGCCGTCAATCTTGGCTGCTTCGTAAATTTCAGAGGGAATGCCTTGGAGTCCGCTCAGAAAAATCACGGCCAGAAAAGGCGTGTTTTTCCAGGTGTCGGTCAAAGTGACGGCAAAGCGCACGCTGGTCACACTGACTACGGCTAAATTTTATTTATGCCAAAAATTGAGGATGCACTCATGTCTAGCGGGTGGCGCAGGGAAAACGCCGTTTTGAAAAATAATCAATCCAGCATATCATAAGTATGGTGGAGATTCGTCCGGTATTCATAACTAGACTCCCAAATCCTAAGGCAATTGTCGGTGATTTAGTGTCTGTTCGCTAGCGGAGAAATATGAAGCAATGAAGCAACAAAATAGTAAGCTTGTTCGCCCAGTTTGTGTCCAGAATAGTTTCGGCCTACGGGCGTGGCTTGGTAATCCGCACCTGATGCCACGACCGCACCGCCATAGCGAGATCGAGTTGAACTTTGTCTGTGAAGGCGCCATCACCTATCTCCATCGCGATACATTGGTGACGATTCCAGCCGGGCGGCTGGCAATTTTCTGGGCGGCAATTCCGCATCAACTCGTCGAAGGCAACGAAAGCACCTTCTATTATGTGACGATTCCACTCGAAACCTTTCTGGCCTGGAAGTTGCCGCAGCCTTTTACCCAAGCGCTGCTCTTTGGTGATCTAATCGTGGATACCGATGGCGAAAATACCAGCTATACCCATACGTTATTTCAGCGCTGGTACGCTGATTTAGAGAGTGAACGGGCCTTTATTGCGCTGCTAGAAATTGAAGCGCGGCTCTGGCGGTTAACACTAGCTGCACGCCAAAGCCGCTTAAATGGCCAGCTAAAACCTGTCCATGCCGCCAACAAAGCGAACCAGATGGCAAAATTTATCGTCGAACATTACGAAGAACCCTTGACCGTGGAGGCGATCTCTGCCTCGGTGGGGCTGCATCCGAACTATGCGATGCAATTGTTTAAGCGCGTCTTTGGGCTAAGTTTGTTAGAATATGCCATCCAATATCGCGTGGCCCAAGCACAACGCCTGCTGGCTACGACAGACGACAATGTCCTGACCATCGCGATCCAGACCGGTTTTGGTTCGAGCAGCAATTTCTATATGGCTTTTAAAAAATATTGTGGGCAATCGCCCAATACCTATCGCTACGCATTACGCGGGCCGGCGTAGGCACTTGGCAGAGTTTAATGAGGGACCAAGATAATAGTTAATAATGAATAATTAATAATGAACGGTTAATGATGGTTGTGACCTGGTTGATCGCATGGACAATGTAGCAAAAATTAACTATTAATTATTTGCCCGAGTTACCTGCCCCGTTGGCTCGCTGAAACGGCCATTTATGGATACAGTGAAAAAAGGAGATACTATGAAAACCTACACCTTTCATGTGTCGCTGCCCGGCCACGGTCGGGTGTGGCGCAAACTTGAATTGCCAGCCGAAGCCACCCTGGAAAATTTGCATAATGCGATTCAGGCGGCGTATGACTTCGACAACGATCATCTCTATTCGTTCTTTATGAGTGGCAAAGCATGGGACAGGGCCACCGAGTATAGTTTGCCGGAAGACGCCGAGCCGTGGGGTGGCTTCTCAATTCTGGGGGCTGCGGAAACGGGTGGCGCGCCTATGATCGCCGGTGCGCTTGAACTGGACCCAGAAGCCCCGGAGGAAGCACCGACCACCCAGGATCTGCGCACAATGTTTGCGGCCTTGAAAGAGAACCCTGAACTGCGCGACGAATTTGTGCAAGCCTTTACCCAGCAAATGGGCATGCCGGCTGTTATGGTCGAAATGATGCTGGCAAACATTGATACGCTGATGCAAACCGCATCCGACGGTCAACTGGACGCGATCTTGAATCTCAATGAAGATGATTTGCCGGATGGAATATTTGATGACGACGAAGCTGCTGGCGATGTGCGCACCACCACGCTTGAGGAGTTAGGCCTGCGCAAGGGCAAAACCTTTATGTACCTCTTTGATTATGGCGATGAATGGCGCTTCAAGGTGAAAGTCGACGCCATCAATAAAAATGCCGCCGACGTCGAATATCCACTGCTCGTTGAAGAAGTGGGCGAAGCGCCTGTGCAATATGAGGATTGGGAAGAAGAGGAGGATGACCAAGCGGATGGTGAAGGGGTATAGCCGTAGGGGCGTGATTGATCACGCCCGCTGGATAATAGGTAAAGGCTGGCCGCGCCGCCCAGCGGGCAAAACCCGATGAATCCATCCCCACCG
>JBBQBY010000617.1:0-2500 GCA_038318235.1 Caldilineales bacterium
TTCAAAGTTGAAGGTGACATTGGGATGGGTTTTCTGAAATTCCTTGGCCATATATTGCCAAATATCCAATGGCGTGGACTTGGCCGGATCCTCTGTCCCCAAGACGCCGCTCCAATAGGGATAGACCCACACATTGAGCACGATCGGCTTTTCGCCATTGGCTGGCGCCGGACCAGCCGCGCCTGGGGCACAGGCGGCAAGCAGGACCACCAATAAACTAAACATGGACCCGAGTTTATACCATCTTCTGTCTTGCATAAAAATTCTCCTCCACGAACAGAGCTGCCCATTTATTTCATCAGGTAAAAGATGACGTAATAAAATGTCAAATACCGGTGATGACGCCTGGTATTTTTCCCGATTGAACTGATTTTTTGCTAAGCAATTTGAACGATTCGGTGGCTTATCCAGTTACATAAAGTTACAAACAGGTGAAACTTATCAATCTGTAAGACCAGAACAGACGGAGAACAGTCAGTTTCGACGAATGGAAACAAGTCACCCGATCCTGGCGTCGGGAACCCAGCGCAGCAGGTCGACTTTTGCATGGCGCAGGTAGGTAGAGAGTACCGCCTGGGCGCGGGTTATATCTCTAACAATCTAGGGGACACAAGCATAAGATCGCGCTCAAACAAACTTCAGCGGAACGCTCAGCAAGGTGATAGCTGATAGTTCAACCGTAAAATTAATATATCAGATTCTAGAACTTAGCGCAAATCGTATTTTTTGGCACAAGGCGCGCATAATAATTGAGGCTTGAAAATAATAAAGAGGTATAGTATATTGTATACCGTTTACAGATTATGCGTAATGTAACGCGTTATCAAAGAGTATTTTGGCATCTTTCATGGCAGCGCTCCCTCTATTCCAATGGCATAAGTCCATGATTTTCACCTGGATAGGACAGGTGGATCGACAAGCGAGGATCGCGGCTCATGCAGTTGAATGAAGATGTTCTGACAGGACGCCCCCCACACAATCCCATGTGGGAAGCCGTGCTCGCGGCGTTGCGCATGGCGATCATCAAGGGACAATTGCCATCTGGTACTCATTTGCTGGAGTTGGGATTGGCAGAACGGCTAGGCGTCAGCCGTGGCCCGGTGCGCGAAGCGCTGATCCGCCTAGAGCAAGAGGGTTTGGTGATCAACCAGCCGTATCGCGGTAAATTTGTTGCCGACATTTCTGCTCAGACGATTCGCGAGATCTACAGTTTACGCATCTTACTGGAAAGTTTTGCCGCCGATCTCTGCATTGACAAACTACAACCAACCTTGCTGCAACACTTGCGCGACTCGCTGGCGCAGATGATTAAGGCCGCCGACGAGCAGCGCTTTGAGGAATTTGCCGACATCGACCTCGAATTTCACCGTCAATTGGTGGTGGCCGCCGAACATACACGACTATTACAGATGTGGGAAACGTTGCGCGGGGTTAATCATGCGTTTATTGCCGTCAACGCCAGCATGGTCAGTTCGGAAAATGTTCACGCGTTTGCCGAGCGACATGAACTGATTGTCGATGCGCTGACGCAACGCGATGTGGTCACCGTCAAAGAGATATTGCGCATTCATCTAGCCGAGGCCGAAGCACGCATTCTCGCCGTGATGCTCAACCAAACCGCCAATCTCTAATAAAATTTGTCCCATCGGATTGATTCCATCTACTTATAGAAAGAACAGGAAATAAAAATGCAACTTACCCAGGAACAAAAAAAATTTTTCGATACCTTTGGTTATCTCGTCTTGCCGGGCTTGCTGGCCGATGACCTGGCCTGGATCAAGACGGAGTTTGAGGCCGTCTTCACCGACCGTGGTGTGCAGCACGACGGCACAAAGCGCTCCACCGTTGTGCCTTTTATTGACCAGCGCCCGCAACTTGCCACCCTCCTTGATCACCCCAAAATCGAAGGCTTAATCGCCGATCTCTTGGGCGAAGATTTCAACTATGTGGGCGGCGACGGCAACTATTACACCGGTGACACCCAATGGCACAGTGATGGTTTTCACACCGTTGGCAAATTTCTAAAAGTGGCACTCTATCTAGATCCTGTACAACGCAATACTGGTTGTTTGCGCGTGATCCCTGGCTCGCATCGCATCGATATGCTTGACAAATGGGATGCCCGCCAAGCCCGCAAGGCGAAAGAGTTGTGGGGGATTGAGCAAAGCGAAGTGCCCAGCATTGCCTTAGAATCAACACCCGGTGACGTGGTGGCTTTTAACCACAATTTGATGCACGCTTCGTTTGGTGGCAGCACCCAACGCCGCATGTTTACCTTAAATTGTTGCGCCCATGTCAATAACGAGGCCGAAGTCAAAGATCTAGAAGGGTATGTCGCTTCACATGCTCGTTTCTGGCTGGACCACATGCACTCAGACGTGATGCGCAATACCGCCTCTCCCGCACGCATGGTCCATTTACAGCAGGTGATGGCACATGAAGCCCATTTACCCGCGCTGTCGGCAAAAGCTCGTGCCGAGATGCCCGAATCGTCGCGCGG
>JBBQBY010000618.1:0-2468 GCA_038318235.1 Caldilineales bacterium
GCGGCGGCGCGCGCGGGTCGCTTCGTACAACCCAGCGCGAATCAAGGCATCGCGTTCAACGGGGGGCAGTTCAGCTAACGCAGCCGGTAACTCAACTAAAATTTGGGTCATAGATAAGTTGTCTTTTCTGGGTGATACAAAATCAATCCGGTCTAAACGTAAAAATCTTTTGAGCGCGTCAATTGCCCACCATTGCCTTGCTTTCATGCCGCGTTCTTTGGCACAGTATAACATTCATCAGCCGAAAGTTCAATCATGCACCTGCTCAACTTTAGCCACCCCATCACGCTCGACCAAGCGGCGCAACTTGAAACGCTGACCGGCCAAGCCATCATCCGCACGATCGATACGCCCACTCAGTTTGATGAGCAGCAGCCCTTTGCGCCGCAACTGGCAGCGTTATTAACCCAGATCGACCTAACGCCAGCCCAGTGGCAAGGCGAGCCGATCCTGGTCGTGCTGCCTTCATTAAACTTTATTGCCGCCATGCTCTTGGCCGAGTTGCATGGACGGATGGGCTACTTTCCCCCAGTCGTTCGTACGCGGCCGGTGGCCAATCGCCTGCCGCGTCAGTATGAGGTAGCCGAGCTTTTAGATCTACAGGCGCTGCGCGAAGCCGCACGCCAGCGGCGTTAAGGCAATGCCCTAGATTTCCCCTGTAGCTATATTTTGTGGAGGCCGTGGCGTAAAAGATGAGCGTCGAAAGCATCAAAATCAATCTACGTGAAACGTTGGCCTTGTTGTTGCAAATGAGCCCGAATCAGCAACTAAGCTCGATGATCCTGGTGTTATGCTTTGTGTTGATCCTCAATCTGATCTCTTCGGCGCTGTATGATGCAACGCGGGCGTGGTTCTGGATCACACCCTTGCTGATCCTTGCCCTAATCGTGGTGGCCTTTGGCTGGGTCTGGTTACGCCCGCGCCAACCCTTGCCACACCCGACCACGGGCGAAAAACCCGACAACTATCCGGGTTTAATTTTATTCCTCAGTCTTTTCCAGTCCCGTGCCGATCAACAGCAACCAGCGCCGGCCGCGGCTGATTGGCGGCGCAGCGATTTGGTGGCCGCCCTGGCGCAGCCGGTCATCGATTGGCCCACGGTGCTGGCGCGTTTTGAACATTCAAACATGCAGCCGGCGCTGGCGGCCATCCGCTACCATGCCCAGGCTGGCGTTCTTCAACATATTTGGCTGATCTCGACCGAGGATGAGCCCCCGTTGGCTGACAAAAAGGGTCAAGAAGGGTCTTGGCAATTGGCCCCACTCTTTGCCAAAATCTTGACTCATGACCAGGGCTTTGCTTACAACGTTACTGTCCATCATACTGATGCTGTACTGCAAATTCCGGCTGATAATGTCGGCGCGGCCTATGCGGCCGTGGAATATGTCTTTATGACGGCCGCGCCGCAAGTTGGTTTGGCGCCCACTCAGGTGATCGCCGATATCACCGGTGGGCGGGCCACCATGAGCGGGGGCATGATATTGGCCTGTGCGCCCTGCGATTGGGCCATGCAATATACCACGACCGCGCGTGATCCAGCGCAACGCGGTCCTGGTGCTACGCCGGTGCCGCTGCGCATCCGGGTGGACGCCCGCCAGGTTTTGCAACGCGCCCTGCAGGCGGCGGGCAATAAGCTGGATCTAAGCACTTAACGATTGGTCATAGAAAGGTAGCGAAAAAAGCTTATGCTCGTGTCAATTGTGCTCCAACTTGCTGCTAAACAGAGCGCCACTCTACCCCTGCATTTGGGCCGCGCCAACTATGCCGAAACCTTGGCTTGCCTGAGCCGCGTCAAGCCTGGCTTGGGTGATGAGGTTCACGCTTGCGCAGGCATGAAACCGTTGACCTGTTCGGGGTTGATCGGTGAAATCGAGCGCGAACAGGGCAGTGCGCGGATCCAGGCTGGGGCAATCTATACAGTGCGCATGACGGGATTGACGGAACAAGTGAGCGCGGCCCTGGTGCAGGGGTTATTGACTGCGCCGCCCACCCACTGGCGCCTCGGCCATCACCAATTCGAGGTGGTGGGTGCGGTCTGCGATCCCAGTCGCGAGCCTTGGAGCGGGCACGATACCTATCAGCGGCTGGCTGAAGCGCACTTATTAACCAGCGCTGATGGCCACCAACGGCATAAGGTTGCGTTGAACTTTCAAAGCCCAACGGCCTTTAGGTCCAAAGAAATGCAGATGCCGCTGCCCTTGCCCGGCTTGGTCTTTGGCAATTTGATTGACCGTTGGAATCTCTTCAGCCCGTTAACGCTCAATGCAGAAATGCGCGGCTTTGCGGAAGCGGTGATCGAGGTGGGCCGTTTCAACTTGCACAGCGTGCTGATCGAACAAAAGAACAAGGCTTTCCGCGTGGGCGCGGTGGGGGATGTGACCTATACGACGGCGTATGCCGATCGCTATTGGCTGGGCTTGTTTCAACTGCTGGCCGATTTTGCTTTGTACAGCGGCGTGGGCGTCCAG
>JBBQBY010000619.1:0-2417 GCA_038318235.1 Caldilineales bacterium
GCGCTATTCGAGCGACAAACAAGCACCTATTGCGTGCTGACCATCGCGCGTATAAACGATGACCGCACCTTTTAGTTGCGGTTGATAGACCGCAATCCAGGGGGCCGCTTGATAGGTAAAGACCAGGCTAGTATACAGCCAATAGGGCATTTTCCCACTGAGGACGACGCCGCGGTCCAGCGGAATGGGTGGGACAACTAATTGCGCCAGTTCACTGTAGTCAACGTAACTGGTTGGCAGCCAGCCTTTTAAGTGGGTATAGGCTACTGTCTGGTTCTGCTCGAACTGTAGGGGAGAATCAGGGGCTGATTCCGCAACGCGTAACTGCTTTGCGCTCACCCAGCCCAAGCGTATATCAAAACTATAATAAGGTGCCGGGAAGGCCAGGCGCGCCGCTGCTCCATGCAACCAATTGACGCCTCTGCCATATAAGGCGATGGGTTTGGCCGCTGGTAAATAATCGAGCACGCTAGGTAAATGCTCCGGCATCCAGGTCACTTCGCTGCCAGCTTGCGCGAAACCTAACGTAAGCGCAAGCCGGTCTAGGTCGATCACCAGTTCAACCGGCGCCGATGCCAGGTGGCTGCGGCGTAATTCAACCCGATCACAGGCAAATAAAGTGGCGAGTTGCTCCACCAACGCCGCAAAAACGACGCCACTGGCTGTGGTCGAACGGTGCAACCCGGTAATGCGCCCTTCGACCAGCGGTGAAGAAGCGGTTAGATGACTTTCACCTTCTACAACGGATGTCAACGCTGCCACGGGTAAAAGACCATGCCGACCCAAACGTTGCTGCCATTCTGTGTGAGTAACATTGTCTTTTGCGAGCAAGATCGAATGGGTGCAGCAATCCAGCATTCGCTCCTGTTCAACGGTCGGCTTGCCACCGATATCGATTAATAAAGGCAGGTGGCGTTGCTCAATATCCCGGCACATGGTCTCCACCCAGCGCGCCGACCAGTCACCTTTGATGCGGATTTTGCGGACCAAGATCTCAGCGGCTTCATTCGCCCAATCGCCTTCGCCATCTGGGCAGGCGCGCAGCACATAATGGTCGATCTGGCGCTTGCGCAGCGCCTGGCTCAAACTGTAGATCAACACCGATTTACCGCTATGGGGCGGTCCACCAATTACAACAGCAGGATAACGGTTCATAAGCTACCTTTCTAGAGGAATGTCTATGTCACAAGAGAGTACCTTGCTTGTCACGTTGGGTGGCCAACCCCAAGTGCTAACCTTCGCGCTCGACCAACTGTTGGCCCGCGGTGAAATGATCAACGAAGTGGTTGCCCTCCACCTCGCACCCCACGAACAGCGCCTCCAACGGGCGCTTGCTTGTTTGGATGGCGAGTTTCATCACAACGCCTATCGCGGCCACCCTTGTGATTGCCATCATGTCATCGTGGGCCAAAGCAGCCGGCCACTGCCAGAAATCGCCGACGAAGCCGACGCCGAAGCGACCTGGAGTACGGTTCAGCAACTGATCACCCAACTCAAACATGAGCAGCGCCGGCTGCATTTGTGCGTCACCGGCGGCCCCCGTCTGATCGGCTTGCTCGCTATGTCGGCCGCCACCCTGCATTTCGACCACCATGATCGACTTTGGCATTTGTATACGCCGCGGGCATTGCGCACCCGGGCCAACGAGGGCGCAATTATGCATGCGCAGCCCGCCGATGGCGTGCGGCTGATTCAGGTGCCATTGGCGCCCTGGGGCGCCTATTTCCCAGCCCTGCGCACCCTGACCCAAACCACCCCAACCCAGGTGATCGCCAGCCAGACCCGTTGGCTGGACAGCGCCGAGGCCGCCCATTGTCAGGCCGTAATCGCACGTTTGACCGCGCGCCAGCTGGCTGTCCTACGCGCCTTCGCCGCCGGCCAGACCCCACAAGAAGTGGCTGAACACTTAGTCGTCACGATCAAGACCGTCGACGCCCACAAAACCGTGATCCTCGCCGAGTGTCGCAACGTCTGGGCCCTGCCAACCGAAGAATGGCTAAGTTACCACTTCTTGCGTGACAAATTCGCCCGCTACTTTGAGCCGCATGATCCATGAAAACATACATTGACATCGAAAACATCGGAAACAGTTCTACTCTTTTTTACGAAGGGTTTCTGATGTTTTTTGGGCGGAAAGCTGGTAGAGTGTTTTGAGGCATAGGTGGATATGGTGGGGGTGGATAAATTGAATAGGTAAAGGATAGGTTGGGAATAGGTGGATGGCGCGATACTGGTGAAAAAAACAGACGTTGATGCCCAAACAAAAGATAAATCCCATATCACGCTCCACACCGTCAATACGTACAAGACCGCGATTTGGGGCGAATGCCATAACACCTGGCAGTTAGACGAAGAAACTCGCCTGGATTACTCCTTCATCCGCAAACGGTTTAGCATTTTTTGTAACGGGCTGGTTT
>JBBQBY010000620.1:0-1946 GCA_038318235.1 Caldilineales bacterium
GCTCACGATCACGATTGTCACTCTGCTCGCCGCCACCCTGCGCGTGGCGACGCCCTTACTCTTTGCGGCCTTGGGTGAAACCTTGACTGAGCGCGCTGGCGTGCTCAACCTGGGCATCGAAGGCACCATGTTCTTGGGCGCAATGACCGGTTTTGTGGCGGCCTACTTTAGCGGCTCACTCTGGGTGGGGGTGCTGGCGGCTTGTGTAGCGGGCGCATTGGCAGGTTTATTGATGGCGCTGCTGGCCGTTTATCTGGGTGTCAACCAACATGTCGCTGGCATTGGCATCACCCTGTTGACCACCGGTCTGGCGCTTTATCTCTTCCGCATCATCTTTGGCGAGCAACAGGTACCCCCTAAGATCACGCCGTTTCCCCAGTTGAGTCTAGCCGGTTGGTTGGGGCCAATCACGCCGATTTTTGAGCAGTATGGCCTCACTTATCTAGCAATGTTACTGGTACCCGCGCTCTGGTGGGTGCTCAAGCGCACCCATTTTGGCTTGCGTGTGCGCGCGGTGGGCGAAAATCCAGCGGCGGCGGATGTAGCGGGCGTCAATGTCTTTCGCACCAGGTTGTTGGCCTTGGCAATTGGTGGCGCGCTAATGGGATTGGGCGGCGCGTTTTTGTCACTGGCGCAACTGGGGGCATTTACCTTCGGGATTATTTCTGGGCGTGGCTGGGTGGCCATTGCCTTGGTGATCTTTGGCAACTGGTCGCCGCTTAAAGTGCTGGGTGGGGCATTACTGTTTGGTGGTTTTCAAGCCCTACAATTGCGCTTGCAGGCTTCTGGTTTTCAATTGCCCTATCAAGCCCTCCTCGCTCTCCCCTATCTGGTGACGATTGCCGCGCTGGCGCTGGCCGGACGCAACGTCAGTGCGCCCAGCGCTTTGTTAAAGCCATATCATCGGGAAGCCTGAGCAACACAAATAAGTTCGCAGCAACTATCCTGTCATACCATATTCAGGGCTAGCAATGTACGCTCGCCAGCCACCCCATTGAGTGATTTCACGCCCAGTCTCGCACAGAGCTGGCTCGCCGAGCACACCCAATACAGCTTCGCCATTCGCCAACGTCACCCGACCAATGCTAAGGCCGAGCGGTTCTTCAAGCAGAATTGTGGCCAGCGCCGGCGTCGGCACTTCCCAAACCTCTAAAGCAATCGCACTACCACCGCTACGCATGCGCAACATAGCCGGATGGCGGTCTTGAATCGTCCACAGCCGATAACTTGGGCTAGTGGTCGTTTCATACAAAAAGTGGGCATTCGCCTTGAGTAAATTGCCGTTTAACTCCAAGCCGCGCATCAAAGTGCCATTTACCGCCAGTTGGACGGTCTCCACAGGTTGCTCCGTTCGTATTTTTAGGCTTTGGCCTGTTGGCAACCAGCCGTTTTCCAGGTAGAATTTAGCATCCAAAGTGTAACGCAATCTGGGTGAAGTCGCTATTGTCGATCTGCACAAAACTTATCGCCAAGCTGCCCTCATGTTGCATAAGGCGCTTATTATATCCTCAGCCAGAAAGGGAATCAAACAGATGGATTCGTTCATGCAAGCGGCGCTCGAAGAGGCAAAACAGGGCTTGGCCGAAGGCGGCATTCCGATCGGCTCGGTGTTGGTGATCGACGGCAAAATCGTTGGGCGTGGGCACAATCGGCGCGTTCAGCAAGGCAGTGCCATTCTCCATGCCGAGATGGATTGTCTAGAAAATGCCGGGCGGCTAACGGCGAAGGATTACCAACGCGCAACACTTTACTCCACGCTCTCGCCATGTGACATGTGCAGCGGGACCGCGTTATTATATAAAATTCCCAAAGTTGTGATTGGCGAAAATGTAACCTTTCAAGGGCCAGAAGCGTACGTGCGCAGCCGCGGCGTCGAACTGACCATCTTGCAAGAGCCAGCCTGCATCCAACTGATGCGCGACTTTATCGCCAGCCGGCCCGAGTTG
>JBBQBY010000621.1:0-1528 GCA_038318235.1 Caldilineales bacterium
CGGATGCCATCGACGAGTGTAAAGGCGGGCTGCATTAATGAAGGCGTGACCAAAGCTGCCGCCGGACGTTGATTTTCGGCGGCCAGGTAGGCTTGATAGGCCATCTGCCAAATTTGGGCAAAGATCGCACTGCGTGATTCGCCCGCCGCTTCTCGCTGTTGCACCAATTGCAGAAGCGTCTGTTGCAATTGATCGACCCACGGGTCGGGGTGCGCCCAGGGATAGAATAGCGCCGCTTCATCAAACGCACCGACCAACTGCTGCACGCTGGGCAATTCGAGCAAGCGCGAGCCGGCGGGGATTAATAAGCGGATCGCATACTGGATCGGCGCCACTTGTTCCACAAGGTCCAACTGGCGGATCATATGCAGCAGATCGATGTAACCGGCCAGCGAGATCCACGGGTTGAAGGCGACAAAGGTCGGGTTTAGCGTTAACCCGTGTTCGCGAAAGAGCAGCACTGTACGGATAAAGTCCGCCCGCGTATGGCCCTTGTCCAGAATGGTTAAGATGCTGTCGTCCACCGCTTCGACGGCGCTGGTGACAAAGAGACAACCCGTAGCGCGCAAGACCGGCAGTTGATCAGCCAGTTTCAGCAAATGTTCAACCTTGATCGTGACATCATAGGTCAACTGGGGGAATTCGGCGTGCAGCGCCTGAATGAGCGGCAGCGCGTGGCCTGGTCCGTTGAAAAAATCGGGGTCACCAAAGGTGATATGTTGCGCCCCTGCCGCTATCTGATTGCGAATATCGGCCAATACGATTTCCTGCGGCACAATGCGAAAGCGGCCATTATAGACCGGGACAATTGGACAATGGCGGCAGAGGTGTTTGCAACCGCGACTGGCTTCGGTATAACCGACTGTTCGTTGCCGCTGGTCGCCTAAATCTAGAAACGCATATTTGGCTAACGGCGGTAATCCACTGCGATCTGGGATTAGAAAATCCTGTTTTGTCAGTGCAATCACGGGTTCACGCTGTGGGCCAAGCTCTTTTGCGCGTAGTCGTTGTACGAGCGCCACTAGACCGGATTCAAATTCGCCGCCTAAGATCGTATCCACGCCTAATTTGCGCAGATACGCTTCATTGACGGGGGCGTAAAGCCCAAAACAGCAGAGGTGAACTGTGGGATTGAGCCGCCGAATGCGCTCAAAGAACGACATCGCGATCCGCGTGGCCGTATGCATGGGCACGTAAAACGCCACCAGATTGGCCTGGGCAATGGCCCGGTCGTTGAGTGCCTCGACCGCCAGATCCAGACAAACGACGCTGGCACCGGCGGCTTTCAAGCTGGCCGCGGGTGAGGCCAGGCCAAAAGGCTGATGGCCAAGCTCATAAGTTGAAATTAAAACGATCTTCATCGTACACTCTTTATTGTTATTCATCTAATCGGGCGAGTCAGTCTTATCCGTTACTTTGACTCCATCATTATCGCCCGATTTATGCAATGTGTGAAATTGCGTTCCTCCTCAGGGGAGAAATGGACGCGGATTGGCGCGGATCGACGCGGATAACGTATTTTTATCCG